>NZ_CP067140.1:3506250-3825000 GCF_028553805.1 Paracoccus saliphilus | reverse complement strand
TGGTCTGTCTGGCAAGCTTAAGCCGTTAGGTGTAGGCGCAGCGAAAGCGAGTTTTAAATGAGCGACTTAGTCAGACGGATCAGACCCGAAACCGAGTGATCTAGGCATGAGCAGGCTGAAGGTACGGTAACACGTACTGGAGGGCCGAACCCACACCTGTTGAAAAAGGTCGGGATGACTTGTGCCTAGGGGTGAAAGGCCAATCAAACTCGGAGATAGCTGGTTCTCCGCGAAAGCTATTTAGGTAGCGCGTCGATTGTATTCTCCCGGGGGTAGAGCACTGCATGGATGATGGGGGCCCACAGCCTTACTGAGTCTAAGCAAACTCCGAATACCGGGAAGAACTGATCGGCAGACACACGGCGGGTGCTAACGTCCGTCGTGGAGAGGGAAACAACCCTGACCAACAGCTAAGGCCCCCAATTCGTGGCTAAGTGGGAAAGCATGTGAGACTTCCAAAACAACCAGGAGGTTGGCTTAGAAGCAGCCATCCTTTAAAGATAGCGTAACAGCTCACTGGTCTAATCAAGAGGTCTTGCGGCGAAGATGTAACGGGGCTCAAGCCACGAGCCGAAGCTTTGGATGCACGTTTACGTGCGTGGTAGCGGAGCGTTCTGTGATATAGAACGCTGCCTCTTTTGCCCTTCGGGGCAACGGAGGCAATGTTCTGACTGTGAAGCCGGGCCGTGAGGCAACCGGTGGAGTGATCAGAAGTGAGAATGTTGACATGAGTAGCGACAAACAGGGTGAGAGACCCTGTCGCCGAAAGTCCAAGGGTTCCTGCTTAAAGCTAATCTGAGCAGGGTAAGCCGGCCCCTAAGGCGAGGCCGAAAGGCGTAGTCGATGGGAACCAGGTTAATATTCCTGGGCCAGGAGATGGTGACGGATCACAGAGGTTGTTCGATCTTATCGGATTGATCGGGCCGCTGAGTGGTTCCTGGAAATAGCCCTCCATAAGACCGTACCCGAAACCGACACAGGTGGACTGGTAGAGAATACCAAGGCGCTTGAGAGAACCACATTTAAGGAACTCGGCAAAATACCTCCGTAAGTTCGCGAGAAGGAGGCCCGGTTCGTAGGCAACTATGGGCCGGGGGCACAAACCAGGGGGTGGCGACTGTTTACTAAAAACACAGGGCTCTGCGAAGCCGTAAGGCGACGTATAGGGTCTGACGCCTGCCCGGTGCCGGAAGGTTAAAAGGAGAGGTGCAAGCCTTGAATTGAAGCCCCGGTAAACGGCGGCCGTAACTATAACGGTCCTAAGGTAGCGAAATTCCTTGTCGGGTAAGTTCCGACCTGCACGAATGGCGTAACGACTTCCCCGCTGTCTCAAATGTGGACTCAGCGAAATTGAATTGTCTGTGAAGATGCAGACTTCCCGCGGTTAGACGGAAAGACCCCATGCACCTTTACTACAGCTTCGCACTGGCATCAGGATTGCGATGTGCAGGATAGGCGGTAGGCTTTGAAGCGGGAACGCTAGTTTCCGTGGAGCCATCCTTGAGATACCGCCCTTCGCACTCTTGATGTCTAACCGCGGTCCGTTACCCGGATCCGGGACCTTGCGTGGCGGGTAGTTTGACTGGGGCGGTCGCCTCCCAAACAGTAACGGAGGCGCGCGAAGGTTGGCTCAGAGCGGTCGGAAATCGCTCGTTGAGTGCAATGGCAGAAGCCAGCCTGACTGCAAGACTGACAAGTCGAGCAGAGTCGAAAGACGGCCATAGTGATCCGGTGGTCCCGAGTGGAAGGGCCATCGCTCAACGGATAAAAGGTACGCTGGGGATAACAGGCTGATGATGCCCAAGAGTCCATATCGACGGCATCGTTTGGCACCTCGATGTCGGCTCATCTCATCCTGGGGCTGGAGCAGGTCCCAAGGGTATGGCTGTTCGCCATTTAAAGAGGTACGTGAGCTGGGTTTAGAACGTCGTGAGACAGTTCGGTCCCTATCTGCCGTGGGTGTTGGAGACTTGAGAGGAGTTGCCCCTAGTACGAGAGGACCGGGGTGAACGTTCCACTGGTGGACCAGTTGTCGTGCCAACGGCAGTGCTGGGTAGCTATGAACGGACAGGATAACCGCTGAAGGCATCTAAGCGGGAAGCCCCCCTCAAAACAAGGTCTCCCTTGAGAGCCGTGGAAGACCACCACGTCGATAGGCCGGAGATGTAAGCGCAGCAATGCGTTCAGTTGACCGGTACTAATGGCTCGATAGGCTTGATTTGATCCGGAAGAAGACAGATTGTTCCACAATCGCTTCTCCCAAAAGCATCCTTGGACAACATCTTCCCAAAAAAGGGAAAACGCTGATCGTTTCTTTCCCGGTCTGGTGGCCCTAGCGCGAGCAAAACACCCGATCCCATTCCGAACTCGGCCGTTAAGTGCCGTAGCGCCGATGGTACTGCGTCTCAAGACGTGGGAGAGTAGGTCACCGCCAGACCTGGAAAGAAACGGTATCCTCTCTAAACGATAAAACAAAAGCACCGCAATAAATCGCGATGCAATCAGCGCGGGGTAGAGCAGCCCGGTAGCTCGTCAGGCTCATAACCTGAAGGTCGTAGGTTCAAATCCTACCCCCGCAACCATAAAAATACCATAAGAACAGACGCTTACGCCCCGCTCAACGCGGGGCTTTTTGCTATGCGCTAAACACGGTGCTACGCCAGTGCTACGCAAGAGAGTAATGAAGGGCGGGAAGCGGGGATGGCGGTGTTTCCGGTGTAAAATAAATGACGCCCAGATGAGCGAGTGCTCAAGGCAATAAAACACTTAATCAGTCGGTCGTCGCTTCGAATCCTAAATGGCGAACAATTTCCCAATGAATTAGGGCAGCTGGGTTGCGTATAGGACGCAATCTTCATTCTCGGCATTGTGTCATTGACTCTGCAAGTGCAGACTGACCTCGCGATGCACTACATTAGGCTGGAGAGGGCGTACATCTAGATGCAAATTTCACCTTATCGAAAAACGGCCCTGGAAGGTTGCATCAGAGTAGGAGACTCGTCCAGGTACGGCATCGATCTCGAGAAGGATAAAGAAACAATTTTCGAGACAGTCTATCAGAAGCTTGAGGACGCGACTCTCGATTTTCCTCACAAAGAAACTCCGATAAATCGAGGGCGAAGGTTGTTTCAGTTACAAGAGTACTTAGGCGTTCTGGCCCTCCGAGCAACATCCCGAAGCCTCAATCAGAGCTATGGAATTCGACCACCGAATAGAAACGCTATCGTTCGTGGTGTACTGGAAAGTCTATTTGATGCTGCGCCATCTCATGTCATTAGGTGCGATATTGCTTCCTTTTTCGAATGTCTAAAGCCGGGTCCCATAATGGATGAGATCTATCGATCTACAAAGCTCCATCCACATGTTCGAACGGTTATAAAAAATCTGGAAGACAGCCGCCTACTAAATCCAAAGGTTGCAGGAGTGCCTCGCGGGCTGGGCTTAAGTTCCACGTTTGCCGAAATTCGGCTCCGAGATATTGACAGTAGTATAAAATCCCATCCACAGGTCTACAGATATTTCCGTTTTGCTGACGATATTCTGATCTTTTCGATGTCAGAGCCCAATTCGGTTCTGGAGTATGTGAATAATTTGCTTGAGCCTGAGTTCGAACTTAGGAGAAATAAAACTAAGATTGTGCCTTTGAATTGCCGTACAGACACTCAAGACAATCCCTGCAATGAAGAACCAGCTATCTTTAGTTATCTTGGTTATAAGTTTACTTGCCAGCATGGAATCAAGACTAGGAAATCGAGGCGTGTTATGGTCAGCATTTCCGATAACAAAATCTCTGAGAGAAAAACACGAATCATCTTGTCCTTAAAGGCCCTTCGGAAAGAGAAGCGCGGAAATCTATTCGTTGATAGAATAAAGGTGCTGACAAGTAATTATCAGGTGCGGAAAAGCAGGCACACCCATGGGCAAAGAAAAGCTAAGGTTCGGACCGGTATCTACTACAATTACAGAGTCTGTGGTGTGTATGAACACGGCAAGCATGGACCAGAGAGGAAGCGCGTTGATCCCGGTGAGCTTAAGTCACTGGATGGCTTTATGAATTCTCTTATATGGGGAGCCAATAGTGAGTTTCGTGCGGAAGTAGACGCCCATCTTTCTTCAGCTCAAAAAAGCAACCTGAAGGGGGTGTCATTTTATAAGGGGTTCACTCAAAAAATAACATTGCGGCTAAAACGCGAAACTGTATCGGCGGCAAGGAGGGCATGGCGAAATGCTTGACCCGAAGTTGAATAAGTTGAGGCCGTTGCTGACCGAGACACTTCCGTATGAAGTGCCTGTGAACTACTCAAATGAATTCCTTTATGTTTCTGAGGCTAGGAAAAACGAGATCTCAGATCAGGTTAGGCAATTTATCGATTCAAAGTACAGAAAGCGATTGAAGGAAGGGGAGTACACTATTCCTTTTACGTACCCTGTTCGTCGCGGTGATCGCAGCCCGAACAAAATCAGTATTGTTCATCCTCTTCAACAGCTTCATATTTCGGACTTTATGCACGAATATGCGGAAACCATACTTCAAGAATGCTCGGAGAGTCCTAATAGCCTGCGCGCCCCTTACGAAGTTCTCTCGCCGATAGCGAAGAGTGAGCTTAAGAAACTTGGTGACGTTAAAAAGATTGGCGTGCCTCACGTTGCGCCAAGAGATGGAAAGCTTGATCTGAGTTTTGCAGCTTCTTATTTTTCGGTTAGAAAATATAACTTGCTGGATAAGTTCTACAACTCCAACGAGCTTGTTAGACTTGAGAGTCGTTTTTCCATGATGCGATCAATTGATGTAACCAAATGCTTCTTCAATATCTATACGCATTCGATAACCTGGGCCGTGAAGGATAAAAGATATTCAAAGAATCATGCAAATAAATACACCTTTGAGGGTCGTTTTGATACGCTAATGCAAAGGTCAAATTACAATGAAACAAACGGCATTGTTGTTGGGCCGGAAGTTTCCAGAATATTTGCAGAAATTATATTTCAAAAGATTGATATAAACATCAGAGATAGTTTGGCGGCTGACGGGCTGGTCTCGGAGCGCGACTATGCCATCCGCAGATATGTCGATGATTTTTTTATTTTCTCATCAGATTTGAAAACTATGGATACTGTCTTCGATTGCGTTCAAAGGAGTCTTGAAGCCTACAAGCTTTATTTGAATGAAGGAAAGAGTAGATTTTCTACCCGCCCGTTCGTTACCAACATCACGAGAGCAAAACAAGGCGTCTCTAAGCTGTCCGATGAAATTGTCGAGTTGTCTTCAAAGGCGCTATGTGAGGAGCCGGACAAGCAGAGAGAGATTTATCTTAAGTTCCGCCAAGTCTTGGAAGACTTGAGGTTAATTGTGAGTGACAACAAGGCATCATTTTCTGAGGCTACTGGGAGCACCTATTTCAAACTTTCAAAAGCAGTACGATGCTTGCGAAGCATTTCAAAAACCGTGACAGAAGAAACAGAAGTTGACCTTGTGAATCGCATCCGTGGTCTCGTAAGGATTCTGTTCTACATTGTCGCTTCTGATTTTCGCGTGGCTCCAATCTATAGATCATATCAAATCATAGAAGAATTGCTGCGATTGAATGAGAACTTACGTAAATCCACATCAGAGGCAATGATGGATCGACTTAACTATGAGGTTTGCGAGTTGATAAAATCAAATCTCCCCGAGGAAAAGAATTTGAATAACGGTGTTATTTCATTGGAGTTATGTAATTTGTTGTTATTGGGTAGTTTGGTGGGTACTAAAAGGTTTAATCAGCAGCCGGTGGTTGAAGAGATTGCGGAAAAAGCACTTCGATCCAGTTCACTTGGTTATTTTTCATTTGTGGCGTTGATGTACATTTTTGGACAGTCTGACGGCTTAAATACTCAACGAGTAGCGCAAGTTTCCGAAAAGGTTTTTACCGATATAACCGCAAGGGCCACTGATGTAAGGACTGAGGCGGAGCTTTATTTGCTTGTCAGCGACTATTTAAGCTGCCCCTATGTGACACGTGATAGGAAGAGAGACGTTCTGGATGCTATCTATGGGGAAAGAAGTTTCTCAAATGAGGCTATTGATATTCTTGCGCTACATGTTGCATTTGTCGACTGGAGCGGGGGGAGAACGTCACATTTCTTGCGCAGAAAGCGTTTGCAACCAGTGTATAACCTTGTAGCCTAGCTTTGCGGACGGTTGCCTGAGATATTCATGACTTCTTCGTTAGGATTCTTAACAGGCCTGCGAAGCTGCACGTTTTACTCGTTAGCGCTCATAGAGTGCCTAGTAGAGGACCACACACGTACAGGCACGTCCGCACCACTCACTTTCAATGCCAGGTGAGGTCTAGCGTCTGGTTCGACGGGCGAGAGGGTAGGTGTGCAAACGTCAGCTAAGTGCTGTCCTCTCCATTCTACCACCATGACTCACGCATATCCGCCCACTTTGATCGTCAGTACCGTCAGTACCGTCAGGGATTGAGCGTTGCTGGGGCCTTTGACTGACGGTCCTGACGATACTGACGATGGATCATGCTCCTTTCCTGATATGGATTTGGCGCTGCCCGGTTTCACCGCTGCGGGTCTTGCTGAGGGTGATCCCGGCGCGGCGCAGGAGCGGTTGTACGCGGCGAAGTTCACTGGAAAGCCGGTTGGGCTGGCGGGGAAAAATCAGGGGATCATCGGTCAGATGCGGATAGAGGCGGCGCAGAGCCTTGGACAGGTCGGTTGCCGTGCCTGCCCAGGTTCCGTGATCGGCAATCATCGATAGGATGGCCTCGGCGACAGGGTTGCCTTCGATGGCGGCGGTATCGACCGATTGCCGGTTGGCGTCATAGGCGGCCATGAACGCGCCCTCCGGCCAGCCCAGGGCAGGCTCGGCAGCAGAGACCCAGCGGGCGAAATCCGCCATGCGCGGGCGTTCGGACAGGGTGACCTCGGGCAGGCGGCGCAGAGCCGTGGATACCGCATCCAGGAGCCCCGCCAGGATACGCGGTGCGGCCTGGTCGAAGCATTTCCAGAACTCGCCCTCATATTGCCGCTTGGTGTCCGGAATCACCGGCAGGGAGACGATAATGGCCCGGTCGGCCAGGTCCGGGCGGCTGGCCAGGTCGGGAATACCGTTCAGAAGGCAGGGTCGGGTGGCATTGAACAGCATTTCATCGGCATTGGTATGCAACTTGCGGGTGCCGAAGCCGCCGCCCGTTGCGATCCGGCAGAGCGCATCGGCGATGCTTGGCTTGATATGGGAGAGATTGTCGAAGGCCAAGACATGATTATTGCGGGCGGCAATCACCAAATCCTGCTCGCTCTGCGGGGCGCTGCGGGTGATCGGCTCTGCGGGATCGACCAGGCGGCGCAATACCTTGGCCATGGTGCTCTTGGCGCTGCCCTGCTCGCCGGTCAGGATCAGGATCGGATAAGGCCCCCTGGGCTGGAAACAGCCCAGCAGCCAGGCTACCAGCATCCGGAAATCTGTATCCGAGCCGACATTCAGAAAAGGGCGCAGCAATTCGACATCGCCGGGGCCGCCTGGTGAAGGCAGGGCTTGCAGGGCAGGGGAGCGCCGGAAGCGGGCCGGGCTGGTCGGTGCGATCTGCCAGCCTTCCGGGGCGATCCGCACCGCATCCCAATCCGGTCCGCCCAGGTCGAGATAGAGATGATCCGCGATCATCCCCAGCCGGGTGAAGACCGGATATTCCGGCCCCTCGAACAGGGCTTGGCCCGCCATGGTCCGGCGTTGATCTTCGAGCAGAGTTTGAGAGAGGATTTTCCCCTCGGCTTGGTAATGGCGATAGGAGAGGAATTGCCGGAAATCACCGGAATCCAATGCCCAGGTTTTTCGGCGCGTTCCCTGGGAGACTGTGGCGAAGGCTTCCCGGTTCGGACTATGCCAAAGCTCGAATTCTTCGCCATGCGTTGCCGGGGTCTCCCGTTGTGCCTGATTGGATGAAATTGCCTGCTCAATTAGGGCATCCACCATGGCGCGGGTCCAGCCTTCGGCAATTGCATCCGCCGCATCCCAGCCTTGGGGGCGGGTATTGATTTTCATGGAATTGTCGAGATTTTCATGAAATTCCATATCGGGAGAAACCGTGAATACTCGTGTATTCCCGAGAGTGCGAAGGACGGTAGCCAAGCTCGCGGCATATTTCCTTCCCGGTTCATCATGGTCGGGCCAGATGATGATTGTCCGGTTTTTCAAGGGAGAGATATCCGCCTTTTTCACACCATTGCAGCCCCCGAAGACCGTGGTGGCCAGAAAGCCCAGGCCGGTCAGCGCATCGGCGCATTTCTCGCCTTCTACGGCAATCACCGGAATATTCTCTGCGGCGGCAGTGAGCCGATCCAGGTTGTAGAGGGGGCGGATATCCGGACATTTCCAGATATTTCCAGACACATCATAGGGCAGGAAGAGTTTGGATTTTCCAGGCGGATCGTAGCGATTGGCGACCAGGACCGGCCTACCCTCGGCGTCGCGATAGACATAAGCTTGTCCGGGTGGGCCCCATTTAGGGTGAGGCGGTGGAAGGAATTGCGGATCACTCATGCTGCCACCCCCAGTAAATTGGCCAGGGCGCGGGCCGCGCGGGGCTGGCTCAGGCGATTGAGATAGGCATAGAGGCTGATGGGATCGCCGCCCGCATCGCCGGTAGCAAAATCGGCCCATTTGCCGGTGGAGAGATTGACCGAGAAGGAGCCGATATGGCGATCCGCGCGGGTCGGATTGAGCGCGTACCATTCTGCGCCCCGGCGATGGCCCTGGGGCAGCCAGGCCGGGACAAGCGTCCCGAGCCGGGGCTGGCAGAGCAGGTTGATTGCCGCGAAATCCACCGATTTCCAGGATTGATATATCATCACTGCCCCCCTTGCATGCGGTCAGTGATGAATGCGTCCACATCCTCGCGGCGGTAACGGACCAGGCGGCCCGCCTTGATATAGGGCAGGTTGTAGCGCTTGGTGCAGCGCCAGACATTCAGCGTCTCGACCGAGACACCGAGATATGCCGCGACCTGGTCAGGGGTCATCAGGGTTTGCGGGAAAATTGCAGTCATTTTGAGCTTCCTTGAGCTTGTTTCCGATACCTTCGGAAACTGACAGCAAGGCCGCGAGCGATCCATTTGATCCGGTCGCAAGTTTTGGGCGCATTTCTTGCCCGGATTTTGCGACAATTATCGAGGTTCTGGCGCGTTAACTTTGCGAATGGCCGTCACAATGTTTTGCCGTGTGATATGTGGAGCATGCTGATCAAAACTCAGCTTAACCGCATCCACTGCCCTCGAAACATGTTGAGCTTTGCGGCCATAGTAATGGCCTTCAGTGAACGGATGATCGGAAAGCTGCAACCAAGTCTCCCGGAAGGCGCGAAGAAAGCATTGTAGGGGATAGTCCTTGGGCAGTTTGTGAGCGCGGGAGCGGTCTTTCCAGCGTCGATTGTCGATTTCTGGATCTCCGCTCAAATCGACATCGCGTGACATGACCAACTTTTCGAGCTTATCAAGATCGAGTTTGCCATCGATGTAAGCATCGTTAAAATCAATGTAACGTGGCTTTCTATTAATCGCCCGTTCCGCAGAAATTTGCAGGTCGGAGAGAAATTTCAGCAAGGTAAAGAAAGGCTGATGGCGGCGATCATCCAATAGACTAGCCAACTCAAGGCCCGTTGAGCTCACATATTTGCTTGGGTTCGACTTGATCTGATTTGCAAGCTTGCGCTGTGTTTGGCCAAATCCATAAAGCACGGTAATAGAGGCCATCAGTCGATCAGCATCTATAGATACTCTTTCAAGACGAGCATTTTCAGCTTTTTCAGGCTGATAGTTCAGTTGCTCATAGTGGCCCGACATGAATTCATCAAATGCATTGAAGTGCCCGTCCCTGAGCACTGTCATATTAGACAGTGACAGATCAAGCTCCATGAGTTCCGCAAGTTGCCCATGGAATTCAGAATCGAAAATCTGATCATAGAAACCCCCGTCATATATCACGGGGCTGACGGGAGGCATGGGCCAGTAATAGGGCATTACTTCCGATCTTCTCTCGCTGGCTGCATGTAGCCGAACATGGCCTCTGTTGCCTTGTTGACGGAGTCGCGGACGGGATCAAGGTTCAATCGGGCATAGATCGCCGTGGATTGCTGGCTGCGATGGCCCAGGGACTTGCCGATGATATAGCCATTCGCCCCGGTCGCGGCCTGGTAGCTGCCCAGGGTCCGGCGCAGATCATGGATGCGCAGATCGGCAATCCCGGCCTCCTTCAGGATGCGCGCCCAGGCTTTCTTGGGATCGGCCAGATGTCCTGACTTGCCTTCCCCAGGAAACACCCAGGGGCTTTCGCTCTGCAATTTCCGCTCGGTCAGGATCGCCATAGCCTGCCTGGGCAGGTGGATGGTCTGCGCATCGCCATTCTTGGTATCCGGGATGCGCCAGGTCTCGGCCTGGAAACTGATATCCTGCCAGCGCATCGCCAGGGTGTTGGATTTCCGCGCCCCGGTGAGCAGGGAGATCATGATGAAATCCCGCGCGGTCTCGTTGGGTTCATTGGCCAGGGCTTCGAAGAAGCGGGGCAACTCGTCGGGTTGCAAAAAGCGGTCCCGGCTCTTTTCCTTGAATTTCTTGATGCCGATGGCCGGGTTCGTGCCATCCCAACCCCAATCAATCGCCTTGTTGAAGATCGACCGGATGCGTTCCAAGAGTCTATTGGCCTGGTAGATGCCATTCTCCTTGCCGATCCGCGCATGCAGCCGTTCCACCTCGCTGCGGTCGATGGCAGAAATCTTGCGCTTGAACCAATGCGACAGGAACTTGTTCACTTCCCGCTGGTCATAGGCCCAGGAGCGTTTATGCACCTTGGCGTATTTTTCCAGGTAGAGGGTGAACAGATCGCCGAAGCTCATTTCCGCTCGGATCGCGCGGCGCTCCTTCTGCGGATTGTTGCCGCTGGCGATCTTGCCCTTGGCCGCTGCTGCCATCTTGCGGGCGTTCTCCACGCTGATATCGGGAAACCGCCCCAGGAGCAGCCGCTCGGGCCGTCCGTCAATCCGCTTGTAGAGATAGAAACTCTTGGTGCCGGTGGGTGTCACCGCCATCACCAGGCCTGCCTCCCGTTCATCGTAATAGTAATCCTTGCGCCCCTTGGCGGCATTCGGAGCCCGAGACAGGGCGGCCTTGGTGAAGTTCAGGCGATGGCTGCTCACGATATGCTCCCTGCATCCGGTGCTACGGTGGTGCTACACTGGTGCTACATTTTGGAGCAATTTTGCGCAATCTGAATTATGTTTCAGTCTTTGCTACTATCTCATAATATACAGTAATATAAAGATAAAATAACGATCAGAAATTCTGGTCAATCATCCGCCCGTGAGGCTCATAACCTGAAGGTCGTAGGTTCAAATCCTACCCCCGCAACCAATGCCAACATAAATCACTGATTATTAATATATAACAATTACTTAGGTCGAAAATCGGTTACCGTGATTGGCTCCTCCTGCCCAATGCCATGTGCATGCGGATGGGCATAGCGCGGGGTTTTGTTATTCGCACTCCGCCGCTGCTCGACGGCCAGGCCGCCATTGGCGGATGAGATTGCGACAGTACCAAGTGTTGAGTGCTGGCGGCGACAAGGCCTCACTTCGGTGCTTATTCGCATCTTTGTGAAAACGGGCTGAAACTCGGCAGCATGGTACGAGTTTCGCTTGAACGCACTGATAAAATGGCCGTCATCTGGATTGTGGACAATGGCCCCGGTATTGCCGAAGAGCAGCGTGAGAAGGTGATGGAAGCCTTACGCAAAATTGGATACTGCGCGCTCCAGCGAAGGATTTGGGCTTGGTCTTTCCAGCGCTTCAGAGATTGTTGCCCGTCTTGGCGGCATCTTACGTCTAAAGGGGGGAATTGCGGGCTTGTTGCTGAGGTGGAAATACCGCTGTGTTCTTCGCGGGGCGTGCTGGGCGGATACGTCATATCGAACTATTCGAAGGCGCTCGGTCGGGACCGTCGTATAGGTTCGCCAATTGCAATATCGGCAGCAATCAGCTTAAATAAACCGAAAGACGGTCTAGAAACCCCAATCCTTCAGCAGCCGATCTGCCTCAATCACCCGTCGACAGAGAGCCTATTGCTCATGAGTAGCCAGCCGCGAAAAGGACGCTTTCGATGACGCAAGTTAAATCTATGAGCTTTGCGCTACAGCAAGCCGACCTCTTACGCGTTCGCGCGACTGTACGCCATTTTGATCCCCATTTACACAGCACGTACTCGATAGTAGCGCTCAAGCGGGGCGCGGCTGAGATTAGATCGGCTAGATGGAGTGAAACAGCCCGCGCGGGCGACGTCTTCTTCTTCAATCCATACGAGGTTCACTCGGCGTATTGCTCCGAGGAAGATGCTGAGTACGAAGCGCTGTACCCATCCAAGGAATTTCTCATCAGGTGTCTTGCGCTTGAGCCTCGCGACGGTCCTCTTAACATTCAGACTGCCATTCTCAAGCGGGACTCAGCGACAAGAGAGCTTATCGATGCCCTGTACACGCCTGCGGTAGAGGGCAATTCCATCGAGGCATCGCTTGGAAGGATACTCACGGCTTGTGAATTCTCCACCGATTCTGCGGATGAAAGCCCCGGGGCGCTAGCGCGCAGAGCCTGTATGCTGATCCGGAAGAACTGCACACGTGCAATGCGGACCGAGGAACTCGCACGGGAAATGGGGGTGCATAAGAGCCATCTTGTCAGAGCATTCAGCAAAGCGGTGGGAATGGCACCTCAGAAATATATGCGTCAAGTGCGGGTGGCGAAAGCCAGGGAGTTGATTTCCGAGGGCTCGCAGCTCAGTGAGGTCGCGCTGATGCTGGACTTCAGCGATCAGGCTCATTTCACTCGAGAATTCAAGAAGGTATTTGGGGTGCCTCCCGGTGCGCTTTTGCGAGACTTGCGGGGTCATCGACGAAAGAAAGGCGCCTCACACCTTCAAGTGCCTTTATCAGATCAAGCTGTTCACTAGGCAGTATGGCCCGACTTCGTAGCGCTCGGCCGCCGCCAACATGCTATGCAAATCATGTTCAATAAGCCATGCGATGGGTCGCGTAAGATTCGGCATTGAAACTCCGAGGTTTTCGAGATGCCGCAACAAGAGCGTACTTATTCAATGAAGTTCCCTGATGCCGAGGGCTATTTTGGGCGATTTGGCGGCAACTACTATCCGCCCGAGGTGTGGCCGGCACTAGAAGAACTTGCATCAACCTATCGGTCGCTGCGGGACACGCCAGACTTTCAGGACGCCCTCGAGACAGTTCGCGTGGGTCTGCAGGGGCGCCCGACGCCGGTCCACTTTCTCAGGAAAACGACCACTGAGGCCGGTGGCGCACGCATTTACGTCAAGCGTGAGGATCTGAACCATACGGGCGCGCACAAGATCAATCATTGTGTGGGGTTCGCGCTGCTCGCCCGCAAGATGGGTAAACGCAAGCTGATTGCTGAAACAGGAGCGGGGCAGCACGGGGTAGCACTCGCCACCGCCGCCGCCTACTTCGGTCTCGAATGCGAGGTCCATATGGGCGCAGTCGACATTGGGAAGCAAAGCTCGAACGTCGGGCGCATGCGCCTCCTCGGTGCCCAGGTGGTTGCTGCAGATGCTGGGCAGTCCGCTTTGAAAGAGGCGAGCGATTCCGCTTTCAGCGCCTATGTCGAGCAGCATGAGCACGCTCTTTACGCAATCGGCTCGGCAATTGGACCTCACCCCTTCCCGATGATCGTGAGGGATTTCCAGTCGGCCGTAGGGCAAGAGGCTCGTAGTCAGTTCTTATCCCTTAGCGGAGGTTTTTTGCCCGACCACGTCGTAGCCTGCTTAGCTGGCGGATCGAACGCAATGGGCATATATGCGGGTTTTCTCGACGATCCAGCCGTTACTCTCACTGCAGTGGAACCTCTCGGTAAGTCAAATGAGACTGGGAAACATGCTGCGACGCTCTCCTTCGGAACTCCCGGAACGCTTCATGGCGCGCAGTCCGTCGTTCTGCAGCAGGAAGACGGGACGCCTTCGCATGTGTCTTCGGTGGCATCGGGCCTGGTCTATCCCGGGGTTGGCCCAGAGATCGCTATGCTGCATGAGGCGGGTCGCCTAAAGGTCTCGGCCATCTCCGACGAAGAGGCGATTAGCACCTTCTTCCGCATAGCAAAGTCGGAGGGGATCATACCAGCTCTCGAAAGTTCCCACGCGCTGGCGTTCGCGATCAAGTTGGCAGAGCGCAGCCCTTCCTCGGAAAGCGTCTTGGTGAACCTGTCCGGCCGAGGCGACAAGGATATCGATTACGTTCTAAAGTACTATCAGGGCGAATACGATCCTGAGAGATAGACCAGCCGTTCGTAGGACAAGTAGACAGCAGGTATCGGCCCTGGACGAACGCCCGCGTCTGCCCGCGCTGCTCCTCAATAGCTCAATAGCGGACAGGCAGTGGGGAATGGTTCCACATTGGCGTGGGAAGACGACCGTCTGCTATCGGTTTGGCAAGTCACAAAGCTGGCCCGGTCACGGCGCTCAATCCAGATATATGCCGGTCTGAAACGGTGAAGAATTTCGGCTGCGGATAGGCGTTGGGCAACTCGGTTTCCCCTTTGGGGGCAAAGCCCGGAGGAGAGCATGGGGCGTCGCGGGGGCCGCAAGCCAAGCCTGTTTAGGCAAGGGGTAACCAGAGATCGCCGTCGGCCTGTTTCCCAACTGTGAACCACAATTAACCTCTTGCAAGGGCGACAGGCTGATCGACCCTAACTTGCCTTTCGACAACTCTCCTTAATCACAATCGCAAACGCGGTCCTTAAAACCGCTACGCCATGGGCAAAAAGCCCTGTCAAGTAAACACAGTTGCTAGTATGGGAGTAACGTTTGCTTCCAATATCCAAGAACTCAAGCCTTGGTGACCGCAATGGGGTCGGCAATCACTACTGGCAGTTGTTTTGCAGAACGGCATCTACGTCTGCTTGGTGCTTCGAAGCGTACAGCCCGCTGACGGCTCCGAATACATCATTGGCAATAATCTAGTGATAACCCGCTCCTGTTCGTCGCAAATATCTTTGCTGCCACAACTGGCAAACTGACCGCCGCTCCGCCGTTTCCCTGTCTTTGCATTCCATGCCCCTGCTACGCCCTTGATGGCCCGCCCCGTTGTCTGTATCGATCGGGTCTGGGCTGATGACGTTTACTCGGATTCCACGTTCTGCCAATTATGGTGAAGATGCCGATCTTGGCCCGGGGTTTCAAGCTTCTAACTGAGCAGAATACGACCAAAGCGCACTCATCAGGCGGATGAGCTCGACCCGAGTCCAGCTATAACCGCGCCGATCAGACATTTTGCGTTGTTCTCCCAGTCCGAATGCGGGTTAACGGTCGCCACGCCCGTTACAGCCCGCACGAGATCCAGCGGATCGATATCGCCTCTTATGTGCCCTTCAGCGACGGCGCGATCGAAGAGCATTGCTAAAGCCGCGCCGACATCAGCGCATGAAGAATCTTTGCTGTCCAAGGATGTGGAAAGCAACGCACTAGTGGCTTCTGCAATGATCTGCTTGGTGGCCACACACCCTACAAAGGCATCCATCCAAGCGGAAAGGGCCTCCAGGGGCGAATTTGTGGCAGCCAGATGGGTGGCGAGGTCTACCAGTTCGCGCGCGTCCTCACGACACACCGTCTCCACCAAGGCGGCTCTGGTCGGGAAGTGTCGATAGAGCGTGCCGTTCCCCACCCCGGCAGCCTGGGCGATGTCGTCTAGACTTGCGCTAGCTCCTTTTTCGGTGAGCACACGCTTGGCAGCTTCCAGGATCATGGCGCGATTGCGCTGACCATCTGCGCGCGCCTTACGTCGAACAGTCGCAATTACTTCAGTCATAGATCAACCAAGGACCATTGATAAGCGGAGTGGCACTCCGTATAAAAGCGGAGCGTCACTCCGGTTCGTCAAGGTTAGCGATCCGGTGCTGCATTGGCAATGGGCGAGAAGTGTATGGCGCCTCGGCCCCAGCATAAAGGAATCTGACTATGCGTTACCAATATCTGGGGCGATCGGGCCTCCGCGTTTCAAATCTGTCGCTGGGGACAGGCAACTTTGGGACTGCCTGGGGGCATGGTGCGAGCCCCGCCGAAGCGCAAGCCATGTACGACCAATATCGCGGTGCGGGCGGAAACTTCATCGATACATCCACCAATTATCAATTCGGCGAGGCAGAAGTTTACCTTGCGGACATGATCGCGTCCGATCGCGACGATGTCGTGTTGGCGACCAAATACACGAACGGAACCACGCTCGACAGTAGCCTGCAGATGACTGGCAACGGCAGAAAGTCGATGGTCCAGTCGGTCGAGGCGAGCCTTCGGCGTTTGAAGACCGATCGCATCGATATGTTCTGGGCACACGCTTCCGACGATTCCACTCCAATGGAGGAGATGTTGCGGGCGTTCGACGATCTCGTACGGTCTGGCAAGGTGCTATATGTCGGTCTTTCCAACTTTCCTGCCTGGCGGATTGCGGCCGGAGCGGCCGTCGCCAATCTGCGAGGCTGGGCACCTCTGGTTGCGATACAGGTCGAGTATAGCTTGGTCGAACGCGCAGCTGAACGCGACCTGCTGCCGATGGCTGAAGCCGTTGGAATGGGTATCCTCGGCTACTCACCGCTTGGCGGCGGCATGCTGACCGGCAAGTACCGCCTAGGGGAGAGCGGACGCGCGCAGAGTTCGATCAGCCAGTTCATGCATAAGGAAGACGATGGAAACAAAGGCACCATCCTTGATGTCGCTCAAGCGATCGCTCATGAAGCGGACGTGACACCTGGAGAGGTAGCAATCCGCTGGTCTATGGCAAAGGGGATCATCCCTATCGTTGGCCCAAGAACCACAGAGCAGTTGAGCACGAACCTGGCGGCCGCCGATCTTGAGCTCAGCCCAGAGCAGATTGAACGGTTAGACGCAGCCAGTGCGATCCGCCTCGGCTATCCGCATAACTTTAGGACGGACGCAGGCGCTCTTCATGCCGTTACTGGCGGCAAGTCGGACTTGCTGGACGCCCCGCCGTTCTTCATTCTCTAGCAGGGTGCTGAAATAGTCCAGTCTCGACAACGATTTGAGAACATGATTCACCCTCGGCGCGGTAACGGCGGGGGTGAAGGTGCGGGGAACGGACGAGACGAGCGGATCGCTGTTCAGCTACGTCGATCTGGAAGTGCGCATCCCGCCGCGACGCCCGCTGCGCAAGATCAGACAGGTGGTCAATGACGCGTTCACCAGCCTCGATGCCGATTTTGAGGCGCTTTACACCGATTTCGGTCGCCCTTCGATTTCGCCGGAGCGGCTGATCCGGGCGAGCTTGCTCCAGATCCTGTTCTCGATCCGATCCAAACGGCAGTTGATGGAGCAGATGGACTACAACCAGATGTTCCGCAGATTTGTAGGCCTCGGAATTGACGATCCGGTCTGGGTGCCGACCGTGTTCAGCAAGATTCGCGACCGGCTGCTGACGACCGAGATGTCACGCAAGGTGATGGCGGCAATCGTGTATCGCGACCGGGGCGATGAATATGTCGTCAAGTCCCATCATCTGACGCGCGATGTGCAGGGGCTCTATTCGAAGCTTCGCCGTTTCACTGCGGATAGCGGCCAGATCGTGCAGATCCAGACCCCTACGACGACCAGATCAATCACATTCAGCTCGGTATCGACACGACGGTCGTTCCCTACGGTTCCTCAGCCAAGCAATCGGAACTGGAAGACAAGATCGCAGTTTGCGGATCTGACGGACGTTCAACGATCATCTATCAATATGAAAAACCCACGAGGGTAGCCTCCTGCCAATCAACTGCGCCAGTCGACATGTTATTCTGTCCGGATGCTCGGGTGGAGGGAAGTCGATGCTATTGCTTGAACTGAAGCGGCGGGGATTCGAAGCCACCGAGGAGCCGGGCAGCTCACCCGATACTGGCGCAGAGCCTTCAGTTACTGTCCGGTCGAGACAGAGGCCAGTTCACGGTCATGGGGACATGACTATTTCGTTTCTTACATTGCCTGTGACGCAACATGCCACGATAGCGCCAAGATATGCGCCATGGCGACGATGCCGAAACAAATCTTAACATAACTCAACAACAGTGCCGGCCTCAGCCCCTTAGTACTTTCTTCGATTTCAAACGGAGAAAGACACGATGGTGCCGACGACCGCAAAACAGCTCTGTTCAAAGCAGAGGGGTTCGCATTGGGAACATCTCGTTGAGCTTACCGATGATATACTTTGGCGCAGTTTGCTGGGTATTCTGCTGCTGGGTGTTTTGGCGAGCGCAGTTTTCCTCACTTTTCCAGAACTAGATATCACCATATCTAAACTATTTTTTGACGGGACAGAATTTCCTCTCGCCAATGATCCATTATTGGGACTGCTGCGGCGGGTGACGACGATGGCAAGTGGCACATTGCTGATCGCCTGTATCGCGCTCCTCGCCAGCAAAAGGTTGCGTGATAGCGTCCGGGTCTCACGGCGAGATGCGCTATTGCCGATCATGACATATACTATCGGCGTCGGTTTCGTTGTTCATCAGCTCATGAAGGAGCAATTCGGACGAGCCCGACCGCACCAAATAGTGGAATTTGGAGGCGAGGCGCCATTCACACCGGCCTGGACGCTATCAGAGGCTTGCCTGAGCAATTGCTCTTTCACCTCAGGTGAAGCCGCAGGTGCCATGGCATTGATTTCCGGCGTGGTTTTGTGCCCAGCTTCGATACGGAGGATCGCGATGCCTGCCGTTTTCGGTCTCGCTGTTACCCTCGGTATGAATCGCGTCTTGTTCGGGGGTCACTTCCTTTCGGATGTGATCCTGTCCATGCTGATAATCAGCGCGATAATGATCGGACTACGAATCGCTATGAACACCTTGGCACCTTCAACCAAGAAAAATTTGTTATCTTGCGAGGACGGCTCGCGACGGCAATCCTAGATTTCGATGGTAACCGAAAGGCCGAAGAGCATCATGCAGAACAACCGGGTTCTGATCGTCGAAGATGACCGCGAGATTGCGGAAATGTTGGCGCGCACCTTGGCCGAGGCGGGGCTCGATGTCCGCATTGCGGCTGATAGTGCCGAGATGGCAGTAGAGATGCGCCGCGCTCCTATCGGATTGATTGTTCTCGACCTCATGTTGCCAGGCGAAGATGGGCTATCGATCTGCCGCAAGCTGAGAGCAGAAAGTACGGTACCTATCCTGTTTCTAACTGCCGTCAATGGCGAAATGGATCGCATCATTGGGCTGGAGATCGGCGCAGACGATTATGTGACAAAACCGTTTAACCCGCGTGAGGTTCTGGCTCGCATCCGCAGTCTTCTGCGACGTGCCTCTTACGGTCCGGGAAATATCTCAAACCGCGTATTGCGATTCGATGGCTGGCGTGTCGATCCTCTGCGTCGCCTGGTGCATGATCCGAACCACACCCGCATTCCAATGACCAGCGCTGAGTTTGACCTGCTGCTAGCCTTTTGTCACAATCCTGGCCAAGTCCTGTCGCGTGAGGAGTTATTATCCTTGACCCACACGGGCCTGGCGGGGCCAATCGCACGTAGTGTCGATGTTCATGTCAGTCGCCTGCGTCAAAAGATTGAAGCTGATCCCCGGGAACCGAAAATGCTGATAACTGTCCGTTTGGGTGGTTACGTCTTCACCCCCAGTGTTGAGTGACCCTGATGCTGAAAGAACCACGCCTGCGCCATTGGCTCTTCAGTATTCGCGCCCAGGTGATTGCCGTGTGCCTGGGATCAGTATTGGTCGTCTGGATATTGGGCGGTGTAGCGGAAAACGTGATCCAACAGCGGCAAACAAAAATGATGGACCTGGAGGGACAGGTCATCTCCGTGTCTGCCATAATGCGATTGATCGCCGTTTCCGATGGTGAAGAACGAGAAATTATCCTGAACTCCATACTTGATGCTTGGGAGAACGTGCTCCTCGTCAGCACAACGACATTTGAGGCACGCAGCGGGCCCTCCGACTTGTTTTACTGGCCCGGTCAAGATCCTCCCATTCTTCCTGAAGGGCTTTCCCTGATCCGTTTCGACGCGACAAACGCTCTAACTTTTCCACTGGATGATAGTCGGCATTTTGTTTTTCCTGAGCTGCCACCACACTTTGTGACGGTCGAAATGGCGTATCTCCTGGTTATGATTAGTGTTCTGATTGGGGTTTTTTCAGTCTTTGCTGTCTGGGCTATTATAAGGCCCCTCCAACAAATGGCCGACGCTATCAAAAGCGCAGACGAATTTCTTGCGAGCGAAACATCCGTTTCACCCGCTGGGGCATGGGAATTTCGTCAGTTGGCGCGGGTATTGAACGATATGCGTGGGCGAATTCGGTTTCTGTTGGAAAGTCGAACATCGATGCTGCGCAACGTCAGCCATGACTTGCGCACCCCCCTGACCCGTTTGCGCCTTCGGGCCGAGACAATTGCTGATCCCGGTTTAAGCCGGAAGATTTTGACCGATATCTCCGAAATAGACGCCATACTCGGGACAACGCTTAGCTATCTGCGCGATGGCAGTGCTGCGCTGAACCTCGAACGGTGTGATCTGGCAAGCCTTCTTCAGATGATTTGTGACGGGTTCAGCGATATGGGCAAGGACATTGCTTACTCCGGCCCTGCCCATCTGACCATCCAATGCGGTGTGTCCGAAATTACTCGCGCCATCACGAATCTATGTGAAAACGGGCTGAAATTCGGTACCGCGGTACGAGTTTCGCTTGAACGCACCGATAAAATGGCCGTCATCCGGATTGTGGACAATGGCCCCGGCATTGCCGAAGAACTGCGCGAGAAGGTGATGGAGCCTTACGCAAAATTGGATACTGCGCGCTCCAGCGAAGGATTTGGGCTTGGTCTTTCCAGCGCTTCAGAGATTGTTGCCCGTCATGGCGGCATCTTACGTCTAAAGGGGGGGAATTGCGGGCTTGTTGCTGAGGTAGAATTACCGCTGTGATCTTCGCGGGGCGTGCTGGGCGGATACGTCATGTCGAACCATTCGAAGGCGCTCCGGTTGCGACCGTCGTATAGGTGATCCACCGTACGCTCACGGTAAACGTGGTGAGCCCGGGGATGTTGGATGTCTCTGCTTCGCGTTACCGCGCGTGGTTTCAAGGCCACAAACCCGTGCCGTCACAAGACGTTGGCCTGGCATATGCCAAGTGTGTTGAAGGCGCCCTCACTGGGCAGGTGATTACTATGGCATGGCGCGTCGCCCCGCATAGCGGCCATTGGCGCAGCCGCTGCAAAAGCCCGCATCGTCCGCACAGGGTTCTGTCGCAAGTTTTACTTTTTGTTTCTGGGGCTCTATCGCTCGATCTGCGCGCAGCAGAGCAGCAGGGGCGTGTTTGGGATGGCAATACCGTTCAAGGGCGCACAATACCCAAAGAGCATAATCCTGTTCGCTGCCTTTTTCTACCTGCATTACCCGGTCTCGTACCGCGATCTTGAAGAGATCATGGCCGAACGCGGAGTGAAGGTTGACCATACCACGCTGAAACGCTGGGTGGTGAAATACGCGCCGCTTCTCGCCGGTCGTGCTCAAATCTGAAAACGGGCGACGGCCATATCGTGGCGGGCTGACGAGACCTATATCAGGGTCCGTGGCAAACGGACTTATCTCTATCGTGCCGTTGATCGTGACGGAAGAACGCTGGAATTTATGCTGTCGGCGCGCCAGGACCTGCCTGCTGCGCGCCGTTTCTTCAGAAAGTCCATTGCCCGTAACGGCCCTCCGGAGCGGATAGTGATCGACAAGAGCGGCGCCAACCTGGCCGGCTTGCGAGCAGTGAACGTCATCCTCAATTCACCGGCGGCGGCTCGACGATCGAGATCCGGCAGGTGAAATATCTCAACAACATCCCCGAGCAGGATCACAGGTTCATCGAGCGCATCACGGGCCCGATGATGGGCTTCAAGGCGTTCCATTCTGCTGCAGCGACGCTGTGCCGGGATCGAGGCCGCTCACATGATCTGAAAGGGGCAATTAGGCCTTGCGGCTGAGCGGCCAAAGCCGGGTGCCAGACCCGCCACAGAGGAGGATCGGGGTGATTATAGTTTTCCTGCCTACCATTGATAAATGAAATGAACCTTTAAGGAATTGCACTTCTCAAGCTGGATCTGGTGCCAATTTTTGGATAAGCTCCTGCACCTGATTTGATATCCTTTGGCTGTACTCTCACGGTACAGCCAAAGTCATCTCCGCTATGCCGCCATTGACACGAAAACGAGTGGCATTCTTCGTTACAGTGCCGATGCGTCAGATCTTTATGCCGAACAGCTTTTCGGCATTTCGGAACGCGATCATTTCCTTGTCTTCCCGTGGCAGATTGACTGCCCGAAACCAGTTGGTTCCTTCCTTCATGTCTGCAAACGGGTAGTCGGTCGCAAACATCACTCGATCCACACTGATGTACTGCAGCAAGAGGTGGAGCAGTTCATCCTGGAAGAATGCACTGGTTGTGAACCAGAAGTTGTCATGGAAGTATTGCCCGAAGGGCTTATTCAGTGAGTTTTGGGTCGAATCGCTCATGTCTCCCACGACACGCTCGTAGTAGAATGGAAGACCCTCTCCCATGTGTCCGATAATAATCTGTAGTTTGGGAAATCTATCGAATACCCCATACGTGATCATTCGAATGCATTGAGTAAGCACCTCTTGGTGCCATCCATATCCTGAACCACTGAAAATGTAGTCCTGGTATTCTTTCTTATATTCTGGCCGCGTAGTGCTGTAGTAAATTTGGAAGACTTCGTCAGCTGGATAACCTGGATGGAGGTAAATCGGCACATTAAGGGCTTCGGCACGTGCCAGCACGGGCTCAAAATCGGGATGATCAAGGAATTTTTTCCCGATGTGTCCATTGGTCAGAGCTCCCAGGAAGCCGTCTTCCCGAACTGCGCGTTCCAGTTCATCTGCTGCGGCCTCCGGATTCTGCAACGGCAAGGTTGCAAAGGCCTCGAATCGTCCCGGATAGGTTGCCATTGGCCCGTCAACAAGCTGTTTGTTGAGACGATAGGCAAAATCTATACCCTCCTGACCTAGGACATTCTGCACACCTGGCGTGTGTGCGGAGAGGATTTGAACGTTGAGCCCCGCCTCATTCATTGCACCGATGCGGCGCGGGCCGAGTTCGGCAAGACCAGTGTCCTTGAGGTACAGTATGTGATCCTCGTTAATGGAGTTCAGCACCATCAGCTCAGGGGTAGAAAAGGTCTCTTCCGTGCCGATAAATGGCAGATCTTGGTCACGCAACGAGATGTCCGAGATATCTTGCGCGGCGGCGCGCGAGATGATGGCAGGCGCGGACAATCCGGCGCTAACACCAAGTGCAGCTGCGCGACTTAGAAAATTGCGGCGTCCCATCACCACCAGGCTCTTCAGGTTTTTTTCGATCGGTTTCATGTCAGTTCCCACTCCAATGTTGCGTTATGCAGGGCGCGCCTTTCGCTTGGTAAAGACGTCAGCTTGACCCTTAGAAGCCGAGGGATATCCTGCCGTGTTCGTTCACGGTCGGTTTCCTTAAGACCGGCTCTGACGGCACCAAGCACGATTTCGTCGTTGATTTGGGTTTACTCTTGTTAAGAGTTGTTTCGCGTATGCCCGCCCGTAGCCACAACCTCGCCAGCGGCGAATGAACCACACAATCCTTGCGAGCAGGCTTTCCGGATCAAGAGGTTGGACCACCTGCGACACTTTGGCACCCTGTCTGGCACCACTAGTGACGCTTCAGAGGATCGGTAGCGGGCGGCACTTTTTCTCTGATGCTGTTTTTACGGTTCTGATCATTGCCGGGTTGGGGGCAGTTGCTCTGGACATTTGCTATTGGTCCGAAGGTCGCCCTGCTCGCTCGCAACATTTCTTAATAATTCAAAACCCTGCGCAACGGCTACTTGAAGGAAACCTTGCCTATCGGCAACCGCAAGGTCGTGCCGGCCTCACCTTTAAGGAGACCTTCCGATGAGAAAAAGAGTACTGCCCCGGTCAAAGGACCTAATAAGAAATTCACCGTTGCTCCTGTGCGCTGCCCTGATGGTCGCAGCCGCTCAGGCAAGTGCACAGGACTTCGATGACGACAGCGCCAGTGATGGCAAGTGGGAGTTCGTCCTCGGGGCTGGGGGCTTCTATGAACCGACCTTCGAGGGCGCCAAGAACTATGAAACGACCGGGCTGCCGTACTTCTCGATCACCTATGATGACAGGTATTCACTCGGCATCGAAGGCTTGTCCGCCAAGTTCTATGATAGCGGAACGCTCGGTCTGACGGCGAAGATCGGCTACGAATTCGATCGCGACGAAGCCGACGATCCCCATCTGGCTGGCCTGGGAGACATCGAAGGAGGAGCCACTCTTGGCTTCGGCGTAGACTACGCGGCAGGTCCGATCGACCTTTATGCCGATCTCGAGCGATCCTTTGGAGACAGCGATGGGATCATAGGAAAGTTCGGGGCCGAGGTATCAAGGCCGGTCGGCCAGTTCCTGCTCGGTGCGAACCTTTCGACGACCTGGGGGAACGACAACCACATGCAAAGCTACTTTGGGGTGACGGCAGCTCAATCTGCATCGTCCGGCCTGGCGGCGTATGAGGCTGGCGCGGGGTTCAAGCGCGTAGATCTCGAATTGTCAGCAACTTACGCGTTCTCCGAGAACTGGATGCTGCTCGGGCAGATCGAAATTGGCGAACTCATCGGAGATGCGGCACACAGCCCGATCGTCCAGAATACGACTCAAACTTCTGCAGGTATATTCGTGGCCTACAGTTTCTGAAACCATTCCCGGAGTGGGCCCACGTGGTCCCATTTCAAGCTAGATGCCGTTTGGATCGCCCTTTCGAAAGAAAGTTCATCAGCTCGCGATTGGCCTGCGACGCGAACGACGTAGATCATCCGCGTTTGACAGTACTATCGCGGAACTCACCACAGATGTTACCTGAGCTCGAGAGGCCGATCATCGCTTGCGAGTGCGGCTTGGAGCGCGGGCTTTCCCGGGCCTGCCAGCCAATCCGACACGCTCCAAAGCTCCCCGAACTCGTTTTCCAGAGCGGCGATATTCGCGTTTCCGGCCGCCCGGCCTTCTTCGAACAGTTTTGCGTTGCGACGCAGGAATTCATTGCCGTTCAGTACCACATCGGGGAACCGCTGGTAGGCAATCCTACGGTCGGCAGCGTAGCTCAGGGCTTCTGCCAACTCCAGTCCTGTCAGTTCATCGCCTGCGATCTCGATGGTTCGACCGGCGTACACGCTTGGATGTTCAATGACTTGCGCAGCGATCTTGCCGATGTCATCGACGGCTATGGCCTGAAAGGGTTGATCCGGGTGCACGAAGAACGAGAACGTCTCCTGATCGAGCCCGAAACCGGGTAGCGTGAAAAGGTCCATGAACGTGGCGGGTCGTATGATCGTGCTCGGCAAATCCAGGCTGCGGATATGCTCTTCGATCTCGATCTTGGTGTCGAGGTTGGGCAGGCCGGTCTTGCCCCTGCTGATGATGCCGGCCGAGCTGTAGACGAGATGTCTGACCCCGCTTTGCATGGCGATGTCGGCAACGCTTTTCCCGATGCGCACTTCCTCGGAATCGGTGATTCCCGATCCCGCACTTCCCGAATTGGGCTGCACGCTGAAGACTCCGTCGACCCCGGCCATGGCGTTCTCGACCGAGGTCATGTCCGCGAAATCGCCCGCGAATATGTCGATACCGGCTGAAGCAAGACGTTGGACCTCTTCGCGCGCGGTGTTGCGGACGAGGGCGCGAACAGCCCAACCGTTGGCTCGCAACGCCGCCGCGACTGCTCCGCCCTGTTTGCCGGTGGCGCCGAATACGAGCACGGTTCCCTTGTTCTGCGTCTGATCGTCTTTGTACATGTCGCTGCGCATCCGGACTCTCCTTGGTGGTGGAAACATCAAGGTATACAGGATATACCTGAATTCAATTACGCACCTGAAAGCGACCAGGTACCCCGGAGTATCCCACATGCCCGTCCAATCGTCCGATGACCTGGAACACATCCGATCCGTCCTTGACGAATTGACCGGCAAGTGGAGCCTACTGGTTCTGAATGCTCTGTGCGACGGGCCCGCGCGCTTCAATGCGCTCAAGCGCATCAATAAGGGTGTAAGCCAGAAAGCACTCACTCAGTGCTTGCGCAGGCTTGAGGCAAGTGGCCTGATCACGCGAACAGTCGTCAGCACATCGCCAGTTGCGGTCGTCTATGCGGTGTCCGATCTCGGTGCATCCTTGGAGCCGCATCTGAAGGGCTTGCTGCAGTGGTCACTCGATCATCGGCAGCAGGTTGCAGAAGCGAGGGAAACCTTCATGAACGGGGGTGCCGCCCGGCAATTCGCTGATGCCGAGAACCACCCTCCGGGGTCGGACGGAAGATCCGGACCTTCGGGCAGTTAGGTGCGAAACGCCGGGATCGTCATCGTGCGGACGTTGAGGGGGCGACGCCGTCCTCTCGACGCGCGATCGCGTCCATGACGATACTTCCGTCGCCCTTGCCGAATCGTCATCGACGGTCGCAAACAGCCAAGCATGGCCAGCGCCTGATCGAGGTTGCAGTTCCCATCTATGGCCACGATTCCCGATGCAGCGACCCGGGCACATGCCTTCGCGGCGGGCCCGGGTCTTGCAGGTCAGGGGACGAGGACGACCCGGCCCAGAATAGAATTTTCCTCGGCATGGGCATGTGCCGCCGCGGCCTCGCTAAGCGGAAACCGCCGTTCGATGGGAACCTCGATTCCACCGGTGGCGGCCAGACGCAACATGTCGTCGACCGTCCTGTGAACTTCGGGTTTTTCGAGCTGGCTGCCCATGAACACACCCAGAAGCGTCTGGTTGGCCTGCAAGGCGGGCCAGAGGTCCAGGTCGAGCGACGCGCGCCCTGCATTGCCGACGAAGACCAGACGGCCCTCGGGCCGGAGTGCGGCAAGCGATCCCGCGAGCGTTGAGCCGACAGGATCGACGACCAGATCCACGCCGCGGCCGTCAGTCAGCCGCATGACGGCCGTGGTCACATCCTCCGAGCGGTGGTCGATCGCGGCGTCCAGCCCATAAGCCCGCAGTCTCGCGGCGCGATCCGCACCCGAGACGGTCGCCAACACCTTGGAGCCGGTGCGATGTGCCAGTTGGATCGCCGCAACTCCGACGCTGCCCGCTCCGCCCTGCACGAGGACGGTCTCGCCGTCGACCAGATTTCCGCGCGCGAACAGGCTGTGATGGGCGGTTCCGAACGAGATGGGCAGCGCGGCCGCAGCCGCCATCTCCAACCCGTCCGGCACGATCCATGTCCGCGTGGCCTTCACGGCGCGCATTTCGGCATGGGACCCGCCCATGTCGAATGACGTCACCTTCTGCCCGATGAAGCGGTCGTGGACCTTCGCGCCAACCTCGACGATCTCGCCCGAGGCCGCATAGCCCGGAACGTGGCCCGCCGTCTGGGGCGCCGCCGTCGCCCGATTGATGAGATCGCCCCCCTCGATCGAGATCGCCTCCACCCGGAGGAGCACTCCGTCCGCGGGACAGGCCGGAGCCTCGACTTCCGTGTAGCTCAGGACCTCCGGTCCGCCTGGAACATCATAATATGAAGCCTTCATGGTCTTTCCTTTCATCGGTCTTCTTCCTTGAGCAGTCAGATGGCGATGCAAGAGCCGCCGGTCCTGACCTCATGGTTCTGGCCGGGGAGTCCTGCCCGCCACCGGACGGTCATGCCCGACGCCGCGCGCGACGGAACCGGGGCCGGCGTTTCCTAGATGCAGCCCGCGATCATTGAGGAGAACGTGCCTGTAACATCGGCCTTGCTGCGGGTTCCGCGAAGGACGGCCATCGAGAGCGCCTCGCCCGCGCCGACGAGGCCGATGCTCCGCCGTTCCAGTTCCCCGGGCGGCAATTTGCAGTGCGGTCCCAGGACGGCGACGAACATCGCGACGGCCTGGTCCAGAAGCTCTTGCAGGACATCGGCCTTCTCATCGCTCCCCGCCAGCGCGGCGCCGACCGCATGGAACTCTCCGGACGTGTCGACGGCGCAGCCTACGTAGGCGGTGGCGAGTTCTTCGATCGCGTCTGCCCTGGCGGGGTTCCGGCTGAGAAGGCCGTTGCGGAAGGTATTCATCCGCTCGGTGTCGATCCACTTGTAGAGCGCGATCAACAGGCCGGATCGATCCCCGAAGTGATCGTAGGCAACCGGCTTCGATACGCCCGCACGTTCGGCGAGGTGGCCGAGACTGAGCCGGTCCGTGCCTTCCTCCCTGACGACCGCCAGAGCCGTGATCAGCAGCTGAGCGCGGCGCTCCGCCTTGGAAAGCCGCGCTGCCGCCCGTCGTCCGTCGGTTTTCTGCTTCGTCGGCATCTTCACCATACGCCCTCTTGCAACCTACCAATAGTAGGTTATGTGTTTCCTACGAAAAGTAGGTAATAGCACAAGGAGGGCATGACAATGTCGATCAACCCGATATTGCTGGTGGGAGGCTCCGGTGTCGTGGGTCGGCACACGGCTCGGTATCTTCGGGACGCACACCCCGATTTGCCCCTGCTGATCGGAGGGCGTGACCTCGACAAGGCGCAGCGCGTGGCGGGCGAGATCGGACATGCGGAAGGCATCGCCATGGATTTGTCGGCCGACGATCTGGGCATAGGCGATCGCCCGGTCGGTGCCATCGCGGTCCTTTTTACTGACCAGAAGGTCGCGGGCCTCCGCTTCGCCCAGGATCGCGGCGTGCCATACGTGAATATCTCGCCGGGCATCATCGAGCTGGGCCCGGAAGTTGCCGCCTACATTCATCGCCCCGACGCCTCTGCAGTGGTCCTCGGGACGGAATGGCTGGTGGGCGCGACCAGCGTGCCGGCAATGGCCGCCGCGACCGCCTTCGGTCATGTCGAGGATATCCGTATCGGCGCCCTGCTCGACGAGGAAGATGCATTCGGCCCCTCTGCCGAGACGGATCTTGAGCGCCAAACCCAAGTCATGGCGGCGGCGCTGGAACGCCGCGAGGGCTCCTTTACCTGGCGAACCGGGGACGCCACGACCTCCCGCTTCCGGGCCGTGGATGGGACCGAGATGCAGGCGTCCGCCCTTTCGCCGAACGATCTTCTCGGCCTGTCCATGGCGACGGGCGCGCCGAATGTCCGGTTCGACCTGGCAATCGGTGTCAGTTCCAGCCGCCGCGCGGGCGAACCGCTCTCTGCCGAGATCCTGATCGAGCTCTCCGGCACGGACCACGAAGAAAACCCCTTGGCCATGCGGTTTGCCGTCGTGCATCCCGGTGGACAGATGCCACTGACCGGACTGGGGGTAGCGATGGTTCTTGAAAGCCTGACCGGGCTTGGCGGGCAGGCTCCGACACCGCCGGGCCTCTATTTTCCCTGCCAACTCCTCGACACCGGGGCCTACTTCGCACGACTCCAGCAAATCGGCGGATCAATCATCGACCTTGAACCCGATGGGGAGAGTCGCAAAATGGTTTCGATGGAGCAAATCGTTGCCGATGTCAGAGGCCCCACATGAGACACGAGACCGCAATCCGAGCAGGCGACCGCGCGACCGTCACCGGTATCCTCCGCGAAGGAACGGACCCGAACCATTCCGGCCCCGAAGGGCTATCACCGCTGATGGTAGCGGCAGGCCTCGGACAACTGAACATGGTAAAAATCCTGTTGACGGCGGGAGCGAATGGTCTGGCAATCGAACCACACAGGACGCCTCGACACTTCACAAGACTGCCGTGTCGGGCAATGACACCACTCCACGATGCGGTCTGACACGGGCATCAGGAAGCGGCGCGGGCATTGGTCAGGGCCGGTGCGCGTCTCGAGCTGCGAACGCATGCGGGGCTGACACCACACGAGTTGGCCATTCTCAACGGCTACAAAGAGCTGGCCCGGTTTCTTGCCGTTGCTGAAAAAAGGAACCTGCCGGAAACATGCAAGCTTAACCGATTTGCGATTCCTGATACCCCGGGCCGCGCTGGCTTTGATGTCGTCGGGGAGCGACTACAACATCAAAGCCCCTCGATGGCACCATTTTCTCAATCATCGGCTCTCTCTGGTCTCCTGCCGCAGGCTCTCGAGAAACAAGGTGAAGGCGCGGGTCGGTTGGCGCCGGCTTGAATAGAAGGCGTGATAGCCCGGAAACCGGAGGCACCAGTCGGCCAGGACTTCAACAAGACGACCGTCGCCCAGGAAGGGCGAGGCAAGGTCCTCAAGCATGTAGGCCAGGCCCATCCCCGCAAGGGCCGCCCGCACAAGCGCGTCACCGTCGTTGACGACGACGGACGGCGACACCTTCACCGTCTCCGCTTGCCCGTCCTTCTCGAACGACCACGGCGACAGGGTGTCGTCGGCATTCCTGAAGCCGATGCAGCGATGCGCGGACAGCTCGCGCGGTGTGCGCGGCGGGTCAGAAGTATCGAGATAGTGCGGTGCCCCCACGACGACAGCACGCAAGGATGGCCCCACGGGCACGGCGACCATGTCCATCTCCAGATCATCGCGCATCCGTATCCCGATGTCGAACCGCTCGGCGACGATATCGACGTAGCCGTTCTCCACGCTCAGTTCGCCCTCGATCTCGGGATGAGCCGCGATCAGCCGCGAGAATGCCGGCCAGACGAGCGTATCCGCGGCATGTTTTCCGCAGGTCACCCGCAGACGCCCGCCCGGTTCCTCGCGCAGCCGTTCAAGAGCGTCCATCTCCGCGCCGAGCTCCGCAATGACCGGAGAGAGCGTGGCGAGCAGACGCTCGCCCGCCGCGGTCGGCGCAAGGCTGCGCGTCGAGCGCGACAGCAACCTGATGCCCATCTCCCGCTCGAGGCGCTTGACGGTCTGGCTGACGGCGGACTGGGTCACGCCGAGGCCGCGTGCCGCAGCGGTGAAACTGCGTTCTTCGGCAACCCGGTTGAAGATGAAGAGATCGGAGAACCTTCGCGGATCCATTCATTAGCCTCACTACTTGGCCCTACAAAATTCAGGGATCTAATCGAGAACTCCATAAATGCATTAATTAAGCACCAGCAAACAAGAGGAGCTGACGATGACTGGCAAAGTATGGTTCATCACCGGGGCAGGCAGGGGCCTGGGACAACTGATCGCCCGCGAAGCATTGAAGGCAGGCGACAAGGTCGTCGCGACCAGCCTGACCGTCGACGGGATCGCGGACAGCCTTCCCGCTTCGGACGACAACCTGCTCGTGCTGCCGCTCGACGTGACCGAACCCGAGGCCACTTCGGCTGCGCATGACGCGGCCATCGAGGCGTTCGGCCGGATCGACGTTCTGGTCAACAACGCAGGCCGCGCGCAGCTGGGATGGTTCGAGACGATTCCCGATGAGGACGTGCGCCGACAGTTCGAGATCAATCTCTTCGGAGCGATGAATGTGGCGCGCGCGGTCCTGCCCTCGATGCGCCGGCACCGTTCGGGCCTCGTGGTGACGATCTCGTCGGTGAACGGCCTCGTCTCGAACCAGGGCGGATCGGTCTATTCGGCGTCCAAGTTCGCACTCGAAGGCTGGATGGAGGGCCTCGCCGAAGAGATCGCGCCGCTTGGCATCCGCTCTCTCGTCGTCGAGCCGGGAATGATGCGGACGAACTTTCTCGATCCGTCCACTGCGCGGCAGGGCAATGTCGCGATTGCCGATTATGCGGAGGCCGTGGAGGGTTTCCGAAGCTTCATCGCGCAGGCCAACGGCGCACAGCAGAACGATCCCGAGGACCTTGCGACCCTGATCGTCGCCGAAGCGTCGGCGACCGACCCGGCGCGACGGCTGTTGTTCGGGGCCGATGCGCACGAATGGGCAGGCGCCAAGTGCAGGCAACTCGCGGCGGATATCGAAGCCTCGAGCGCGCGTGCCTGAGCAAGGCAACGCGCGCTTCGTCCTGATATCGGCAACGCTACGACCAGGAGCCGCGAATGGGCGGTCTAATTTGTGGAGTTTGTCCCCGCAGGATAGACCCTCGAAACCAACGCGAGGACCACATCCATGCGACCCGCCCATCTCATCGTTGCGCAATTGCTTATCGGCTTTACAGCGGCGACGTACGTGAGCGCCCAGGCAAGCGGTAATGTAGACGGAGGAAGACGGTTGCCGATACAGGAAGATCTGAGCGCGCCGGGGCCCTCGGGGACCCTTGTGGGAACTTTGACCCTCCCGGCTCACGGCGGCCCGCTTCCGACGGAAACGCCGGTCCTTCTGATTGTGCCAGGTTCGGGCCCCACTGATCGCGACGGCAACTCGCCTCTTGGCGTCGCGGCGGCGCCCTACAGGCTCCTTGCCGAAGCGCTGGCCGAGCGGGGCTATCCTTCGGTACGGATCGACAAACGCGGGATGTTCGGTTTGGCGGGGGCGACATCGGACCCGAACGACGTGACGATTGCAGCCTACGGGGACGACCTGCTTTCCTGGACGAACGCCATCCGGGAGCGGCTGCCGGCGAAGGACGGTGCGCGCTGTGTGGTCCCCTTGGGGCACAGTGAGGGCGGACTGGTTGCATTGGCTGCCATGGCACGTCTTCCAGACCCGTGTGGGCTGATCTTGCTCGCGAGCATCGGCCGGCCGTTGGGCGAGGTGATACGCGATCAGCTGCGCGCTAATCCCGCGAATACGGCATATCTGGAAGAAGCGGACGAGGCGCTCGTGTCACTGAAGCGCGGCGAGCGGGTCGATGCGAGTGCATTGAAACCGGCGCTCCAGCCTCTTTTCGCACCGGAGATTCAGGGTTTCCTGATCGACGCGATCTCTTACGATCCCGTCGAACTGGCCGCAGCGGTCGATGTGCCTACGCTCGTCTTGCAAGGGACGCGAGATTTGCAGGTGAGGAACGCGGACGCACGCCTGCTTGCAGATGCCGCACCAAATGCCGAACTGAAACTTCTTCCGGACGTGAATCATGTACTCAAGTCCGTGGCCTCCGCCGATCCTTCAGCCAACCTCGCAACTTATTCAGACCCGAATCTTCCCATTGCACCCGGAGTTGTGGAAGCAGTTGCGAATTTTCTTGCGCGGATCGGGGGCTGATAGAGCCTGCGCCGCGTTTTTCTGCACTGGTTGGCCCCCGAACGCCGTCGTCGGCAAATGCTGTAGGTCGGGCGAATGGTGGCTTCGGTGCCCCTGAGATCATCACGTGAATGCTTTCCGCAAATGCCGAAGTCGGCTGGCACCTTTTGACCCCGAGACGATGTGATGAAGCTAAGCGCCTAAGGTTCAGCGGTATCGTCAGTCCGGCCTTGCAAGCACACACTCATGGTGGCACTAAGTGACCACTTGAATGACGCATGGCGCCAAGAGATTGGGAATGAGCCCTTCATCAAAGCGAGACGATGTAAAGATGGAGATCGCCCGCAAGGCCGCGATACTCTTCTGGGAAAGGGGCGTGGCTCGAACCCGGGGGGAGGACATCGCTGCCGCGTCTGGTCTTTCAAAACGAACGGTCTGGCGCCACTTCCGGTCGAAGGAAGCCTGTGTCGAACCGTTGCTTTCCGCGACATGCTACCGGCTCGTCACTTGGCTCGAGGACTGGCCGCCAAGCCTACCGCTTGAGAAGCACCTCACTCAGGCGGTCCGCCCAGACCTGCAACCGGCCCAAGATCGCTCCGACGATATAGCCGCGGTCCGCCTCGTTTCCATTCTGCCTCAAGAGCCTGCGCTCCGAACAGCATGGCTGATGGCCTGCGCCGCCGCCGAAAAGGACTTCGTCACCGTGGTTGCGCGACGTGCCGGCTTACGCGAGGAGGCATTCGAAGCGCGTCTCTGCGCAGCTGCGATGATGGCGGCTGTGCGCGTGGCAAACGAGACCTTCGCCGAGTCGGCCGTCGTTCGAGGCGAAAGCTATAGCCTGCAAGGCGTGCTGAGCCGTCTAGGGGCAGCGATGCGATCGGCCGCGACCTTGCCGATCTGCGATCCAGTCTTCGACGACTGGCGCAGAGCCATCTCAGATACCGGAGGGGAACTGCAATGACTGCGCCAGCCTCTCACGACACTGCAAGTCTATCGACCGCGTTGGCTCCCGCCTATCGCCCCGCGCCTAGCACACGCCCTCCAATATTCCAAGGATCCCCCATGCCCAGCACTGAAAACCAGGATATCCAAGGCGTTCTCATCGAGGCACAAGTGGTCCCTGTCCCTTCATCGATCAGCATTGAGGCCCAGGCTATATTGCGAGCGGCTGTGGGCGACGACGGGAGGCCGCTGAACGCGCTCCACCCATCGCCTGGCCCGGATGACCACGACGCCTGGCGCAAGATGCAAGCGGTCGCGGACGCCCACTATGCGGAGCAGATCAAGGGTCTTGCCGGTGAGGTGAGGGCCAATGTCGAGACGCTTAAGATTGGCACAGCGACTGTTCATGTCGCGACACCGCGAGAACTTCGCCACGAAGACTGCGTCTATGTCGACCTACATGGCGGGGCCCTGGTGTTCGGGGGTGGCGAGGCCTGCCGCCTGGGCGCCCAGATACAGGCGGATCAACACGGCATGGTCTGCTACGCAATCGATTACCGGATGCCGCCGGATCATCCTTACCCGGCCGCCCTCGATGACTGCATTTTGGCCTACCGGCGTGCTATCGACATCTACAGCGCCAACCGCGTCGTTATCGGTGGTCGCTCCGCCGGCGGCAACCTCGCGATGGCCACCCTGCTGCGGGCGCGCGACGAGGGCCTCCCGATGCCGGCTGCTGCTGTGCTCCTCTCACCTGAGGTGGATCTGACGGAATCCGGCGAGAGCTTTCGCACCAACCGGCTGCTTGACGTGGTTCTGCCGACCTCGCTGATGAACACCAACCTGCTCTACGCGGGAGGGGAGGATCTCGCGCACCCCTATCTCTCTCCTCTCTTCGGCGAGCTGAGCGCCGACTTTCCGCCGACCTTCCTGCAAAGCGGAACGCGGGATCTCCTTCTGTCGAACACCGTCCGTCTCCACCGCGGGCTTCGCCAGGCAGGCGTTTCGGCCGAACTGCATATCTTCGAGGCGATGCCGCATGGCGGCTTCGGTGGGACCACGCCCGAGGACATTGATTTGAAGCGCGAGATCATCGACTTCGTTCGGCGCCAGCTTTCCCCACCAGCTGGCCGGACATAAGACTGAACTGCGGGCGCAGCCGTCTTTCGCCGCTGGCGCTGGCGGGCCACATGGTATGCCGAGTTAGGGTCAGGACCCATTGATTTCGGATACCTCTCGTGATTCATCGCTCGCAAAAATAGAGCGGTAATATGAGCGATCTTTTCTGGTTGAGTGACGCGCAGATGGCGCGTCTCGAGCCTTACTTCCCGAAGTCCCACGGCAAGCCGCGCGTTGATGACAAGCGCGTGCTGTCTGGAATAATATTCATCAATCGCAATGGTTTGCGCTGGCGAGACGCGCCGAAGGAATACGGCCCTCACAAAACATTATACAATCGCTGGAAGCGATGGAGTGACAAAGGTATCTTTGCGCAGATCATGATCGGCCTGGCTGCCGAGACCCGCGAGGAGAAGACAGTGATGATCGATGCGACATATCTCAAAGCGCATCGCACAGCGACCAGCATGGGTGTTAAAAAAGGGGGCGTGGACGCCTGATCGGCAGGACCAAGGGCGGCATGAATACCAAGCTGCATGCCGTCTGCGACAGTCAGGGCCGTCCGATCCACTTCTTCATCACCGCAGGACAGGTTAGTGATTACAAAGGTGCTGCCGCACTCCTGAGCAACTTGCCGAAGGTCGAATGGCTTCTTGGAGATCGGGGTTATGATGCCGATTGGTTCAGAGAAGCCTTGAAAGACAGAGGTATACGCGCTTGCATCCCGGGCCGGAAGTCACGCGGTAAGAAAGTCAAATACGACAAGCGACGGTACAAACGCCGCAATCGTATCGAGATCATGTTCGGCAGGCTCAAGGACTGGCGACGCATCGCAACACGCTACGACAGATGTCCCAAGGTCTTCTTATCCGCCATCGCACTCGCGGCGACTATCATCTTCTGGCTATGAAAATGAACGAGTCCTGACCCTAGCGTGCACTCAACTTTTCTGTTCATATGGCGATTCTGCAAGCAAAAAACCACCTGGCCCGCTTCGATCACTCCATTCCCATCATCTTCACACTCGATGCGGCCTTGAGGTCCATATTCTTCATCCACATGGGGAATGCATTGGCATCCTGCAGCGAGTTTCGTTGCCGCACATATCTCTAGCGCCCGATCCCATTCGCTGCGTTCTTCAGTCGATTGTGCAACAGCGGCGAACGCCGAGAGCATATAGACAGCTAGAAATGTAACGGCTTTGGTCATCTTCCTTGCCCTTGCAGGACTATCCACATACCTGCCGCCCATCTTGGGTGGGGGCGCATTCAACTGATTGTGCGTCGTCGGCGGGCCCATGGCAAGCGCCAAGAGCTAAGAAGGCCACCAGCGTTATTGACGCGAAGATTTTTGTCATTGTTTCTCCTGGATTATCAGTTTTCCCTCAGCGCCAGCGCGCGGCTCGCCATCCTGCGCTGACAGCTTCAGCTTCGTCACAGAACCAACGCTCGCCTTTGCCTTCGGTAATCTTCGTTCGGGAATAGGCCGGTGACCACGGGGTATGGTAGATGCGCTCGCCATTGCTGGCGATATTGCCTTTGATGGGACAACCAGCGCGCGGAAACGCAGCTGCGGCACGGTTCCATCGGTCGTCGCGACAATCCACTGGTGCCTGGTTGTCCGCTTCCCATATCCCGATGCCCGCGGCTTTCGCGGCAGCCTCCTGCGGGGCATAGTCATCCGAGTACCTTCGGAAGGCCCATGCCAGACCAGCATCCACAAGAGCCGCGCCGATATCCTGATCATTCGCGAAGCACCGAGCAATGATCCGGCCATAGCCATCGCGGTCCAGCGCTTGGCAGGATAACTCGCGATCGGCCACCAGTTCGGCCAAAGCATTGGTCGCGTCAGGTTCTAAAGAGTGTTCAGGTTTCGCGCGTCGCAGCCAAGCCTGAGTGGTCTTTTTCGGTTGACGAATGTTTCAGTCCGGCAGGACATCAAGGCGCAAGCGACCACTCACAGGATCTTCGCAGACAGTTGCCGCAACCTTGAAAACGGACCGGATCAGTTCCGAGGTCATCACATTGCCGGGTTTCCCTTGGGCCACGAGTTGACCGTCCTTGATGACGGCGATCTCGTCGCAGAACGCGACAGCATGGTTCAGATCATGGAGGGCGGCGACACAGCTTGTTCCAAGCCCCTTGAGCAGCTTCAAGAGGTCGAGCTGATGACGAATATCAAGGTGGTTCGTGGGTTCGTCCAAAAGGAGTTCCCGGGGTTCCTGCGCCAGGGCGCGGGCGATCTGGATGCGCTGCCGTTCGCCGCCTGACAGGGTCGACCAGGGCTGGTCCGCCCGTCCCGTCATGCCCGTCCGCGCAAGCGCGTTTGACACTGCGGCGTGATCAGTCGCGTTCCAGTTCCCCCATGCCCCGCGATGCGGCGTACGGCCAAGGGCCACCACCTCGCGCGCGGTCATTGCGATTTCTGTGGTGGCCTGTTGCTCCACGAGCGCGAGTCGGCGGGCCACCTCGCGCCGGGGAATGGTCGGCATGGGCCGCTCATCGAGCAGGACCGCTCCACCCGAACCGCGCCTGAGTCCTGCGAGCAGGCGCAGGAGGCTGGATTTTCCCGAACCGTTCGGCCCCACGAGGCCAAGAAAGCGGCCCGCTGGAAGCCGCAGGGTCACGCCCCGAACGATAGGCTGGCCCCCGGCCTCCCATGCGATATCACGAGCCTGCAGCGTCATGCGCGCCGCCTCGATCGCCAGAGGATGAAAGCAAAGGCCGGAGCTCCGAAAAGCGCGGTTACCACCCCGATCGGCAGCACCTGTCCCGGCACCACGATGCGCGACAGGACGTCCGCCGTAACCATGAAGACACCGCCCGCCAGCGCCGTCGCCGGGATCAGCCGCCCATGGGCAGGCCCGACCAGGAAGCGGCTGGCATGTGGTACGACCAGACCTACGAACCCGACTGCACCGACAAGGCTGACAATCCCTGCCGTCAACATTGCCGTGATGGCGAAAAGCTCGGCGCGGATGCGGACAGTGTCGATGCCGAGAGAGGCGGCCGCATCCTCGCCGAAGGCGAAGGCGTCAAGTGCACGCGCCCGGTAAAGGCAGATCGCCAGACCTGTCGCGAGAACCGGCATGGCAAGGGCGACATCGGGCCAGCGCACGCCGCCGAGGCTGCCCAGAAGCCAGAACATGATACCGCGCGTTTGCTCCGCATTGGCCGAGGTGATTACGATAAAAGAGGTCGCGGCATTGAAGAGCTGCGACCCGGCGATACCCGCGAGGATGATCCGCTCGGTGCCGCCGCCAGAACCATGCGCCAGAAACGCCACGAAGGCGAAGGCCAGGCCGGCGCCGAGAAACGCGCCCCCCGACAGGGTAACGGCTCCGGCGCCGATCCCGAGTATCATCACGAGGACGGCCCCGGTCGATGCGCCCGCGGAAATCCCGAGCAGATAAGGCTCCGCCAGCGGGTTGCGCAGCAATGCCTGCAAAACCGTGCCGCAAACCGCCAGCGCGGCACCTGCCGAAGCGGCCATTGCCGCGCGGCTCAGACGGTAATGCCAGACGATCCCTTCACGGATCGGATCGACGGCAAAATCCATTCCGAAGATCCGGTTGCCCAGCATCTTGAGAATTTCGGCTGGCGGTACGGTGATGTCGCCGATGGCGACCGCACCGACCATCGCGAAACACAGTGCCACGAGCGCGATCAGCTCGAAAACCGGCAAGCGCAGCCGGCGAAGAGGGCGGGGTGACAACTCGGCCTGAAGACTCATTCTGTCAGGCCAAGCTCGCGCAGACCCCGCGCGAGGATCTCTACCCCATCGACCGCCCGCAGCGTCGGGTTCATGGATTGCGCATCCATCTCGATCAGGTTCCCCGCGCGTATCGCGGTCATCTGGCTGGTGACCGGATCGTTCAGAAGAAACTCGCGCTTGGCGGCGACGTCGTCCCCGGGCAGGTTGCGGCGATCCATCGAGCCCAGGACGATGACGGTAGGATCCAGCCCGGCGATCGTTTCCCATCCCACCAGGGGCCATTCCTGGTCTGACGTGATGACATTGCGGATACCTATCACATCCGAAATCCATGCCGGCGCGCCGAACCGTCCCGCTACATAGGCCTCGCCGTCGAGTTCGGGGGATGAGAACCAGTAGAGTACCGATATGTCATTCCCGCGAAGCGCCTCGACATCCGCTGCGGCCTTCGCGATCCTTGCCCGGTTCTCGGCAATCAGTACCTCACGAGCGGGCCGGACATTGAAGATGGCGGCAAATTCCCTGATTTCTCGGTGCAGCAGATCGGCAGTCCAGGCCCGGGACCGCGCGCCATCGCCGCTACCGACACTGAATTCACTCTTGGCGCATTCGGCGGGCGACACATAGACCGGGATGTCGAAATCCCCGAATTGCGTAAAGCTGCCGACGCGGCTTTCGCCGGGGCCGATGTCATTGATCCACTGGCTGGTGACGAAATCCGGTCGCGTGCCGAGAACCGCCTCGAAACTGGGAGAGTTGTCGGCAAGGCGTGGCAAGGCATCGCCTTCTTCGGAGAGCTGATCCGGCAGGGGCGCCAGCCAGATCGCGGTTCCGACAACGCGGTTTCCAAGACCGAGCGACAGCAAAATCTCGGTCGAACCCTGCCCGATAGAGACTACACGCTCGGGCGCGGATGCAAATGACAGCTTGCGACCGCAATTCTCTATCTCGAGCGGATCGCCGGTGGCTTGCGCCGAAGCGGGAACGATTGGCAGGACAAGAAAGCCCGCAAGCAGGCTGCAAAGGCGGGTCGCGCCGCCGGTCGTGGTGGACATATGGCTCCTTTCCCGGACACCCCGCCCGGCTTCATGAGGGTGAGAAGCCACATCGATCGCGGCTCCGGAACGGCAGGTCTCCTGACTTGCGGCCTTGGTTCCGGTCCCGGCCTTCCCATGCGCATCCGCACAGTGGCCCTGACCTCGAGGGTCAGATGGGGCGGAACGGCCGCTTACAGTTGCGGGGGCAGCTCCGGAATTCGCAGGACAAGCCTGCGGCACCGGATTCCCTTTTGAGCCCGTTCGGGCACCGTTTCCGATGGTAACCTATCCCGGCATGAGGTGTTGTCAACCGGCTCCGTCGACCATGACGTGGCGCCGTTGATCAGATCACGGTTCAGAAATCCCAGTCCTCGTCTTCCGTCGCAATGGTCTTGCCGATCACGTAGGAGGAACCGGAGCCGGAAAAGAAATCGTGGTTCTCGCTATCGGGCGAAAGGGCGGCCATGATTGCCGGGTTGACCTCGCAGACCTGCGGCGGGAACAGCGCCTCATAGCCCAGATTCTGCAAAGCCTTGTTGGCGTTGTAATGCAGGAATGCCTTCACATCCTCGGTCAATCCGAGGCTGTCATATAGTTCGGCGGTATATTTCACCTCGATATCGTAGAGATCGAAGATCAGCGAAAAGGCGAAATCCTTCATCCTTGCCTGATCCGCCTCGTCCAGCCGCGCAAGCCCGCGCTGATATTTATAGCCGATATAATAACCATGTACGGCTTCATCACGGATGATCAGGCGGATCAGATCGGCGGTATTGGTCAATTTTGCGCGGCTGGACCAGTACATTGGCAAGTAGAAGCCCGAATAGAACAGGAAGCTTTCCAGAAACACGCTGGCGATCTTGCGTTTCAGCGGATCTGTGTCCGACTCGTATTCATCCAGGATCAGCCGCGCCTTGGCTTGCAAATGCGAGTTTTCCTCGGACCAGCGGAAGGCTTCGTCGACTTCTTTCGTCATGCACAGCGTCGAAAAGATTGAGGAATAGGAACGCGCGTGAACCGCCTCCATGAAGGCGATATTCGACAGCACGGCCTCTTCATGCGGGGTGATCGCATCCCCCATCAGAAGCGGTGCGCCGATGCTGTTCTGCACGGTATCCAGCAGCGTGAGCCCGGTGAAGACGCGGATGGTCAGTTTGCGTTCTTCCGGGCGCAGGGTGGCCCAGCTTTGCACATCATTGGACAACGGCACTTTCTCAGGCAGCCAGAAATTCACCGTCAGACGGTTCCAGACCTCGAGATCCTTGTCGTCCTCCAGCCGGTTCCAGTTCACCGCCCGCTGCGGTTGCCGCATGACCTGATCCTTCATATCGAAGAACCCCCTTCATTCCTGATTTCGATATCTGTTCCAAAGGCGCGCCCGCACCGGGCGGCAAGCCTTACAATGTGCATGACACGCAGCCCTGAACCTCCGTTCCTTCCAACGCATCCTGACGCAGCCGGACGTAATAGATCGTCTTGATCCCCTTCTTCCACGCATAGATCTGGGCGCGGTTGATATCGCGCGTCGTGGCGTCCGCAGGAAAGAACAGCGTCAGCGACATGCCCTGATCGACATGTTCGGTGGCCGCCGCATAGGTGTCGATGATCGCCTCGGGGCCGATCTCATAGGCGTCACGGTAGTATTCGAGATTCTCGTTGCTCATGAAAGCTGCCGGATAATAGACGCGGCCGATCTTGCCCTCTTTGCGGATCTCGATCTTCGAGGCGATCGGATGGATCGAGCTTGTCGAATTGTTGATATAGCTGATCGAGCCGGTCGGCGGCACTGCCTGCAGATTGCGATTGTACAGCCCGTGCTTCATCACCATTTCCCGAAGGGCAGCCCAATCCTCGCGCGTTGGCAGGGTAATGCCTTCGAAGACCCGGACGACATCGGGCAGCTTCGGATGCCAGTCGTGGCGGGTATATTTGTCGAAGAACGATCCGTCGGCATAGGTCGATTTATCGAAACCCCTGAAACTGCGTCCTTTCTCTTGCGCCAGCAGGTTCGACGCCCGGATCGCATGGTAGGCGACAGCGGCGAAATAGACACTGGTGAATTCGATACCTTCGGGGCTGCCGTAATGGATATGCTCGCGCGCGAGGAACCCGTGCAGATTCATCTGCCCCAGCCCCACCGCATGCGCCTCGTCATTGCCGCGCCGGATCGAAGGCACCGAGTCGATGGCCGACATCTCACTGACGGCGGTCAGGGCGCGGATCGCCGTCTCGATGGTGGCACCGAAATCCGGGCCGTCCATGGTGGCGGCGATGTTCAGCGAGCCGAGATTGCAGGAAATATCCGTACCCAGATGCGCATAGCTCAGATCGTCATTGAACCGGGACGCCTCGTTTACTTGTAAAATCTCGGAACACAGATTCGACATGGTGATGCGGCCATGCACAGGGTTGGCGCGGTTCACCGTGTCCTCGAACATGATATAGGGATAGCCCGACTCGAACTGGATCTCGGCCAATGTCTGAAAGAACGCCCTTGCGTTGATCTTGTGCTTGCGAATGCGCTTGTCATCCACCATTTCAGCATATTTTTCCGTCACCGATATATCCGAGAAGGGCTGTCCATAGACGCGTTCGACATCATGGGGCGAGAAGAGATACATCTCCTCGTCCTTCTTGGCTAATTCAAAGGTGATATCTGGGATTACCACCCCAAGCGACAGCGTCTTGATCCGGATTTTCTCGTCGGCGTTTTCCCGTTTCGTATCCAGAAAGCGCAGGATATCGGGATGATGCGCGTTCAGATAAACTGCCCCGGCGCCCTGCCGCGCGCCAAGCTGATTGGCATAGGAAAAGCTGTCCTCAAGCAGCTTCATCACCGGGATGATGCCCGAGGACTGGTTCTCGATGCCTTTGATCGGCGCGCCGGATTCGCGGATATTGGTCAGCATCAGGGCCACACCGCCGCCGCGCTTGGAAAGCTGAAGCGAGGAATTGATCGCTCGGCCGATGGATTCCATGTTGTCCTCGACCCGCAGGAGAAAACAGGAGATCAGTTCTCCCCGGCTTTTCTTTCCGGCGTTCAGGAAAGTCGGAGTGGCCGGTTGAAAGCGTCCCGACAGGATGTCCTCCATGAAGCGCATGGCCAGGTCTTCGTCCCCGTGAGCCAGCGCAAGAGCGACCATGACCACCCGATCCTCGTAGCGCTCCAGATAACGCTGCCCATCACGAGTCTTCAGCGTGTAGCTCGTGTAATATTTAAACGCGCCAAGAAAGGTTGGAAAACGGAATTTCCGGGCGAATGCCGCCGCCCAGATCCGATGTAGGAAATCGCGGCTGTATTGCTCCAGCACCTGTGGTTCGTAATAATCTTCATCGACCAGATAGTTCAGCTTTTCGTCTAGCGAGTGGAAAAAGACGGTGTTCTGATTCACATGCTGCAGGAAATACTGACGCGCGGCCATGCGGTCCGCATCGAACCGGATACGCCCCTCAGAATCGTAAAGGTTCAGCATCGCATTCAGCGCGTGATAGTCCAGATCGGGCTTTATCGTATCGACCATTCCATCCCCCAGAGTTCAGTCAGCCCCGCTTTTACGCGCAGCCTGTCGGTTTCCGTCCCAGCCAATTCAAAGCGATACAGCATCGGAACATTACATTTCTCGGCGATGACGCGGGCAGCCAATGCGAATGTCGCACCGAAACTGCGGTTGCCCGCACCAATGACTCCGCGCAGTAAGGCGCGGCGGGTCGGATCGTTCAGAAAGCGGATCACCTGTTTCGGTACTGCTCCCCGCCCTTGCCCATCGGCGAAGGTCGGGCAAATCAATACGAATGACTTCACGGGCTCGGGCATGGCCTCAGCCGGGCGCAAGGGAATGCGATCCGCCGCCATATCCAACCCGGCCACGAAACGCACCGTGTTGCCCGAGGCCGAAGAATAATAGACCAGCCCCATCAAGCGCGATCAGGACAACCGGCTGATCATGTCGGGACGAAATCCCGCCCAATGCGCGTCGCCCGCGATGACGACCGGTGCCTGCCGATAACCCAGGGTGGTCACATGCTCCATCGCTTCGGCATCTTCGGTCAGGTCGATGACGCTATAGGAAAGGCCGCGCGCTTCCAGCGCCCGGGTTGTCGCTGTGCATTGCACACAAGCGGGTTTGGAGTAAACGGTGATGGTCATGTCGCCCTCTGCCTTGTGATTGTGGCGGCAGGGGCGCGGAATGGAGCCAGCGATGCAAGGCATCCCGAAACCACGCCGCCGGACCCACCGCCCGGTGTCGTTCGCATGCCATGGCAGGTCTCCTGGCTCGCGGGTTTTCGCTCGGCTGGCCTTCCCGGTTTCCCAGTGGCGTCCTCAACCTTGCTTGCCGCTTACAGTTGCGGGGGCAGCGCCGGATTCGCACCGGCTTCCCTTTTCACCCCCGACAAGTCAGGGGCACCATAGCCACTCCATTTAGGCACACCAATAGGCTTCCGGTCAATATCTAGTATGGGGCCGGTGATAGATTATAGAGTGATCATCATCCTCCCCATCTGCTGCGGCAAAACGCGGCATTTGACAGAAGGACAATATTCACCACTCTCGGGCACAATGGAGACATGGCGGCTGGCAATAAATTCGTGCCCGATCGAACGACCATTCTCGACGCAGACCGGTATCGCAATAGTGATGAGATTTATGTCTACTCCATTGCCGTCCAAGACCCTCTTAAATAGGTCTGGGCGTCATCACCGCATTAGTCAGATGTCGAGAGCAGCACACACGGATCCCCCTCCGGCGTGAGGGTCGTGGTGTGTACTTTCGCGCGCGTAACGTTGACACGGAAACTCTATCGAGCGTCCACTATCAGTCTGTCAGCAATATTCTCACGCACGTTCCGGTCGAAGTTGGCCACGACCTTGTAGCACGATTACATATCGATCTGGCGCGGGCCTCAGAGCGATTACTTCTGGCAAGACGACGCGTGACCTCATTGTTGCAGCGATATCCATTGATCTCTCGGGGTTGGTGCTGGGCTGTTGCAATGCCTGCACATCGGCAGCGTGGAGGCGCACGTCATTTCCATGGTCGTCATGCTCGGCGTGGTTTAGGCTTCGTTGAGGTGGCGAATGCGCAAGAGCAAAAGCCGCGCTCGAACCGCAAGAACATGCTGCTTGAGATCCTGATCGTTTTTACCCTGACGCTTGTGAATGGCGTTCTGGCCATGTCCGAGCTTGCCGTCGTCTCCTCACGCACCGCGCGGCTCAAGGTCATGGCCGACAATGGCAATCGCGGAGCCGGGATCGCCATGCGGCTTGCGGCTGATCCCGGCAGGTTCCTGTCCAGCGTGCAGATCGGCATTACGCTGGTCGGCATCCTGTCCGGTGCGTTCTCTGGGGCGACGCTCGGCGTGCGGTTGGCCGATGGCCTGGCAGCGGCCGGGTTAAGCACCACCCTGGCGCAGGCCATCGGTGTCGGGGGCGTCGTGGTCGCGATCACCTATATGTCGCTGGTCTTCGGAGAGCTGGTGCCCAAGCAGATCGCGCTTCGTGACCCCGAGAGCGCGGCAGCCCGGATCGCGCCGCTTCTCCATGCCATCTCGATTGTTGCCGCGCCGGCGATCTGGCTGCTCGACAAATCGGGCAAGATTGTGCTCGCGCTTCTCGGTCAGTCCGGCACCCCGGATAACGGCGTGACGGATGAGGAGATCAGGCTGGTCCTGTCGGAGGCCCGCACCGCCGGCGTGATGGAAGCGGCTGAAACCGATATGATCGCCGGGGTGATGCGGATTGCCGACCGCACGGCGCGGGGGCTGATGGTACCTCGGCACGAGGTCGAACTCGTGGATATGACGGATGATCCGGCGGCCGTAGTCGCGCGCTTTCGGGAAACGGATCATTCACGTCTTCCTGTGCGGGATGGTGGGCCAGATGACATCGTCGGTGTCGTCAAGTCCCGCGATTTCCTTGATGCCGGAGCATCCGACACGGTGCCGAAACTGCGCGATCTGATCGTCGAAGCGCCGGTGGTTCGCGACGGGATGGCTGCGCTCGATGTGCTCGAAACGCTGCGCAAGACCCCTGCGCATATGGTTTTCGTGTATGATGAATACGGTCATTTCGAGGGTATTATCACCCCGATGGATGTGCTCGAGGCGATTGTCGGAGAATTCCACGAGGGCGAAGGAGCCGAAGCGAAGATCGTTCGCCGCGAGGACGGCAGCCTGCTGGTGGCCGGCTGGACCCCCGTCGATGAATTCGCAGAACATATAGGGTTGGTTCTCGACGGGGATCGCGACTACGCAACGGTGGCTGGCCTCGTGTTGGAAAAGTTGGGGATGTTGCCGCAACCGGGCGAACATTTCGAGCTAGGCGGGTGGCAGATCGAGGTCGTGGATGTGGACGGGCGCCGGATCGACAAGCTCCTCGTGCAGCGCAAGACCGTGTGAAAGTGATGGTTCCCGCCGCGGCGATCGATCACAAGGCTGCTTTCAAGGAGGTCTTTCCAGTGTCATTTTCCCCAGGAATAGGCCGTCCCGCTTAAGGTGATATAAGGCTTTAATATGACTCTGATACTCTGTTCTGATTCTGTTGGCACCGTCTTCCCGCATTATAGCAGTTCATACATGTCACTACAGGCTTCTTTCAGAAACCTGCGCGGCTGGCTGCGGAATACGCAGATCGCTGTGTTGTTGTCGTTGGTTTCGACAGTAGTCCTTTACGCGGAGGGGGCTCCACAGGAGTGGTTGCCGGATGTTCTCGATCTGCCCTCCGATATGGAGGTTCTGACGGATAGGGCCGTCGGCTCGACGATCCGCATGTTCTCGTTCAGAACCTCGAGAGATCCCGACGAACTCATGAAAGAATGGGAAGAGGATTTGATGGAAGGTGGTTACATTGTCCGACAGATCGAGGTTGAAACCGTGGCCTCAATAATTGAGTTCTCGGGTTCTGGTATCCTCAACGCACAGATCGCGGTTATCCCGCCGACGAGCGACCAAGACCCTTCTATCTTCGAGTTTGATGCCACACTCAAGTGATCACCCAAAAACAATAGATCGCAGCAGCATGGCCGTCATGGGCGCAATCGGAACCGCTTGGGTGTCCGGTGAAACGGAGGCCAACTCAGGTGGGGCCGGCGGGCCAGTTAACAAAGTCCACCGACCCCAAGCCTTCCTCAGAGCATGAAGTGAAGGCTCCCGCACAGCTACCCCAAGCCACCTGATTCCCCAAGCCCGCTGCCGGGTTGGCCCTTTTTATCTTTTTCATAAATAAGTTCAGAATATTACAGGAGGTGGGGCGATCTGGAATTGACGGGCGACACAATTCCGTCGGCATACACTTCACCGTATTCGCCATTAGGCAGATGCAATCCGGCCAGTAAAACCTGATGCCTTATATCGCGGCTATCTCGAAGCATCGAAAGATCTACGCACAATCAGCGGGGAAATGCCGGATTCCTGGATAACTGGATAGTTACCCTGCCATTTCAAGGCGCGCGTGTTAGGCGCGACCATACCTCTGTTCGAGGTCAAAATGGCATAGGAGTATCCAGAATATGATCCGTAGTATCATCGTTGCATCAACTATCATGATGAGCAGCACCATGGGCTTTGCTCAAGAGGCAGCACAGGCTCCTGAAATGACCGAAGCTGAAATGGAGCAGGCTTACCTCGCAATTCGCAATCAACTCGGCATCCTTAAACATTGTGAAGAGCAAGGTTTTGTCGGGGCAGAGGCCGTTGCGGCGCAACTCGACGTGCTTGCGACACTGCCTGACGGAGATGTCGAAGCAGGGGAAGCCGCAGAACAACGTGGTCTTGATGGCACAATAGACATGCCCGGTCAGGAAATGTCTCTGGAGGATTTCGCGGCCCAGCAAGGGGGAACTGCTGAAGGGGTGTGTCAGGCAGTTGGAGATGCGGTCATGCAGCATACCCCACAGCAGTAACCATTCATTTTAATGGTTGGGATCAAATAGCCGAGCGCCGTGGATGCGCTCGGCTTCTTGGTTGGTGTCGTCCTGAATCTTTCCGTTGCCGCCAAGTTTGTGCCCTATCAACGCCAGTTAGGAAGCAGCCTATAAGAGAACGGCCTCTTTGAACTTGCTGAACTGCACGCCGACGGAAATGCAGCGAACTGAACTGTGCTCTATAACCAGTCTTGAAGCTTTTTATGACAGAGGCATGTCAACGAAATCAACGCCAAGTGCTGAACTTAGCTATGAAAAGCGACAAGAGTCGGCAGTGCCAGATGTTTAACCGACACGCAGGACCAAACAGTAATGGAGAAAGCCGCGTGATGGCGGACAGTGTTGCGATAGTCGATGTCTCCGCGCTGCCCGCCATTGGTCACGCTTGATCCTGTTGCAGCCGCGAGGTGGTTGGCGCATCTGGCGTCCGTTCCGCTTCGAACCCCTCTTTCCCCATTCCGCTCCACAGTTCCCGCGCCCGTTCACCATCCTCGCTCTTAAGTTTCTCCGCCATCCAGATCAGCGCGCCGAGGATCATGGCGCGATCATCGCCGGTCAGGTCCACGATGCCCGCCTTGACCACGAGACCACCGAGTTCGATCAGATGCCGTGTGCGCTTGCGGCGCTCGACCTGCCAGGACCGCATGTCACGCCGCGCCCGCGCCGCCTGATGCCGGTTGCGCGCCGCCCGGTTGTGTTTGATCGCTGCCGCCGTCGCGGTCAGGCGCTTTCGCAGATCGCCGCGATTTGCTGCGAAAGAACGCGGCCCCGCGTTTTGCCCATGCCTCCTTTTTCCCAGTATCGGTGATTTCCGCCAGCGCGACCAGCGCACCCGCCAGTTCCTCGGCACTGAGCGCATCCGTCCCGGTGGCGATGACCAACTCGCCGAGCTGCTGCACTTTGCGGGCTTTGAGTTCCTTGGCCTTCGCCTCCAGCGCCTTCAGTTCCGCATCGAAATTCCGTGGTTTGCGCATCTTGTCCTCCATGAATTGCCGATGGAACAATGATAACGGCGCCCCCGCCAGAAGGCTGTAGGGTCGGCGAGACGCTGCGGGACGGCCCGGTCCCGCCCGAGAATTTTTCGAGGAAGGGCGCGCTTATACGTCGTTCCGACATGCGCCGAGACGGCATAGATCACCTGCCATCATGGCGATCTATCACCTCTCCGTTCAGATCATGTCCCGCAAGACGGGCCGCAGCGCGGTGGCCGCGGCCGCCTATCGGGCGGGGGCACGTCTGCGCGACAACCGCCTCGACCGCGAGCAGAACTTTTCCAGGAAACGCGGGGTCGTCCATTCCGAGGTGTTGTTGCCGGAGAACGCACCGGAGATTTGGAAGGACCGCGAACGGCTCTGGAACGATGTCGAAGCCGTCGAACTGCGGAAAGACGCGCAGCTTGCCCGCGAGGTGGAATTCGCCATCCCGCGCGAGATGAACAAGGCGCAGGCCACCGAACTCGCCCGTGACTTCGCCCAGTCCGAATTTGTCGATCAGGGCATGGTCGCTGATCTGAATGTGCATTGGGACGTGGTCGAAGATGGCATGCCCAAACCCCATGCCCATGTGATGCTCACCATGCGCGAAGTCGATGAGAGTGGTTTTGGCAAAAAGAACCGCGACTGGAACCGCACGGAGATGGTTGAGCGCTGGCGCGAACGCTGGGCCGAACACGTCAATGAACGGCTGATGGAACTCGACATCGATGCCCGCATCGATCATCGCAGCCTGGAGGCGCAGGGCATCGCGCTGGAGCCGCAAACTCAGATTGGCGCATCGGCGCAACGTATAGAAATCGAAGGCATGGACACCGCCGACCGCGCGGAGATGCATCGCGAGATCGCCCGCGACAACGGCGCACGGATCATTGCCGATCCGTCCATCGCCCTGGACGCGATCACCCATCAGCAATCGAGTTTCACGCGCCGTGACATGGCGCGCTTTGCGCACCGGTACAGCGACAGCATTGATCAGTTCAACGAGGTCATGGGCGCAATGGGCCGGTCTCCTGATCTTGTCGAATTGGGCCAGGATTTGCGCGGCCAAGACCGCTTCACCACGCGGGACATGATCGAAGCCGAACAGCGGCTGCATCGCGCGGCGGAGCTGATGGCGGAGAAGGAGTTGCATGGGGTCAGCGACCGGGACAGGGAACGTGCGCTGGCGCGTGCCGCGACGCGCGGGTTGGTCCTGTCGGGCGAGCAGGGGGACGCGCTGGCGCATGTCACGGAGGGGCGCGGTCTCGGCATCGTCGTCGGCTATGCCGGGACCGGCAAGAGCGCCATGCTGGGCGTCGCACGCGAGGCCTGGGAGGCGGCAGGCTATGAGGTTCGCGGCGTTGCCCTGTCCGGTATCGCGGCCGAGAATCTCGAAAGCGGTTCATGCATTGCATCCCGCACCATCGCCAGCATGGAACATGGTTGGGCGCAGGGTCGCGATCTGCTCACCGCCCGCGATGTGCTGGTGCTCGATGAAGCCGGCATGGTCGGCACGCGGCAGCTGGAGCGCGTGCTGTCTCAAGCCGCCGAACGCGGGGCGAAAGTCGTGCTTGTCGGCGATCCGCAGCAATTGCAATCCATCGAGGCGGGCGCGGCCTTCCGTTCGCTCCATGAACGCCATGGTGGTATCGAGATTGGCGAGGTACGCCGTCAGCGCGAGGGCTGGCAAAGGGACGCCACCCGTGATCTGGCGACCGGTCGCACCCGGGACGCCATTCGCGCCTATGACGGCCAAGACATGGTCCATGCGGCCCAGACGCGGGGGCAGGCACGCGATGACCTGATCACCGGCTGGGATCGCGATCGGCAGGCGGCACCAGATACCAGCCGCATCATTCTCACTCATACCAATGCCGAGGTGCGCGAACTCAACGAGGCCGCGCGACAAAAAATGCGGGAGGCGGGTGATCTGGGGGCGGATGTGGACCTAACCGTCGAGCGCGGTGCGCGCCGCTTCGCCCGCGGTGATCGCGTGATGTTCCTACAAAACGAACGCGGGCTGGGCGTGAAGAACGGCACGCTCGGAACAATCGAGCAGGTCAGCAGCCGATCCATGTCGGTGCGCACCGACAATGGGGCCGACATCTCGTTCGACCTCAAGGATTACAACCGCATCGATCATGGCTATGCCGCCACAATCCACAAGGCACAGGGCATGACCGTGGACCGCACCCATGTGCTGGCGACACCCGGGCTGGACGCCCATGGCAGCTATGTCGCAATGTCGCGGCATCGCGAGCAGATGGATCTGCATTACGGCCGGGATGATTTTGCCAGCCGCGACCGGCTGATCCGAACCCTGTCGCGCGATCGGGCCAAGGACATGGCCCTGGACTATGATCAGCCGCGCGATCCGGTGCAGGACTATGCCGAGCGGCGCGGCATCAGTTTCCGGGCGCGTGTCGTCGAGGTCATCCGCAAGTTCGTGCCGGAGAGGGTCCGCGACAGGATCGATGGGGTGTTCGACGGCGCCCGCTCTGCCGGAGGCGATGTGCATAGCTCTGAGGGCAGGCAGCAACCGGAAAGGGGAAGGGTGGGTCCGGAGCTTGCGCGGCAGGACCCCCATATACCGGAGAACGAGACCTCCGAGGATCGGGAGCGGGCGCTGCGCCGCGCCCGCACACAGGCATTGGTGCGGCACGCCCGCGCCGTCGACACGATCTTCGAGGCGCAGGAGCGGGGCGGCAAGGCCGGCCCGGAGCAGATGATGACACTGCGCGAAGCCCGGAAGCACCTCGAGGAGCTGCGCCCCTTCGGTGCGCACGACGCCGAGGCCGCTTATAGGAAGGACCCGGACCTCGCGCGCGAGGCGGCGACAGGCCAGGTTCGACGTTCCGTGCGGGCGCTGCAACTGGAAACCGAGCTGCGCACGAGTCCTGAGCGTCGCGCGGATCGCTTCGTGAGCCGCTGGCAAAAACTCGACCGGGCCGTTGAGCTGAGATATGCGGCGGGAGATTACTCGGGCTATCACGCCGCGCGGACGGAAATGGGCGAGATGGCCAGGAGCCTGGAGCGCGATCCGCAACTGGAATCCCTGCTGGCCAATCGCAAGCGGGAACTCGGCATTGCGTTCGAATCGGGCCGCCGGCTTGGCAGAGAACTGGCCTTCCACCACGGCATCGATCTCGGTCGGGGGCGCGGGCTCGGCTTGTGAGGCCCATCCGATTTGCCACCCATACCGCGCCACAATACGACGGGGCGATGATTCTTCTTGCGCGCTTGTTTCTGCCTGTCCTGTCTGGACCAGAATTTATCAGCAAAAGGCAGCACGGCCATGCCGGACCCAGATCGTATCATCCGCCTGAAAACCGTCCTCGCCCGGACCGGCCTGTCCCGCTCCACCATCTACCGCAAGATCGCCGAAGGAACCTTTCCGGCCCAGATCAGGATCAGCATCCATGGCGCCGGCTGGCGGGAATCCGAGATCAATCGCTGGATCGCCGATCCGGTGGGGTGGTGGCCGGAAGGTGAAGGGGATTGAAGCGGGTGAGGGCAGGTAGTATTCGATCCAGAGCATGCATGAGTTGATGAGGTTGAGGCAGGTTTGATTGGGGCCTTCTAATGTGGCAGAGCTCTTTGCAGCGCCATGATCTGTTATCAGCGAACCGGACAATGCTTGGGGGGCAAAACTTGGGCTGGACTCATCCGCGACTTCGCTCCATCTTGACTGCCACATTTCTCGCGTGATGATTGTTAGGAATTTTATGAACGTACCTTTTAAACAAGCCGGACGGCTCGGCCGCCTTTCGACATCTCTGGGCGAAAACGTGCTGGCCCTGCTACGTTTTGAGGGAACGGACGCGCTCAACGACTTGTTTGATTACCGGGTAGAAGCGCTCTCCACGAAAGACGATCTAGACTTCAACAGCCTCCTGGGCACGCACGCCACAGTTGAGATCGAAGGTCGGGATGGTATCTGTTGTTTCGATGGTATCGTGACGCATGTGAGTTGGGCGGGAGCCAGCGAAAACGGGTATCGCTATAATCTGAGGCTTCAGCCTTGGATTGCGCTCGCCGGGAAACGCCGCAACATGCGCATCTGGCACAATAAGACCGTTGATCAGATTTTGCGAGAACTGCTCGTCGATTACGCTGGCCTTGGCGACCCTGCATTTGAAATCAGATTGGTTCGAGAATACCCGGTGCAAGAATATACGGTTCAACATTCAGAAACCGATCTGGACTTTGCCCGCCGTCAGCTTGAGCGCCATGGCATCTCTTTCTACTTTCGGCATGTTGTAGGCTGCCATACGCTCGCGATAACCGATGAGGAGCTTAACCTCCACGTGATAGGAGAGCGTGAGTTCAGACCAGCGGATGGCCATCACAACTATGATCGAGAGCATTTCTGGGAATGGAAGCCGGAACGAAACCTGACGACCGGGGCGGTTCGCCAGACTGATTACAATTTCAAACTGCCGTTTCAAAAGATGGAGACCGAGCATTTAGGGGATGCGCAGCATCCCTATGGGCAGATCGAAGCCTATGATTGGCCTGGAGACTATACCACCGAAGCAGCGGGAAAACCTGTCACCCGCATGCGCACGCGGCAGGAACGTGGTGCTGATCAGCGTATCCGGGCTGTGGGTGATTGCGTTGGTCTATCATCGGGCTACCGCGTGAAACTTACCGGAGACAAGGTTCCTGGTTATGGGGAAACCCATATCTGCCTTGCTGTTACTCATAGCTTTATCAGCGAAGCCTATGGCAGCGGGGGCAAGGAAAGCGACGGCTACAGTTATTCTGGAGCATACACGCTTATGCCGGATGCTGCGCCGATGGTGCCGCCGAAACGTACGCCCCTGTCGCGTGTCTACGGCCCGCAGACTGCGATGGTTGTGGGGGAGGGTGAGATAGATGTCGATGAATATGGCAGGATCCTCGTACGTTTCCACTGGGACCTGAACAAGGCGAACTCAATGCGGTGTCGGGTTTCGCAGAGCTGGGCCGGCAACGGGTGGGGTGGAATGGTGATCCCTCGGGTCGGCATGGAGGTGGTTGTTGAGTTCCTGGAAGGCGATCCGGATAAACCGTTGGTCACTGGTTGCGTCTATAATGGCAAGAACAAGCCTCCATACTCATTGCCCGCAGGCAAGACACGAGCGACGTTTAAATCCGATACGCATAATGGCCAGGGATTCAATGAAATTCGCTTTGAAGACGAAAAGGATGAGGAAGAAGTCTTCATCCACGCACAACGCGACATGAACACCAAAATCGAGCATCACCGAACCGAGCGAGTGAACTACAATAAGGTCGAAAGTATTGGGGACTCGAAGGGAAGCGAAGTGCATAACGTCTTTAGTCAGGTCGTAGGCGGCGATATGCGGATCTCGGTCGGCCCCGGTCATCGAGGAAAGTTGACCCCGGCAGATGCAAGTCGCACAACGGACGGTATTGGCGGAACTGCCGATATGATCGGAGGCACTATCGGCGACAGCGGCACGGGAAACCTGGAAGTCGCGGTCGAGCGCGACATCAATACGAATATTGGCCGTAACGGCTCCGAATTGCTGGCTAAAGTAAAATCAACTTCGGTGGGAGAAAGTTATTACATTGACGTCCGTAAGAACTTCATCCTCGATGCCGGCGAGCAGATCACTCTCAAATGCGGGCAAAGCGTCGTGACGTTGGACAAGGGCGGAAACATCACGGTGAACGGCAAGGTTGGTATTGTTAATATGGACCAAATGCTCCGTCTTTTGTCCGATTTCGTGAAGATCAACAATTGATGCGGCGGGTGGTCTATCTCGTTCTGGTGCTTTGCCTTGTCGCTGGAACCGCGTTCGTATTTCATTCCCCCCCACACTGGCTAAGGGAGGCACTTTTGACTGAACCCGCGTATCGTGCTGATCGTCTATTCCAACGCGAAGACCCGAATTACGATCCGGACATTCACAAGCTCGCCCAAAAAATCGAATGGGGTGATAAGATCGCACTGGACGATGTCGCCTGGCTGGGCGAGCGGATCGATCAACGCCATGGAAAGGACATCACACTTCTGTTTCACGCTCTGTCTGCAGGTAATATTGCTGCAGTTGATGCGCTTCTCGCAGCAGGGGCCGATACCTCGATACCTGACAAGGTAAGCGGATCAGACCGGAATTTCGTCTATTACCTAACCCTGTCTGGGGGGGATATTCTGGATCAGCCCGGTATCAACAGGGTGATCGCGTCATATTTGGAACATGGCGGTAACCCGAACGGCACGGGGGGACTCGACGAAAACGGAAAGCTCTTACACGGTCTGCGCGTTGTGCTGCCCGAGGGCATTGCGCTATCGAAGAATTATGAAGGGTTGCGCATGGTACTTGCAGCCGGCGCCGATCCTTGGCTGCCTGTTGTTGACAAGAGCAGCGGAGAATATTCTGGCAATGCGGTGGACGCTCTAGCGCGCGCGCAGGCCTTTGCTCTGCTCGACGAACTGATCGAATCCGGTTATTTCGACAACAGGTCCCAATTGGAGCTAGAGCACTTCCTGACTGCCCTTGGCGGTTATGCGCAGCGGAGGGACGATGCCAGCCGTGAAATCAAGCGGATCGCGATGCGCGTTCTGAAGCGCAATCCTCACTACATAGAAACGGCCACCCACGATGTTCGAACTCCGCGCATTTTCAAGGATCACTGGAGCGATCCGGAACCTGGTGAAATCCCTTGGGACGAAATCCGCTCTGATCGGGTGAAGTAAATGAGTTCGACACATCCCGGTGATGCCAAATGGAATTCCTGCTGGCGTCAAGCCGCCTATCTCTGCAAGCACATCTATAAGAACCCTGCTCCTGACGGGGGCTTTAAAACCTTCTACCCCAATAAGATGACCGAGGTAGAACAGAATTGGGAAACCTGGGAGGAAGAGAACCAGCAGTCCGGCACTGGTCTGGTCGCGCGCCTCTATAAAGTCAAATCTTGGGATCCGGCGGATGCCAAGGCGCCCTCTTGTCCGCCCTGCCTAGTCTTTCGGGGAACCGATTTCGAAGACATGCGTGACCTTGGGTTCTCTGCGAGTATCCGGGTTCAAATGGGAGCATGGTGGACCTTCCATTTCAACAAGCTTTTTGATCCGACCGTGCCAGCTAGAGAGGAAGAGTACACTCGGGAAGAGTTTTTGAATATGGGCTTCACTCCCATCAACATTCTGAACGAGGCAGGACGCGTTGCAGCAGATGGATTCATCTTCAATCTGACAATGAACGCCGACATTATGGCAAGAGAGAATGGCGACTGGGTCAGCAATCTCTATCAGGGCCTCGGACGTGGTTCGCCGCAATATGATCAGGCAATGAAATTTGGTTCGCTATGTGTTGATAATAAGATTCTTGCGCTGGCGGACAAGCGCATGGAGATTAGCGGTCATTCGCTTGGCGGTGGACTTGCCGCAGCCGTGTGCTGTTATCTAGACCATAATTATCCTGACGTGATATTCCACGCGATCACCTTCAACGCCGCCGGGGTGAATGCCAACACCGTTGTCCCGGCAACTTTGAGTAGCGGCACGATCAATTGCTTTGCAGTTGAGGATGAAGTTCTGACGACATTGCAAAGCCATACCGCTACGATGCCCTTCATTGGCGCGGTGTTCCGCCATGCCTCACGCAGCCTTGGGATGGCTGCTATGCCGCCCTCACTAGGAACAATGAAGCGAGTGCGTGGCAAAAGTCCGGGCGGAAATCTTGGTGCGCAAGGCTCGGATCTGACAAAGCTTTTCCCAATGCAGAATGCAAATGGAAAGTCGCGTGTGCCGCTACTGGCTGAGTTGGACGGGATGCTCCTCGCCTCAGCGACTATTTCGCAATTTGCGGAACGCTTGCTTCATTGGCTGAAGCAGCGCTACGGTGAGAGAGCGCTGGATGATCTGCCTTGGTATGGGCAAAATGTTATCTCGCAATGGGTTAGAATATGGAACATGTTTATGGCCGATCTTCGCCCTGAGATTGCACTTGTCACTGACGCCTTTCTGCATTCCGCCGAATATCACGGCATGGACGTTGTGATTGCAACCTACGAGGCGTCTTTCCCGGCTTAGGCTCAGCCTGAACGGACTTTTTCTGTCACTGATCCGGTGGTGATAAAGCCACCATGTGAGGTTTGGCTACCGATATGGGCTATACGCCGCCCGTCAATCATATTGACGGGCGATCCAGTGGTGATGACTGCTCCGCATTCCGTCACATCGCCCACCGTTGCAATTTCCATTCCGTCCAGTTTCATGCGAGCAGCGACATCGGCTATCCGGTTCTTACCGTGCAGCGGACAATCGTGTTCGTCAGTGCGTCTTGCTACGGGCTGCATTATCTGAATTCCTTATTGTCCGTGCGGTGTTCCTGACCCGTCAATTCGGATCATACTCCCAATGCCGTCGTCCTACATGAAGGGAAATTGTTGCCAAGACTGAACCATTCAGGTGTATGAGGACGACGTGGGCAAGGTCGGCACCAGACAGCGTCGATCCTGCCCAGATCGTAAGAACGGAGGCTTAGGCGGTGCCCCATTCCTTGTTCTCGGCGACATCCCAGCCCGTCGTGGTTTCGGCCCCGGGCGCGCCGGATTCCTCCTGCAGCGTGTAAAGCACTTCGAACTTGCGGAAGTTCAACGTCAGGGTTTCCTGGATGCGGTCCAGCCCGTCCTTCGCGCCGCCGGTATTGTAGCTGGTGATCATGATGTTTTCCATCTTGATCCGGAAATACTCGACCGGGGCCGCGCCGCCCGACTTGCGGACGATCAATTCGCCATTCTCGATATGCTCGCCCGAGGTCGAGCGCTTGATCAGGTCATTGGTGGCCAGGTCGACATATTTGGTCAGCGTGATGTCCAGCACATTGACCTTGCCGCCGCCGCCGCCCGAGCCGATATGCGTCGTGCCGGATTGGGTCAGGCCCCAGTTCCAGGCAAGCACGTCGATCTCGTCACGATGTGTCTCGTCCTGCGATTCACCGCGAATACTGTTCGAAAGTTTAAGAAAAATATCGACAGCCATGAAAATCGTCCCTCTATTACAATGGCGTATGAAATCTTTGCTTTTGTAGGTGGAATCCGGTCAATTTTCCATATTGACGTTAGGTCACCTCCGACGCATTTCTCCTGCATCTCGGGTAGCTAACATCGTTATGCTCCAGGGTGTCCTTGCCACGAATTCGGCGAGGCTCAATGTTCTCCGCTACAGGTCGGCTCCAGCTGACAGGGTTGCTCCGTTTGACTGACTGTCAGAATGCAAATCTGTCTGAATACAAGATTTTTATAAATAAGCTTCTGTAAAGAAATGGATTTTCGACGCCGTGTCCTCAATCTCGTCAGCACCGGTAGTATCGAGTGTAAGTGCTTCAATTTGAGTAAAACTTCCCGATTTCAATGAGATGGTGATCATCTTTACGCGAAGCGTCAGCACCGAAGGTGCATAGGGTGTGAGAATGCAACTATGGGCAAATCATACGCGGCATCATCCCAGTGGTCCATTCGAATGTTGGGTTGGTGACTGACCTGCCCCTGAACTTTCATCCAGTCGCGACCATGACCGGGAAGCCGCGTCACTCTGCCGGGTGAACGTGAGAGGCGGCGCCAGCCAATGCTTCCTCAGCCCATTGATTGAGGCTCTTGCCCGACAGTTCAGCGGCCAGAGCCGCTTTCTGGTGAACCTCTGGCGAAATCCGGAACATGACTTTCCCGGAATATGGTTTCTGAGGCTCCTTGCCAATCTTGGTGCAAGCTTCGAGATAGTCGTCTACTGCCTCGTGGAAGGCGCCCTTGAGATCCGGTACGGTCTCGGCGTGAAAACCGACCTCATCAGTTATACCGGCAATGTGACCAACGAAAATTGCATCGTCGTCATCGTATTCGATGCGGGCATGATACCCCTTGTAAGTCATGGTGTTCATGGCTCAACTCCAATCTGGATCAGGAACGATCTGGCATCCCGGACCTGATACCGTTTTGCTTCCTTGGCCGGATGCGGGCGATGAAAGCTGGCAATAACACCGTCCTTTTCGAACCGAACGCGCGAACCGTTTCCTTCAATGGTTCTGCACCCGACCGCAACAAGTAGGCTTTCGATTGCCGCCCAGTCGATTGTCCCGGATACGGGATCTTTGAAGATCGCGGCCAATATCTTCTTCTGCTTGCTGTTCATGCTAGCAATATGGCGCGGCTCATCAAAAATGCAAGCGCAAATTGATAGCGGTTACCCGAAGGAGCGTGCAGGAAGACCACTGCGCTTGCCAGCACGGGCTATTGGGAAGGCAATATTCGTGGCCGGTGGTGGTACAACCGGGGGCAAGCAATTCAGCCAGCGCGCTAGCAGTGGGCGGAGACTTGTTACTGATAGACGGCAATTCACGAATAATTTCGTACTTGAGTTAGTCTCACGCCAGGTCCGCCACCATTTTCCGGGATGAACTCGACCCCAGCGGCTTCCAAAGCCGAACGAATTGCCTCCAAGTTGTTAGGGTGGGGTACGCGAGCTTCTCGCTCGAAGTCTACGATTGTGGGGCGCGAGACCCTCGCGACTTCGGCCAATTGACGTTGGCTTATGCCGAGCATGGCTCGAGCACCTCGACATTGCGCGGCAGATATTTTATTATTGGACAAATGTTTGTCTCATTGGTTGACTTTTGGTTCGATCTTCTACAAATTATCAAAGGTTGAATGCCGCAACAACGAACTCGGTCGAACAAGATGTTTGCACCATCTTGTCCGACCTGACCGCAACCCAAGCTGTTAGGAGCTCGGATCATGGCTGATTCCGACCATACACGAATTCACGCTGCCGTCACGCGCCGGAAGGCACTGAAAGCAACAGCAGCGGGCATGATGTCCGTGCCATTTCAGATCATTGGCCCTGTTGCGGAGGCAGGAGCCGAGCAGCCCGATCCTGCCTTGGCGCTGTGGCGGGACTGGCAGGCCGTCCATCATCAAACGGATGCGCTCTGTCGACAACAACAGCACCTTGAGGCACTGCTGATGCGAACAATCGGTTTTCCTCGCGTGATGGTTGAATTGGATGATGATGGCACGGCCGTTATCCTGTCCCAAGAGGACGATATCGAGGACCTGCTCGATGATAATCCCGCATTGGCCGGGGCATGCATAAAGGCAAAGCTTGAATTTGCTGCTCGTCAGGCCCGCTGGGCAGAAGCCGATGCCTTGGTTGGCTACTCCTCGGCACGGCGCGAAGAACTGGCGGCTGCTGATCAAGCGCAACAGCTGATCGACGCCTTGACGGTGACGCCGGCAACGACCCTTGCTGGTGTGGCGGGCAAGCTCGACATGATCCTGCGAGAAGGTCAGACCTCCGAGGATTGCGAAGAATTTCCCTGGCGGGAAATCCGCTTGGCGCTCCTCGATCTTGTGCAGATCGGGCAAAGCCTCTGGCCCGACAGTTTCATGCCGAGCAAAGAGCCTATGGAGCCATAGATGCGCCGGCATTTGCTCCGGAGGAGACCTCTCTGGTGCCGTGATGCATTGCGTCTGCTACGGTGAATGTGCCGAGAATCACTCTCCTGATGCGCTGTGGTGCCTCAAAAGAAATCGGTGTGAGACTGCAGACGCAAACCCTCCGATTCCTATCCGATATCCCGCCATGGCCGCATGAGCGGATTTATTGTTTGGTTTCATCTCTTCCGTGCCGTTTCATACCCGTTCCCATCGTGCAGAGAGGGAGAGGCATGGAGGACGAGGGGCAGACCGGGCCGGGAAAAGATAGGCCGGCCAATGACAACCGCCCACCCGACGGGCAGGATAGCGGGCAGGGGGCGTCACCATCCGCACGGCTGGACGCGGTGGTGCTGTCCATCGCCCGGCTGATCGGTCGGCGCATGGCCCGGGAAGATCACGAGAAGGCGTTCCGCGCCGCCAATGACAATGCGCCACCTTCCCGCGACGGGGCAGGGGCCGAAGACCCGGATTGACCGAAGGGAGAATGCCATGACCCGGACTGCGCTTTACGCCCGCTATTCCTCCGACAACCAGAGCGAGTCATCGATCGAAGATCAGTTCCGACTCTGCCGGGACCATGCGCGGCGGGAGCAGTGGCAGATTACAGGGTCCTATGAGGATGCGGCGATCTCCGGGGCCAGCACGATCCTGCGACCGGGCATCCAGCGGCTGATGCGCGACGCGCAGCAGGGGGAGTTCAACATCCTGCTGGCCGAGGCACTGGACCGGATCAGCCGTGACCAGGCCGATGTCGCCACGCTCTACAAGCAACTCAAATTCGCGGGCGTCACGATCGTCACCCTGGCCGAGGGCGAAATCTCCGAGCTGCATGTCGGGCTCAAGGGCACGATGAATGCGCTGTTCCTGAAGGACCTGGCGATGAAGACTCATCGCGGGCTGCGGGGCAGGGTGGAGAAGGGCAAGGCCGGCGGCGGCCTCTGCTACGGCTACAGGGTGATGAAGAGGACGGACGCCAATGGCGAACCGGTCCGGGGCGATCGCGAGATCGTGCCCGAGGAAGCCAAGATCATCCGCCGCATCTTCCGCGAGTTCGCTTCCGGCAAAAGTCCGAAAGCCATCGCCGTCGATCTGAACCGCGACGGCATTCCCGGCCCGCTCGGCCGGGCATGGGGCGACACCAGCATTCGCGGCCATGCCTCGCGCGGCACCGGCATCGTCAATAACGAGCTTTATGCCGGTGTCCTGGTCTGGAACCGGATGCATTTCATCAAGGACCCGAGCACCGGCAAGCGAGTCTCCCGCATCAACCCGGAAGGCGAATGGATCAGGACAGAGGTGCCGCATCTGCGGATCGTCGATGATGGGCTCTGGAATGCCGTCCGTGCCCGTCAGAAGCAGATCGCCAAAATCTTCGGGCCGAACCCGGCCAATACCCGTGAGGGGCGCATGAAGCGGATGCATCTGGCGAACCGGCCGGTCGCGCTGCTGTCCGGTCTGCTGAGCTGCGGTTGCTGTGGTGGCAGATACGGGATCATCACGACCGCGCGCTATGGCTGTCTCAACCATCACCGGCGCGGCACCTGTGACAACAACCGCACCATCACCCGCGACAAGATCGAGGCGCGTGTTCTGACCGGGCTCAGGAAACGGCTGGTCTCAACGGACGCGGTTGCGGAAGCCGTGCGCGCCTATGCCGAGGAAATGAACCGGCTCAACCGTGATCGCCGCGCGCAGATGGAAGGGGATCGCAAGGCACTTGCCAAGGTGGAGAAGGCCATCGCGGGGATCCTCGCCGCGATCGAGGACGGCATGTATCAGCCCTCCATGAAGGCCCGCATGGACGAGCTTGAGCGACAGAAGGTGGAGATCACGGCACGTATGGTGGAGGCTCCGGCTGACATCCCCGATATGCACCCGAACATCGCTCATCTCTACCGGCTCCGAGTCGAACGCTTTACGGAAGCCCTGGACGATCCGGATGGCGGCCGACAGGCGGCAGAGGCGCTCCGCTCCCTCATCGGGGAGATTGTTCTCACCCCCGGCGACGGTCGGGGCGAGGTGCATGCCAAGCTACGCGGCGAGTTGATGGGCATCCTCGATTTCGCCAGGGCCGAGGAGGGCGGGCAGCCGGAAATCCCTCTTATGACAGCAGTGGAAGCGAGCCCCCGCAACCAATTAGATCCAAAAACATCCATATAAATTAGTAGCTTACACACAGCTCGCCAAATGGTGCGCTTCTAGCATTTGCTCGAAGAACGCCAGAACTGGAGCGTCTTATCAAGTAATATCAATATATTAACCAATCAAAGGTTCAAATCGGGGTGGCAGAACCCGCAACCAAAACGCAAGCGCCAACCGGATCGGCGCGGCATTTCGGTGGGCAACAAAGCGCAGATCTTCGAGCCGTTCTTCACTATCCGCCGCGCCTTGAGCGGCACCGGAATGGGGCGATTGACAGCAGTCGCAGGGCGGGTTCACTGGACACTCACCAAGTTGAGAATCCATTTTCTGAAACACGGCCGCGAGAAGTCGGTGTGTCTCTATGACGGCATCGTACCCCGACAATTGCCTCATTGGCCGCGGAGCGCTTGCATCCGCCATCGGCGTGAACGCTGAGGTCGCTCGCCAGCATTGTCCCGACTTGCGGTTTGTAACTCGTTTCGTCGCGCAAGAGCACATACATCGTCCGCGCCATGTGATTCGCAAGTGCGATGGCGACGGCTTTGGTCTCTTTCGCCTCGAGTTTACGCAGAACCAGCCGGTGCCCGGGCGATTGGATCTACCTTTGCGAGTGGCTTCAGTCACCTATTCTGTTTCAGCGACTTGTGGCTCCTATCGGCGTCGTGCTCTCGCGCCGAATCACAGCCGGCTTGCGTGATCCTGTGGCTGACGGCCTCATTCAGCCTTTCAAATGGAGGTCTCGAATTTTGATAACTGCTCCTTATCAAAATATTCACGCAAAAAATTAGACCTGAAACACACGCAGATCTAAGGTTGCGAGGTTATTGAAAGGCGCTGCTGTCGGATTTTACGAAATCGTGAGCGGAAGTGACGGTTCCACTTCCTTTATGAGGCCCGTTGGCTTTGTGCGACATGCGACGACACCGGATCATGAATGCTAGGGAGTTGTAGGTGCCATCCATAAAGTCACAGCCGATCGATGCCCGATTGACCCGCTCTGCCATCTTCCTGATTGCCACAATTCACCCGGACGGGCAAAACCAGAAAAGGGTGCGGAAATTGTGCGGGGATCTGTCCGGGCTTCTGCGTGCGGTAGGTTTTCGCGATCCCAACGGCGAACTGTCCTGCGTGACGGGTTTTGGCTCCGATGCATGGGACCGTCTTTTCGGAATTCCGAAACCCAGGGAACTGCATCCTTTTCGTGAGTTTCACGGTGTTCATGACGCTGTCGCAACACCTGGCGACATTCTGTTCCATATCCGGGCCGCGCGAATGGATCTGTGCTTCGAACTCGCGAGCCAAATCGTGCAGCGTCTGGGAGATGCCATCTCAATCGCCGATGAGGTGCATGGTTTCAGCTATTTCGATCAGCGCGATTTGTTGGGATTCGTCGATGGAACGGAGAATCCGACCGGTGAGGCTGCGGTGGAGGCCACGATCATCGGAGAAGATGACCTGGACTTCCAGGGCGGCAGCTACGTGATCGTTCAGAAATACCTGCATGACCTGGAAAAATGGAATGCTCTGCCGGTGGAGGAGCAGGAAAGGATTATTGGCCGGAAAAAGCTGTCGGATATCGAACTCGACGACGATGAAAAGCCAAGTTCGGCGCATAATGCCCTGACAACCATCGTCGAAAACGGGGAAGAGCTGGAGATCCTCCGCGACAACGTGCCTTTCGGAGATGTCGGCAAGGGAGAATTCGGTACTTATTTCATTGGCTATGCCCGTTCTCCGCATCGCATCGAGATGATGCTCGAGAACATGTTCGTCGGAAAGCCGCCCGGCAATTACGACCGTCTTCTCGATTTCAGTAGTGCGGTGACGGGGGGGCTCTTTTTCGTGCCTTCGTTCACCCTGCTCGAGACGCTTGTAGAGGGGGCGCCGGCCACCTCGGAAAACCTGCAGGAGTAAGATGCCGTGGCCAATGGTAAACCCAGATACAAAACCTATGAGAGCCCGGCCGGTGGCTGGGGGGCAACGGCGGCGACCGCCAAGGTGTTGATGCAACAGAGCGTTCTGACCAAGGGGTCCAAAGCCTTGCTGTCGATGAACCAGCCGGGCGGGTTCAAATGTCCCAGTTGTGCCTTTCCCGATCCCGCCTGCCGCAAAAAACTGGAATTCTGCGAAAACGGTGCCAAGGCATTGGCCTTCGAAGCGACCAGATATCGGGTTACCCGCGAGTTCTTTGCGGCTCACACGGTTTCCGAATTGATGGAGAAATCCGATCACTGGCTGGAAATGCAGGGCCGCCTCACGGAACCCATGCGATATGACGCGGCATCCGATAAATATGTCCCCTGCACATGGGATGATGCGTTCGACCTGATCGGCCGCCATCTGCGCGCGCTCGACAGCCCGCATCAGGCCGAGTTCTACACCTCGGGACGCACACCGAATGAGGCGGCGTTTCTCTATTCCATTTTCGTGCGCGAGTTCGGCACCAACAATTTCCCTGACTGCTCAAACATGTGTCATGAACCCACCAGTCGCGGACTGCCGCCTTCGATAGGGGTGGGCAAGGGCACGGTGGTGATGGAGGATTTCGATCACGCCGAGGCGATTTTCGTGATCGGACAGAACACCGGGACGAACTCGCCGCGCATGATGACGAACCTGGTCGAGGCGCGAAAGCGCGGCGTGCCCATCGTGGCGGTCAACCCGATGCCTGAACGTGCATTGGTCCGCTTTGCCGATCCGCAGGACATTGTGCAGATGGCGACCTTCGGCTCGACCGAGATCGCCAGCGAGTTCGTGCATATCCGCATCGGCGGTGATCTGGCGTTGTTCAAGGGCATGATGAAGGTCATTTTCGAACGCGATGCGGCTGGCGAAAATGTCATCGACTGGGATTTCATCAACGATCATTCCACGGGCATTGACGCGGTGCGCGACGAGGTGATGGCCCAGGACTGGGCCGAAATTGTCGAGATTTCGGGCGTCTCGGAAGAGCAGATCCGGCGTGTCGCTGAAATCTATATCCGTTCCGGGGCGACGATGATCTGCTACGGCATGGGGCTGACACAGCACCAGGAAGGATCGCGCCTCTTGCAGCAGGTGGCGAATCTGCTGTTTCTGCGGGGCAATTTCGGCAAACCGGGCGCGGGGATTTCACCGATCCGGGGGCATTCCAACGTGCAGGGCGACCGGACCGTGGGCATCGATGAACGGCCCTCGCAGGAATATCTCGACCAGGTTCGCGAGGTTTTCGGCTTTGAGCCACCGCGCGACTGGGGCCATCATACGCTTGAAGCCGTCGAGGCGATGGAGAAGGGCACCGCTCGCGTCTTCATCGGCATGGGCGGGAATTTCGTCCGTGCGATCCCCGATACCGAACGTTCTTATCAGGCAATGCGTAAGCTCGACCTGACGGTCGGCATCACCACCAAGCTCAATCGCGGCCATCTCGTTCATGGTAAGGAAGCATTGATTCTTCCGGTCATCGCGCGATCGGAGGTGATCCGTACCTCGGGAGGCGAACAATTCGTCACCATCGAAGATTCGATGGCCAATGTGACGGCCTCGCGCGGTGTTCTTGAGCCTGCCAGCCCGGATCTGAAGCCAGAGGTGGAGATTGTCTGTCGGATGGCGATGGCCGCATTGCCTGACAGCAGGGTTCCGTGGGAAAGCTTTATCGCGGATTATGATCGCATCCGTTTCAAAATCTCGGAAGTCTATCCGGAGATTTATCGAGATTTCAACGACAAGATCCGCTATCCCGAGGGCTTTCATCTGGATGTGCCGCCGCGCCGCCGTGATTGGCCGACACCGAGCGGCAAGGCGAATTTCCTCGTCTTTCCGGGACTACATGTGAACGAGCCCGTGTCCGATCCTGGCATGCTGCGCCTAGCGACTGTCCGGTCGCATGACCAATTCAATACGACCATTTACAGTTACAATGACAGGTATCGCGGGGTATATAATGACCGCATGGTGCTGTTCATGAATGCCGAGGATCGAGCCGTGCGGGGGCTGGAGGATGGGGCGACCGTGACGCTGGAAACAATCTTTGATGACGATGTGAAACGTCGGGTCCCGGGGCTGACAGTAATCGATTATCCCATGCCGCGAGGTGCGGTCGCCGGCTATTACCCCGAGCTCAATCCGCTCCTGCCGCTTGAATATTTCGACGAGATCAGCGGCACACCGGCCGCCAAGTCCATTCCCGTGCGTATCGTAGAAAGCCAGGCCGCAATGCACAGGGACTTTGATGTTTAACGAAAGGAGCGAGGCGTGTTCGAGCAGCTTGATCCGGTGATGCTGGCGCGCATCCAGTTCGCATTTACCGTCTCGTTCCATTTCATCTTTCCGGCCATCTCGATCGGGCTGGCCAGCTTCCTGGCGGTGCTGGAAGGGCTGTGGCTGAAGACCGGCAAGGGGGTCTATGCCAATCTCTTCCGCTACTGGCTGAAGATCTTCGCGGTCGTGTTCGGCATGGGTGTCGTATCAGGCGTGGTGCTGTCCTATCAGTTCGGCACCAACTGGTCGGAATTCTCCTATCGCGCGGGGCCGATCATCGGCCCGCTGATGGGTTACGAGGTGATGACCGCCTTCTTCCTGGAAGCCGGATTCTTGGGCGTGATGCTGTTCGGCATCAACAAGGTCGGCAGGCGGTTGCATTTCTTTGCCACCTGCATGGTCGCGCTCGGCACGCTGATCTCGGCGACGTGGATCCTTTCGGTCAACAGCTGGATGCAGACGCCTGCGGGTTATGCCATCAATGACGCGGGACAATTCGTGCCCGCGGGTTCGTGGTGGCCGATTGTCTTCAATCCGAGTTTTCCGTATCGGCTGGTTCACACCGTCCTGGCGGCGTTCCTGACCACGGCCTTCATCGTCGGGGCGGTCGGCGCCTGGCATCTGTTGAAGGATCGCACGAATCCCGGTGCGCGCAAGATGTTCTCGATGGCGATGTGGATGGCGGCGCTGGTGACACCGCTTCAGATCGTCGCGGGGGATCAGCACGGCCTCAATACGCTCGAACACCAGCCGGTCAAGGTTCTGGCGATGGAGGGCGATTACCAACCCAGCCCAGAGGGCGCACCGCTGATCCTGTTCGGCTTTCCCGACAGCGAAGAGGCGCGGGTGCGCTACGAGGTGGCCATTCCAAAGCTCGGGTCGTTGATCCTCAAGCACGACTTCGATGCCCCGCTTCCCGGCCTGATCGATTTCCCAAGAGATCAATGGCCGCCGGTGCCAATCGTGTTCTGGTCTTTCCGCATCATGGTCGGGTTGGGATTCGCAATGCTTGCCATTGGCCTCTGGAGCCTAGTGACGCGATGGCGGGGCACACTCTATGATTCGAGGTGGATGCACCGCGCGGCTGTCGTGATGGGACCTTCGGGCCTGGTGGCCGTGATCGCGGGCTGGGTCACGACCGAGGTCGGCCGGCAACCCTTTACCGTCTATGGCCTGATGCGCACGGCCGAGTCCCATTCACCCCTGGCGGCCCCTGCCGTCGCGGCATCGCTGATCGCCTTCGTGGTGGTCTATTTCTTCGTATTCGGGGCGGGCATCTATTACCTGCTGCGCCTGATGTCGAAACCGCCACAGCGGGGTGAAGCATTGCTAGCGAACCAGCCGCATCGCGCCGCCGGGATCACCCCTGCCTCAGGGGTCGATGCCGCATCTTCGAAAGGGGGCTGAGATCATGGCAAGTATCGATGTGACTGTCATCTGGGCCTGCATGATCGGTTTCGCGGTCTTTGCCTATGTGGTGATGGACGGATTTGATCTGGGGATCGGTATCCTGTTTCCGGGCCTTAAAGCCGGGGAAGAGCGCGACCAGGCGATGAACTCCATCGCGCCGGTCTGGGATGGCAACGAAACCTGGCTCGTCTTTGGTGGAGGCGGGCTGATGGCAGTATTTCCGCTGGCCTATGCGATCATCCTGCCGGCGACCTATCCGTTGATCATCGCCATGCTGCTCGGCCTCGTTTTCCGGGGCGTCGCCTTCGAGTTTCGCTGGCGCGATCCCGGCCACCGGAAATTCTGGGATATCGCGTTCACGCTGGGATCGGTCATCGCCGCGCTGTCGCAGGGGATCACGCTTGGCGCCCTTCTTCAGGGCATCCGGGTCGAGGATGACGCTTATGCGGGCGGATGGCTTGACTGGCTGAGTCCATTCAGTCTGCTGACCGGTGTATCCGTCCTGCTAGGCTATGGCCTGCTGGGGGCGACCTGGCTGATCTGGAAGACTGAGGGCACGGCGCAAGCCCATGCGCGTCGCATGGCGTTTCGGCTGGGTATCGCGACATTTGCGGCGCTCGCGGCCGTCAGCCTTGCAACACCGTTCTTGCATATCGACTATTGGCGACGTTGGTTCGAGTTGCCGCAGGTGCTGTTGACCGCGCAGGTTCCGGTCCTGACGGTGATCTGTGCCGGGATTTTTTTCCAGAGCCTCGCGAAAGGTCACGAGCGGATGCCCTTCCTGATGGCGCTCATCCTGTTCCTGCTGGGCTTTGTTGGTCTCGGGATCAGCATGTTTCCCTATGCGGTACCGCAGGCCGTCACGATCTGGGATGCCGCCGCCCCGCGCGCAAGTCAGATCTTCCTGCTGGCGGGCGCGGTTGTCATCGTGCCGATGATCCTTGCCTATACAGGCTGGGCTTACAGGGTTTTTCGCGGCAAGGCTGGAATCGAGGGGTATCACTGATGGCTGCCCTGTCCCCTCTCTGGAAACGGCTGTTCTGGATGGTTGTCATCTGGGGCCTGAGCGTGCTTGCGCTCGGTGCTGTCGCAGGGCTCCTGCGGCTCGTTCTCTCCAATGGTGCAAATCATGGCTAAGCTTGTCGGAAATTGATCTGGATGGACGCTTTGTGAACCGGCCCACGAAGTCGACAAATCAAAGGAGAAATACCATGAGTGACGGCATCTGCGATATTTGCGGGAAAAAACCTGCGACCGTCAGGGTTCAGGCTCATGTCAACGGAAGACGGCGGACACTCGAGCTATGCGACGAGGATTACGAAAAACTGCGCGCCCGGCAGCATGGCGCGGCGCGCTCACCGTTCGAGTCGCTCTTCTCCAATCATCCGCTGATGAGCGGCATGATGGGAAATCTCTGGCAGGGCGCGGACGGAGATAATGATTTTCACCTCGGTCCGCGCAGCCCGCGCGAGACCGTCAATGTCGTGGACGTGCTCTCCGAACGTGCCAAGGAAATGTTGCAGGAGGCCGCACGCCATGCGCAGGAGCGGGGCCGTGGCGATGTCGATACCGAGAACCTGCTGTACGCGCTTGCCGATACGGATGTCGTGCAGGCCATCCTTGAACAAGTGAAGGTGAGTCCTGCGGATCTCCGGCGCTATATCGATGAAAATGCTCCCAGGGGCGATGCGACCGACAAAGAACCCCAGGAGATGGGGGTGACCCCCCGTGTCAAGGATGCGCTCAGCCGCGCACTCGCCGCCGCGCGTGACATGGGGCATTCCTATGTCGGACCCGAACACCTGCTGGTAGGTCTTGCGGAAGAAGGGGAGGGTTTCGCTGCCGAGATCCTGAAGAAATACGGGCTGACGCCGCATGCGCTTCGTCAGCAGATCGCTAAGGTCGTCGGCAAGGGAGCGGAGTCCGGCGAGGTGGACCGTCCCTCGGACACCCCTGAATTGGACAAGGTGGCGCGCGACCTGACCAAGCTTGCCAGGGATGGCAAGCTGGACCCCGTGATTGGACGGGCACGGGAGATCGAGACGACGATAGAGGTGCTTGCGCGGCGCAAGAAGAACAATCCAGTGCTGATCGGGGAGCCCGGCGTCGGAAAGACCGCCATCGTCGAGGGCCTGGCACAGCGCATCATTGCGGGCGAAGTGCCCGAGACGCTGCGCGACAAGAGGCTGGTCGAGTTGAACGTCAACGCGCTCGTCGCCGGCTCGAAGTATCGCGGTGAGTTCGAAGAGCGCGTGCAAAACGTTCTGGACGAGGTAGAATCTGCTTCGGACAGTATGATCCTCTTCATCGACGAGGTGCATACCATCGTCGGCGCCGGGGCGAACGAAGGTGGACTGGATGTCGCCAATACCTTCAAGCCCGCGATGGCACGAGGTGAGTTGAATCTGATCGGTGCGACAACGCTCAACGAATACCAGAAACATATCGAGAAGGACGCGGCCCTTGAACGCCGCTTCCAGCCGGTCATGGTGCCGGAGCCGAGCGTGGATCAGACCGTGATGATCCTGCGCGGCTTGCGCGATACGTTCGAGGCGCATCATAAGGTGGTCATCAGCGATCCGGCGGTCACCGCGGCGGCCGAGCTCTCCGACCGCTACATCACCGGCCGTTTCCTGCCTGACAAGGCCATAGACCTGCTGGATCAGGCAGCTGCGCGGGTACGAATGGCCACCACCTCCCGTCCGCCCGAGGTGCAGGAATCCGAAGCTGAGTTCCGCCAGCTCGACCGCGAGCTGGACTATGCGAAGACACGCAAGGACGAAGACCGGCAGAAGGATATCGAATCCCGGCGTGATGCCGCGCGGAAGCGGCTCGACGACGCCGAGGAAGCTTGGCGCAGCGACCGCCGTTCGCGCTCGGATGAAGTGCGGATCGAGGATATAGCCGATATCGTGGCCAAGTTGACGGGTATCCCGGTGTCGGAGCTGACTTCCGAGGAGCGCACCAAGCTGATGCAGATGGAGGACACGCTGCATAACCGTGTCATCGGGCAGGACGAAGCGGTGAAGGCGGTGTCCGACGCGGTACGCCTTGCGCGCGCGGGGCTGCGCGAGGGCGCGCGGCCAATCGCGTCCTTTCTGTTCCTTGGCCCGACCGGAGTCGGGAAGACCGAACTTGCCAAGGCGCTCGCCTCGAGCGTGTTTGGTGATGAGGATGCGATCATCCGCATCGACATGTCGGAATATATGGAGAAGCACACAGTCGCCCGGCTGATCGGCGCGCCGCCGGGATATGTCGGCTATGACGAGGGTGGCCAGCTTACCGAAAGGGTCCGCCGCAAGCCCTATTCCGTGGTTCTGCTGGATGAGATCGAGAAGGCCCATGGCGATGTGGCCAACGTGTTGCTGCAGGTCTTCGACGATGGCCGGCTGACCGATGGCAAGGGACGGGTGATTGATTTCACCAACACGATCATTATCGCGACCTCAAATCTCGGCGCCGATCTGATTCAGGCCGAGATGAAACGGCGTGGAACGGCGGATGCCGATGACGGGCGATTGAAACGCGATCTGATGGATGTGCTGCGCGGGCATTTTCGTCCCGAGTTCATCAATCGGATTGATGAGGTCATCGTCTTCCATGCGCTCGACCGAAAGCAGATCCGTTCCATCGTGGAACTGCAGCTCGAAAGGGTGAAGCACATGGCGCTTGGTCAGGGTGTGACGCTCGAATTCGATGATCGCGCCATCGAGCGGCTGGCGAACGAGGGTTACAAGCCGGAATTCGGCGCCCGTGAACTGCGGCGGCTGATCCGTTCCTCGGTCGAGACCATTCTCGCCCGGAAGATGTTGGACGACGAGGTGCATGAGGGCGACAAGGTGAAGGTGACTGTCGCCGACGGTCAACTGGAGCTCAATGTCGAGAAGGCCGCCAAACCCGAGGAAACCGGCCCGCAAGCTCCGTCCGATGGTAAACAGGCCGGGCCGTCAACCGAGCCGTCCCCTCCTGACAAAGCTCAGACAAGTGATAACGCCATCGCAGCCGAAGAAGGCGCCGACGAAACCGCTGTAGATGAAGCCGCAGCGGCTGAAGCTACTCTTGCGATGAAGCCGATGGACGCCAAAACAGCGAAGCGCGGCCGTGCCTCGAAAAATGGTACAGCGTCAAAAGGTAGCGGCTGACTCATGGCTGGTGTTATTTCCGGGTTGTCCGGTGACGGCATTCTCGTTGCGCGAAGCCGCTTGTATGCGCACCGGCGGCAATGGCCACGCGGTTGGGTGCGGGTTTCCGGCGGGCTAAACACGCGAAGGAGATAGCCATGTTAAGCTTGAACGAGTTTCCGATCTGTTCAGCGACATTTACGGATGCCGGTAGGGCGCCGCGCGTATTGCCGGAAGAAACCGCCGTCGCGATAACGGTGAATGGAAGCACCTACGCTGTATTGATGGCAACTCCCGCCTCGCTGGAGGACCTCGCGATTGGCTTTGCGCGAACTGAAGGTATTGTCGACACGATCGGGGACATCGAACAGGTGGAGATCGTGGCTTGCGAGGACGGCCTTGAAGCCCGTCTCTGGATATCGAAGGATCGTGCCGATGCGATGGCTGCAAGGCGTCGAGCAATGGCCGGCCCGGTCGGATGCGGGTTATGCGGCATCGAAAGTCTGAAGGAGGCCATGCGGTCGGTGCCGAGAATGTCTGGGTCAGGAGCCTTGATCTCTGAAACCCTGGCTTCCCGGGCAACAACTCTTCTACGGCACCAGCAAAGACTGCACATGCGAAGCGGATCGATGCATGCTGCGGGTTTCCTGTCGCCGAAGAAGGGCATTGTCGCCGTGCGCGAGGATGTCGGGCGGCATAATGCACTCGATAAGCTTGTAGGATGCGTGGAGAATATGGGTTGCGCTCCGGAAAGCGGTGCTTTCGTCCTGACATCGCGTGTTTCGGTGGAGTTGGTGCAGAAGGCCGCCATGGTGGTCTGCGGCATGATCATCGCAGTGTCAGGACCGACAGCGCTAGCCATACGGGTTGCACATGAGGCGGGCATCACCGTTCTCGGTTTCGCGCGAAATGGCACCTACGAGTGCTACTGCCATCCATATAGAATATCGCAAGGATGAGCTACCTGTTTGACTGGCTCGCGCGGCAACGCGACCTGTTCCGCGCAGATCCACCAATCGGAAGAGGCCAAACTCGGATTTAGGGAGGCGATGCCCAGGTATGCGTTTCCCGAAAATGCCGCGCGGTTGATTCAACTCCTTTGGCAGTCCACTCTGTTGTCGTGATCAAGGTGAAATTCCAGAACGAAATCCAATGCCATCAATGAAATCGATATTTCCGCGCCTGATTGGCGACATCCGGGCCGTTATTCAGGCCGCAAGCCCAACCCACTCCGATTTGCGGGACAGGTTGGTTGCCGCAGTATCCCTGACCGTGGTGGTGGATGTGTTCGCGACCTTGCTCTTGTATCTGTTCGAGAAGGACCACGGGAGCACGGAAATCCACAATCTCTGGGACGCATTCTATTTCACCACATCCCAGCTTGTCACGATCTCTACATCCATGGCGAACCCGGTGACACCGGCGGGACAGGCGCTTTGTATCGTAATTGACGTTTATGCAATCACGGTGGTGTCGACGGTCGCAGGGATGTTTGGCGCGTTCTTCTACCATCGCAGCCACGAGCGGCGAGATGCAGTGCGTAAATCAGGCGGCTCCTGACCGCCATCGACAGCTGCGTTCCCGAATATCAATCCAGGAGAGGATAACATGACCACCACAGATACGACCCCCCAGAAGCTTTCGAGCGAGATTGTCCATATCGGGCATGACGAACTGGTTGTCCGGGATCGCTACGAGGTGCTCAGCATATTGAACGATATTCTGATCGGCGTCTGGTTCATTATTGGCAGCATATTCTTTCTGTTCGGATCGCTGGCAGAGGCCGGAACCTGGCTGTTCATCATCGGGAGCGTGGAAATGCTGATACGTCCGGTCATCCGCCTGGCCCGTCGCATACATCTGAAGCGGTTTCACCCCGACCGCCGTATTCCTCTCGAAAGCGCGGGAGATTTCTGAGCATCATCGATTCACGCCGGTCTTGCCGAGCAGCACTTCTTTCAGGACGACGGCGTTATTCCGTGTCTCGTCATGTGCGCTGTAGACTAGAGTGACACGCCTCGTTCGGGCCAGTTGGCGGATGTGATCTATTTGTCGTTCGTGCTGTCGGAGTTCCGCCCTGTAGCGGCGTCGGAAGTCCGGCCAGCGCTCTGAATCGTGACCGAACCATTTTCGCAATTCGGTGCTCGGGGCGATCTCCTTCATCCAGTCATCGAGCGCGGCATCCTGCTTGCGTAACCTGCGAGGCCAGAGACGGTCGACGAGGATTCTGAGACCATCGCCTGCCGCAGCCGACTCGTAAGCGCGTTTCAGTTGCAGGTTGGAGACGGGAAAAGGCGGGACGATCACGTTTGCAGCCTCCTGTGAAGGTCAATCTGCCGATAGGTTTCTGCTGTCATCTGGATTGTCGGTGATTCACATCATCTTGTCGAATCCGTGACAGGCCTTCGCGGGGCATGGAGGTGCTGCCGGTTCCCGGCCCGGTCATGACGAGTTGCCCGGAACATGTCGGCCATGCTTGGCGAATATTGCCCGCATGGATCAGACGATTGCGGCTGCTGATATCGTCTGTAGGATCATCCTGCCGAAACAGGAATGGGGATCCGATGTTCATACGACAGCTCCATTATCTCCTCGCGTTGAACAAATACCGACATTTCAGCAGAGCTGCCGAAAGCTGCCATGTGTCGCAGCCGGCGCTGTCGAACGGGATCAGGGAGCTTGAGCGGGAGCTCGGTATCACCGTCGTCAAGCGAGATCGTAGTTTCCGAGGAATGACGCCGGAAGGTGAGCGGGTGATCATCTGGGCTCGGCGGACGCTCGAATCCCTGGAAGCACTCCGTCAGGAGGCGGAACTGGTCCGTGATGTACCCAGTGGTCACCTGTCCATCGGCGTGGTTCCAACCGCGATTCACGCCGCCTCGATCCTGAGCGCGGAATACAGACAGATCACCTCGCGCATTACCCTGGACGTCCGATCACTCAGCACGCCCGAGATACTCCACCTGCTTGATGACCAGGAACTGCATCTTGCGATGCTGTATGCCAGCTCCGTGAGCGATGAGGTTTATGATATACTGCCCGTCTTCGCCGAACGCTATGTCCTGATCGCGGCGGAACAGGCCGTGCTTCCGCGCGAACTTTCTTGGGGAGAGGTGGCCGATCTGCCGCTTTGCCTGCTTTCGCGCGACATGTGGAACCGTCAGGTTCTGGACGGGATATTCCGATCACATGATGTCGCGCCCAACGTGGTGCTGGAGACGAATGCGTTGCGGGTGCTTTTGGCCGAAGTGCGGAGCGCGCGTTCTTTCAGCATCATACCGCTTAGCGCATTGTCTGCCCGGACCGGAGCGGCGGGGTTGGTTGCTCATCCGATCATCCCGGATCATGTCGAAGATATCTGCTTGGTCAGGCTCAAGCGTGGGGCTCAGACTGCGCTGTCTCACGTGGCATGGAAGATCGCGGGGAAGCTTGATTTTCAGAGCATCCTGGATGATCCGTGGGCGAAGCGGCCGGACTATTTTCGTAGTGTGTGAAGTTCAGTTTGGGAACGAAGAATACTGACTTCGTGTGATCTGACACGGGCTCGTGGCCGCTGCAATACAGCGAAAGCGATACTCGTGGTTTGGGCAGGGGTGGTTATGTCTTCGGCAAGTCTGGAACCACTCCAAGAACACTCGATAACACACGCGGGGATCTTTTGTCATCCACACTGTCCTGCCTTGGCCTCAGCACGGCTGATTTTTTCATTATCGTCGACTGGTGCCACCGAAAATCGCGCTCCTACAGATTGACAGCTCTCGCGTACGAGTATTCCCATTCACACGGGCTGCTGGCCTTTTCCGTTTGCTCGCGTCACGATGATGCAAGAGGAAAACGGGACTTCGAATGGATCGCGGAGAGCAGCAACTGACCGGGCTTCTGGCACGCGCAAGCGTGCTGGTGGTCGATGACGAGCCGGGCATGCGGAATTTCCTGGTCAAGACGCTGACCCCGCATTGCCTGTCGGTCGCCGAGGCCGGAAACACGGTGGAGGCGGAGGCGGAGCTTGCCCGGCGGCATTTCGACGTCATGATCCTCGACAACATGATGCCGGGCCAGCGCGGCCTGGATTGGCTGGCCGAGCAGCGCGGCAAGGGCGGTTTCACCGATACGGTCATGGTCACCGCCTATGCCGACCTGGAGACCGCGATCGAGGCGATGCGGGCGGGCGCAGCCGATTTCGTGCTGAAACCGTTCCGCTCGAACCAGTTGCTGAACGCCGTGGGCCGCTGCATCCAGATGGCGCAGCTGCGGCGCGAGAACATGCTGCTCCGGCGCGAATTGGACGGGCAGGATATCGGTCAGCAACGGCGCGAGCTGATCGGATCGTCGCCCGCCATCGCCGCCACGCGCGACATGCTGGCCCGTATCCGCGACGTGACCACGCCGGTGCTGATCACGGGTGCGTCGGGAACCGGCAAGGAGGTCGCGGCACGGCATATGCACGTGACGTCGCATCGCTCTGCGGCGCCATTTGTGCCGATCAACTGCTCTGCCATACCCGCCGAGATGATCGAAAGCGAGTTGTTCGGCCATGTGGCGGGGGCATTTCCCGGCGCGGGGGCGGCACGAGAGGGCTTGCTGCCGTCGGCACAGGGGGGAACGGTCTTTCTCGACGATGTCGCCGGCCTCAGCCCTTCTGCGCAATCGGCGTTGCGGCGGGTGCTGGAGGACGGGACGGTCAGGCCGGTCGGCGCGGAGCGGGAAACGCGGCTTGACCTGCGTTTCGTCCTGGCCACCAGCAGGGCATTGGACCGGGAAGTCGCCGAAGGCCGCTTCCGCGAGGACCTGTTCTTTCGCATCAATGTCATCGAGCTGCGAATGCCGGCACTGGCGGAGCGCGAAGGGGACATCATAGAACTGGCAGCCCTGTTCCTGCGGGAAATTGCCTCCCGTCTCGATCTTCCCCGGTTGGAGATCGACAGCACCACCCGTGCCGCCTTGCTGCGCCACAACTGGCCGGGCAATATTCGCGAATTGCGGAACTTCATCGAAAGATCGCTGATTTTCGGGCGATTTCCGCTCGAAACCCTGGCACCGCCATCGGAACAGGGCCCTATCGAGCCCTTGATGCAGGTCGAGAGACGGGAAATCCTGCGCGCCCTCGATGCGACCGGCGGCAACCGTTCGGAAGCGGCAAGGCGGCTCGGCGTCTCGCGCAAGACCATCGACCGCAAATGCGCGGCGTGGGGATTGTGAGGAATGTCGGGTCCGGGACGTCTCCTGCGCTCGGTTCGCGTGCGCCTGCTGGTGATCGCCTTGCTGCCGATGCTGGTGCTGTTCCCGGTCATGCTGGGCGGCGCGATGCTGCGTTGGTCGAACAAGATGGACAACCTGCTGATCGTCAAGGTCAACAGCGACCTGACCATCGCCGATCAATATTTGCAGCACCTGCTGGAAAATTCTGTCGAACGGCTTGACGCGCTGGCCGGTTCGGTCGCCTTCGAAGAGGCGCTGCAAAGGGACGGGGCCAAGGCCTATATCGCGGCACGCAAGGAGGAGCTCGGGCTGGATTTCCTCTACCTGTCGGATGGAAGCCCGTTACCCCGGGGGTTTGTCCCGAGGGATTGGCCCGTCATCGAGGACGCGTTGGCCGGAGCGCCCCGCAGCGCCATCGATATCCTGAGCGCTGGCCAACTTGACGCGCTGTCGCCCGGCCTGCCGGAACGCGCCGCGATCCGGCTTGTGCCGACTCGCGCCGCCCGGCCAACCGACCGCTTGACGGAAGATCGCGGCATGATCATCCACTCCGCCGCGCCAGTGACCATGCCCGATGGCACGCGCCGGGCATTGGTCGGCGGGGTGCTTCTGAACCGCAATCTCGATTTCATCGATACGATCAATGCGCTTGTCTATCGCGAACGCTCCCTGCCCGAAGGCAGTCAGGGCACAGCGACGCTGTTCCTGGACGATGTGCGCATCTCGACCAATGTCCGGCTGTTCGAGAATGTCCGCGCCCTTGGCACCCGTGTCTCCGCCGAGGTGCGTCAGCGGGTGCTTGACGATGGAGCGACATGGCTGGATCGCGCCTTCGTGGTCAATGACTGGTATATCTCTGCCTATCAGCCGATCACCGACAGCAAGGGCGAGAATGTCGGCATGCTCTATGTCGGCTTTCTCGAAGCCCCGTTTCAGCGCCAGAAAATCAACACGATCGTGGCGCTGTCGCTGATCTTTGTCTTCGTTGCCGCGATCTCGGTCCCGATTTTCCTGCGGTGGGCAGGGCGGATTTTTCGGCCGCTGGAGCGAATGACCCAGACCATCGCCGAGGTCGAAGCCGGAAATCTGGACGCGCGGAACGGTCCTCATGAGGAAAGCGGTGAGATCGCGCAGGTCGCACAGCATCTGGACGGGTTGCTGAACGCCGTGCAAGAGCGTGATCGGCAGCTGCGCGATTGGGGCGAAAGCCTGGAGCAGAAGGTCGAGGAGCGAACCCGTGACCTGCAAGAGGCCAACAGCAAGCTGGAACGCGCGACCGAACGCCTGATCATGTCCGAGAAACTGGCGGCAGTGGGAGAAATCACCGCCGGTGTCGCGCATGAGATCAACAATCCCATCGCGGTAATCCAGGGCAACCTGGACGTGGCGCGCGACCTGCTTGGAGAGGATGCGAAGAAGGTGGAAACGGAGTTCCGGCTGATCGACGACCAGGTCTATCGTGTCGGTGTGATCGTCTCGAAGCTGCTGCAATTCGCGCGCCCGGCCGAATATTCCGGCGCCGCCAACCTGATCGTTCCGGCAGAGGTCGCGCGCGACTGCCTGGTTCTGACCCGTCAACAGATCGAGAAGGCCCGGATCGAGAGCCGCACGAATTTCGCCACGACGCGCGCGGTGCTGATGGAACGGACCGAACTTCAGCAGGTGGTTGTCAACCTGATCCTCAACGCCGTTCACGCCATGCCGGGTGGCGGCATCCTGACAATGAGCGTCCTGGACGAGGACGACCATGTCGTCATCCGGATCGAGGACACGGGATCAGGCATCCCGTCCGAGACGCTGAAACGCATCTTCGATCCGTTCTTCACCACCAAGCAGGCGCAGGGTACCGGGCTTGGCCTGTCGATCAGCCAGCAGCTGGTCGGCCGAATCGGCGGGCGCATCGTGGCGGCGTCCGAGCCCGGTCAGGGCAGCCGTTTCGACATCATTCTGCCAGCCGCCGAAAATTCCTGAGAAGGACAGAATGTCCCAATTCCGGCCGCCTTTCGACCAAGGCGGCGGACAGATTGTCGCGATTATCGGCGCCATTGCCGTTTCCGTCGGTCAGAATGTCTATTAACTAATTGATATTGCTATAAAAATAAATTGACGCGCGACATCGGCATGACCACAATCCCTTGGCATGAACAGTGGGGGACGTCGAGTGAAACCGGCGCGAACCACGACCTTGGGAGGAGGATTCATGGAAAACGCCAAGCCCGGCGGCGCGCTCGCATTCCTGCGCAAAGAGAACATCGTCGCCAAGCCCGGTTTCAACCGCTGGCTCGTACCCCCCGCATCCATTGCCATTCATCTCTGCATCGGCTCGGTCTATGCGTGGTCGGTGTTCAACCCGCCGCTGACCCGCGAACTCGGTGTCGTCGCATCAAGTGCCGAGGACTGGAGCCTCGGCTCGGTCGTCTGGATTTTCTCGGTGGCGATCGTGTTTCTCGGCCTTGCCGCGGCCTTTGCCGGCAAATGGCTGGAAGAGGTCGGCCCGCGCATGGTCGGGGTGCTGGCGGCCTTCCTGTGGGGCGGCGGCTTCCTCATCGGCTCTCTCGGCATCTCGCTGCATCAGCTCTGGCTGATCTACCTGGGTTACGGTGTGCTGGGCGGCTGCGGGTTGGGACTGGGCTACGTCTCTCCGGTCTCGACCCTGCTGCGCTGGTTCCCCGACCGCCGCGGCATGGCGACCGGCATGGCCATCATGGGTTTTGGCGGCGGCGCGATGATCGGCGCGCCCGTCAATGGCTGGCTGCTGAACCTGTACGAGAAGGCGCCGGATTACCTGGGCGCGCAGGGCACGGTGGAGACCATGGTCGAGAACGGCCGGGTGTTCGCCGAGACCGCTGCCGGCAAGGTGGAGGTGGTGATCGCCAATGCCGCCCAGGCCGCCGAGATCGGGGGAGAGGCCGGCCTGTATGCCATCGGCACCGGCAACACGGGGGCCGCGCAAACCTTCATGACACTGGGGATCGTCTATTTCTGCGTGATGATCCTGGCCTCCTTCATGTATCGCGTGCCTGCCAAGGACTGGAAGCCCGAGGGCTGGGTGCCCAAACCCGCCAAATCCGGGCTGGTCACGCAGAACAACGTGCATATCGACCAGGCGCTGAAGACGCCGCAATTCTGGCAGATGTGGCTGATGCTGTGCTTCAACGTCACCGCCGGGATCGGGGTGATCGGTGTCGCCAAGACGATGATGTCCGAGATCTATGGCACCACCATGCCCGGCATCGTCACCGCGGCTTTCGCCTCGACCTATGTGCTGATGATCTCGGTGTTCAACATGTGCGGGCGGTTCTTCTGGGCCTCGACCTCGGATTACATCGGCCGCAAGATGACCTATCACTGCTTCTTCGTGCTGGGCACGCTGCTGTATCTGTCGATCCCGTTCTTCGCCTCGGCAGGGGCCGAGAGCCCGAACGTGATCTACCTGGTCGGCTTCTATGTCGCCACGATGATCATCTTCTCGATGTATGGCGGCGGGTTCGCGACCATCCCGGCCTATCTGGCCGACATGTTCGGCACCATGCATGTGGGCGGCATTCACGGCAGGCTCCTGACCGCATGGTCGGCGGCCGGGGTGCTCGGGCCGTTGGCGATCACCTCGCTGCGGGATTTATCGGTGGGCAAGGCGGTCACCGACCTGACCAGCAGGATCGATCCGGCGGCATTCGCCGAGAAATTCGGTGCGCCCATCGAGCAGCTCGACCAGCTTGTCGCCGCCAAGACCGTGACCATCGCCAAGCTGATGGAGATCGCTCCAGAAGGCACCATCGATCCGACCTCAAGCCTCTACAACACAACCATGTACGCCATGGCCGGACTGCTCGTCATCGCATTCTTCGCCAATCTGCTGATGCGTCCCGTTAAGGAACACCATCATCACGACGAGCCGGAATTGCAGGCCATACCAGTCGAATGACTCGCTCCTGCCCCCGCTGAGGCCGTGTCACATGTGACTCTGGTCAACCTTCGGGGGCAGCCCACTGGGATTGATGTCGCAGCCTCACAATTCGCCGACCGAAGGCCAAAGCGGTCCGTGACAGCGGTACGACTGCACGATGAACTGCGGCATCGCGACAAAAAGCACGATAGGGAAAACTCGTGGCACATATGACTGATATCGAAATTGCGCGTGGCGCCAACAAGAAGCCGATACGGGAAATCGGCGAGAAGCTCGGAATTCCGTATGAAGCCCTGCTGCCCTACGGTCATGACAAAGCCAAGGTCAGCCAGGAGTTCATCAATTCTGCACAAGATCGCGGGAATGGAAGGCTGATCCTTGTGACTGCGATCAACCCGACACCTGCCGGCGAAGGCAAGACGACCACGACGGTGGGCCTTGGCGACGGGTTGAACAGGATCGGCAAGAAGGCGGCGATCTGCATCCGCGAAGCGTCGCTTGGTCCCAATTTCGGGATGAAGGGGGGCGCGGCGGGCGGCGGCCACGCGCAGGTCGTGCCGATGGAGGACATGAATCTCCACTTCACCGGGGATTTCCATGCCATCACCTCCGCGCATAACCTGCTGGCTGCCATCATCGACAACCATATCTACTGGGGCAACGAGTTGGGGATCGATATCCGCCGGGTCGTCTGGCGCCGGGTGATGGACATGAACGACCGAGCGCTGCGACAGATAACCGCTTCGCTGGGCGGCGTTGCGAACGGCTTTCCGCGCGAAACCGGGTTCGACATCACTGTCGCTTCGGAAGTCATGGCGATCCTCTGCCTGTCGAAAGACCTAGCCGATCTACAAAACCGGCTTGGCGATATGATCGTCGCCTACAGGCGCGACAAGTCGCCGGTCTATGCCCGCGATCTCAAGGCGGATGGGGCGATGACGGTTCTTTTGCGGGACGCGATGCAGCCAAACCTGGTGCAGACGCTGGAAAATAACCCGGCCTTCGTGCATGGCGGACCGTTTGCGAACATTGCCCATGGCTGCAACTCCGTCATCGCGACCACGACCGCGTTGAAACTTGCGGATTACGTGGTGACCGAGGCGGGCTTCGGTGCCGATCTGGGCGCCGAGAAGTTCTTTGATATCAAGTGCCGCAAGGCAGTGCTCAAGCCCGCAGTCGCAGTCATCGTCGCGACGGTGCGGGCCATGAAGATGAATGGTGGAGTGATCAAGGAGGACCTCGGGGCCGAGGATGTGACGGCGGTGAAGCGAGGCTGTCCGAATCTTGGCCGGCATATCGCCAATGTGAAGGGGTTCGGTGTCCCGGTGGTGGTGGCGATCAACCATTTCCATTCCGATACCGAGGCCGAGATCCAGGCGGTCAAGGATTACGTGGCCGAGCAGGGCGCCGAGGCGATCCTTTGCCGACATTGGGCCGAGGGATCGGAAGGAGCCGTCGATCTGGCCACCAAGGTCGTGCAGCTTGCGGAATCCGGCCAGGCGGAATTTGCTCCTCTCTATCCTGACGACATGCCGCTGTTCGAGAAGATCGAAACCATCGCCAAGCGCATCTACTATGCGGACAGGGTTCTGGCCGACAAGAAGATCCGCGATCAGCTGCATGAATGGGAGCAGCAGGGATACGGCAACCTGCCGATCTGCATGGCCAAGACTCAGTACAGCTTTACCACTGATCCGAACATGCGCGGTGCGCCGGTAAATCATTCGGTACCGATCCGGGAAGTGCGGCTGGCGGCGGGAGCAGGTTTCATCGTGGCCATGTGCGGCGAGATCATGACGATGCCTGGCCTGCCCAGAAAGCCGGCGGCGGACGCCATCAGGTTGGGGGAAGCCGGCGAAGTCGTGGGACTTTTCTGACGCAGGCCGCGCCGGGGAATGGGCGCGCTCAACGATTGTCGAACAAGATCAGCCGGTTCCTGGAAATCGGCACAACGTTTAGGGAGAGCGGAGATGACCCCCAAAATAATCGACGGCAAGGCATTCGCGGCAAAGGTCCGGGAGAAAGTGGCCGAGCATACCGCGCGTCTCAAAAGCGAGCATGGCATCACCCCCGGTCTCGCGGTCGTGCTCGTTGGCGAGGATCCGGCAAGCGAAGTCTATGTGCGATCGAAGGGCAAGGCGACGATTGAGGCGGGGATGAACTCCTACGAGCACAATCTTCCGGCGGACACCTCGGAAGAGACACTGCTCGAACTCATCGACCAATTGAACAACGATCCGGATGTTCACGGCATTCTCGTACAATTGCCGCTTCCAGAGCACCTCGATTCAGAACTCGTGATCAGCGCGCTCGATCCCGCGAAGGATGTCGATGGTTTTCATATCTCGAATGTCGGGCTTCTCGGGACAGGGCAGAAATCCATGGTTCCCTGTACGCCGCTTGGCTGCCTGATGATGTTGCGTGAGCATCACGGCTCGTTGTCGGGCCTGAACGCGGTCGTTCTTGGCAGATCCAATATCGTGGGAAAACCGATGGCGCAGCTTCTCTTGGGTGACAGCTGCACCGTTACCATCGCCCATTCCCGCACCAGGGATCTCGATCAGGTCTGCCGCGGCGCCGATATCCTCGTGGCCGCTGTCGGTCGACCCGAAATGGTCCCCGGTGATTGGGTGAAACCTGGCGCGACGGTCATCGATGTTGGCATCAACCGTCTTCCGCATCCGGAAAAAGAGGGCAAGACCAGACTCGTGGGTGATGTGGATTTCGAAACCGCGGCGAAGCTCGCGGGTGCGATCACCCCGGTGCCGGGCGGCGTCGGGCCCATGACGATCGCCTGTCTTCTGGCCAATACGCTTACCGCCTGCTCGCGGGCGCATGGTCTTGCCGAGCCGGAAGGGCTGACGGTCTGAAACGTTCTTGAAACGACAATACAGAAAGGATCTTTCCATGAGTTTTCATCCTGTCGAACAAGCCCCGGCGCGCCTCAACCGCAGCGAGCTTGCCGTGCCGGGAAGTGCCCCGCAAATGTTCGAAAAAGCGGCGGAATCGGATGTGGACGTGATTTTCCTCGATCTCGAGGATGCCGTCGCGCCCGATGAGAAGGCCGAGGCCCGGAAGAACATCATCAAGGCGTTGAACGAGATTGACTGGGGGAGCAAGTCCATGTCGGTCCGGATCAACGGTCTTGATACCCACTACATGTATCGCGATGTGGTCGATGTGGTGGAACAGGCCGGCGAACGGCTTGACCTGATCATGGTTCCAAAGGTCGGAACAGCGGCCGACGTCTACGCGGTGGACATGCTGGTCACCCAGATCGAGGACGCGAAGGGCTACAAGAAACGCATCGGCTTCGAGCATATCATCGAGACTGCGCTCGGCATGCAGAATGTCTCCGAGATCGCGGCTGCCTCGAAGCGCAATGAAAGCCTGCATTTCGGCGTTGCCGATTATGCCGCCTCGACGCGGGCGCGGACGACAATCATCGGCGGCGTCAATCCCGATTACTCGGTGCTGACCGATCCCGCCGATGACGGGGCACGCGAAACGCATTGGGGCGATATGTGGCATTACGCTATTGCCCGCATGGTGGTTGCCGCGCGGGCGAATGGGTTGCGCCCCATCGACGGCCCGTTTGGCGATTTCGGAGACAGGGAGGGGTATCTTGCCGCTTGCCGCCGCGCAGCGGTTTTGGGCTGCGAAGGAAAATGGGCGATCCACCCGAGCCAGATCGCACTTGCCAACGAGATCATGAGCCCGTCGGAGGCCGAGGTTACCAAGGCAAAGCGTATTCTCGATGCCATGGCAGAGGCTGAAGCCTCGGGGCAGGGCGCGGTTTCGCTCGATGGACGGCTCATCGACTACGCTTCGATCCGTCAGGCCGAGGTGCTGGTCGAAAAGGCCCGGCAGATAGCCGGAGCTTGATTGATGGGCACGCTCAGGCGCATTGCCAGGACACTTTTCGCGATGGCCTGCGAAGCCGCCGACCCGGCGAATGCGTTGCGTGCCGCACTCGCTCAAAATCCACCACCGCCCTTGGGAGAGAACGGCCGCTATGTCCTTGTTGCCGTGGGCAAGGCAGCTGTTCCGATGGCCAAGGAAATGCTTTCGCAGATTGCAGCCTACCCATCCCGGGCGATGGTGGTCACGAACCGCGAGAACATTCGCGAATTGTCCGGTGCGACGGTCATGGAGGCAGGCCATCCGATTCCTGATGAGAATGGTGTGCGGGCCGCTGATGCAATTACCTCGCTTCTGGTCGGCTGCACGGCTGCCGACCGTGTAATCGCTTTGATTTCTGGTGGTGGTTCAGCCCTTCTTGTGGCGCCGGCGGGAGATCTGACGCTTGCCGACAAGGCGGAAGTCAACCGTCTCATGCTTGAGAATGGGTTCGAGATCGGTGCGATGAACCTCGTTCGTCAACAGTTATCGCGGCTGAAAGGCGGTGGGATGCTTTACTTCGCCGATCCAGCCCCTGTCACGGCGTATATCCTGTCCGATGTGGTCAGTGACGAACTTGAAATAATTGCGTCCGGCCCAACGGTGTCACCGATCGGAACACGAGAGGATGCCCGGTCCCTGCTCGAAGCGCGGGGAATGTGGCTGCTCTTGCCCGAAGCGGTCCGCGAGCACCTCGGCCGTGGAACGGTTGGCGGGGCGCCTCCTCCGGCTGCCCGGAATTACCTGATCGGTTCGAATGGCAAAAGCCTCGAGGCGGTCGCGGAAGCCGCCGCAGGCCTCAACCCGGTGATTGTCAATAACCGGCTCGTCGGTGATGTATCCGATGCGGCGGCATATATTGTCGAGACGGCCATCGCCGCGTCGCCAGAAGGTTCTACATGTCTGATTTTCGGCGGTGAGACCACGGTGAAGCTTGCTGGCAAAGGGCTTGGGGGGCGGAACCAGGAACTTGCACTTCGCGTGGCGTTGACAATGCCCGATCTCGGACGGGACTGGGTATTCCTTTCGGGCGGTACAGATGGCCGTGATGGCCCGACTGACGCGGCTGGCGGGCTCGTCGATGCAGGTACAGTGGACCGGATCCGCGTCCGAGGGGCCAACCCCGAAGCGCTTCTTGCCGATAACGACAGCTACACCGCGCTCAAGCTGGCCGATGATCTCCTGATGACCGGGGCAACCGGCACGAATGTCGCAGATGTTCAAATCCTGCTGCTCGGCCGGTGATTGGGCGGCGATAAAGAAACAGTCAAAGTGGATGCCGGCTGATCCGGTGTCTTTACAGGTAGCAAAAAGGAAAGGCTTCAACGATGGACAACACCAGTATCGTTTTCCCGCCTCTCGAGATTCCCGAGACACTGGCCGCTGGTCCGGGACCCGGCAATACCGATCCACGCGTTCTCGATCGCTTTACCCAGACAGGGCTCGCAGACCACATGCAGGCTGACGTTCTGCGGGGAATGATTGAATGCAAGGTCATGCTTCGGGAGATTTGGGGCACAAGCAACGTTTACACCTACGGCGTTGGTGGCACCGGGTTTTCAGGGCTCGACTGCATGCTCAGTGCGATTTTGCCGGGCGACAGTGTCGTTGCGTTCGTCAACGGGACGTTTTCGGGTCTCGACGGTCTGGCGATCCGTATGAAAGCTGCAACCCGTGCGGAACTGAAGATTAACGCACTCGATCCGAAACCGAGTTCGGTGACGATCGTGGAAGTTCCGCATGGCCAGTCTGTGACGGGTGAAATTGTCGAAAATGCCCTCGCGGAGCATAAGCCGAAATGGGCGTTCATGGCGCATTGGGAGACCGGATCTGGCCGAGTCAACGATCTGAGGGGCTTTTCCGATGCCTGTGAGAAATACGACGCGCTCGGGTTGGTCGATGCTGTGTCTTCGCTCGGTATCGCGGATTTTTCGATCGACGATTACCCCGGCATTGTCGGTTGGGCTTCATGCCCGCAAAAGGGTGTGCTCTGCCTGCCGTTGACCTATGCACCGGTCAGCTTCACAGAGCGATACATTGATGAGGTGCGCGAGAACGGTTGCCACACTTACGTGCATAACCCGATCCTCGAAGCCCGTCACTGGGGCATTATTGACGGCGAGGATGTCGAGAAGGGGACCTACCACCGCACACATTCGGGCTATGCCGTTGCGGCCTTTCACGAAGCCCTGCGGATCATTTTACAGATCGGCAAACCGCAGCGCGCGAAGGATTACGCTTTCCATGAGAAGGTCCTGCGTGAGGCGGTAGAGGCGATGGGCTGTGAGGTCACGTCCGATATGACCAGTCTCGTCGTCTTGAACCTGCCGGATTCGCTTGCCGGGCGGGAGATGGAGCTGGTGCAGGGGTGCCGCGCTGAGGGCTTCGGAATTTGGCCGACATTATCGGAGCCGGTGCAGATCCGGATAGGCATTCTCAACCAGCTGTCGGAAAGCGCAATCACCGATATCGTGGAGCGCTTTGCCGCAGCGATGACGGAAATGGGCGCGGATATAGACTTGTCCCAAGTGCACCACGTCCTCAAGCGCCACTACGAGTCCGATATGGTTTCCAAATAGGAAAATGCCTCGGGGAGGAGGTGTCAAATGGACATTCATGAATATCAAGCCAAGGAGCTGCTTTCGAGGTTCGGTGTGATAGTCCCTCAAGGCTCGTTGGCATACAGCCCGGAACAAGCTGGCTACCGTGCACGGGAGTTGGGGGGTGATCGCTGGATCGTGAAAGCTCAGGTTCATGCCGGAGGACGCGGTAAGGCTGGCGGTGTGAGGCTTTGCGACAGCGATCAGGAAATCATCGCCGCTAGCGAAAGCATGTTCGGCCGCAAATTGGTCACGCACCAGACCGGTTCCGAAGGCAAGGGCATCTACCGAGTTTATGTCGAAGCTGCCGTGCCGTTTGAGCGCGAGATCTATCTCGGCTTCGTGCTCGATCGTTCGAGCCAGCGGGTAATGATTGTCGCCTCGTCGGAAGGGGGGATGGAGATCGAGGAGATCTCGGCGAAGAAACCGGACAGTATTGTTCGCTCTACAGTCGAACCGGCGGTTGGATTTCGTGAGTTTCAGGCCCGCGAGATCGCCTTCGCGCTCGACATTCCGGCGGCACTTACGCAACAGATGGTGCGGACGCTGCAAGGGTGTTATCGCGCCTTCCGGGACCTTGATGCGACAATGGTCGAAATCAATCCCTTGGTGATCACCAGTGACAATCGCATACTCGCACTGGACGCCAAGATGACCTTCGACGACAACGCGTTGTTTCGTCATCCCCAGATTGCGGAACTCAGGGACAAGAGCCAGGAGGACCCGCGCGAAAGCCGAGCAGCGGATCGTGGGCTCAATTATATCGGGCTCGTAGGCAATATCGGCTGCATCGTGAACGGTGCGGGCTTGGCCATGGCTACCATGGACACGATCAAGCTTGCTGGCGGAGAGCCCGCCAACTTTCTGGACATCGGAGGCGGTGCGACACCTGAGCGAGTGGCCAAGGCATTCCGTCTGGTTCTATCCGACGGCAATGTGCGGGCCGTCCTCGTGAATATCTTCGCCGGGATCAACCGTTGTGACTGGGTGGCTGAAGGCGTCGTAAAGGCGCTGACTGCCAATCCGGTTGGAGTGCCGGTGGTCGTGCGCCTCGCCGGGACAAATGTTGAGGAAGGGCTTCGGATTCTGGAAAATTCCGGTTTGCCGATCATCGGTGCCACGTCCCTCATGGATGCCGCAGAGCAGGCGGTTGCTGCCTGGAAAAACGATCAGGCTCGAGACCCCGAGGAGGAGACCAGCTGATGAGCATTTACCTCGACAGCGATAGCCGCGTGATCGTTCAGGGCATCACTGGACGGATCGCGCAATTTCATACCAAGGAGATGCTTGACTACGGCACCAACGTCGTCGGCGGAGTTGTTCCCGGCAAGGCAGGCGAGACCGTGCATGGAGTGCCGGTATTCAATACCGTAAAGGATGCGGTGGCGGCGACCGATGCTGATGCAAGTCTGGTGTTCGTGCCGCCACCCTTTGCAGCTGATTCGATCATGGAAGCTGCCGATGGAGGCATCCGTTATTGCGTTTGCGTCACGGACGGCATTCCGGCGCAGGACATGATCCGCGTCAAGCGCTACATGCATCGCTATTCGCGAGAACGACGCATGGTGCTGACCGGGCCGAATTGTGCAGGGACGATCAGTCCTGGAAAGGCCCTGCTGGGTATTATGCCCGGGCATATCTACTTGCCGGGAAATGTAGGCATTGTCGGCCGCTCAGGCACGCTCGGGTATGAAACCGCCGAGCAAATGAAAGATCTTGGGATTGGTGTGTCGACCTCGGTCGGCATCGGTGGCGACCCGATCAACGGGTCCTCGTTCAAGGATATCCTCGAGGAATTCGAAAATGACGGAGAAACCGAGTTGATTTGCATGATCGGTGAAATAGGTGGACCGCAGGAAGCCGAAGCGGCTGAGTTCATCCAGAGCCAGATGACCAAACCTGTCGTTGCCTACATCGCGGGGCTGACCGCACCCAAGGGCCGCACCATGGGTCATGCAGGCGCGATCATTTCGGCCTTCGGCGAAAGTGCAAGCGAGAAAGTGGAAATGCTCACAGCCGCAGGTGTGACAGTTGCCGAGAACCCATCGGTCATCGGTGAGACCGTGGCACGGGTCGTCAGGAAAACGGGATGAGGGAGGATAGAATGGAAAAACCAAAGGTACTTGTCACACGGCGCTGGCCCGAAGCGGTAGAGACGCGAATGACAGACATGTTCGATGTGACGTTCAATGAGACCGATCAGCCGCTCAGCCCTTCCGACATCGGCGAAGCAATGGCGGTATTCGACGCAATTCTTCCGACGGTCACCGACCGTCTGTCGAAGGAAGTCTTTGACAGACCGAATATACGCACAAGAATTCTCGCGAATTACGGCGTTGGCTTCAGCCATATCGATGCAGATGCGGCAAAGAGCCATGGCATTGTCGTGACAAACACCCCTGATGTGCTTTCAGAATGCACCGCCGATCTCGCCATGACCCTGCTACTGATGACTGCTCGGCGCGCAGGCGAGGGAGAACGTGAGCTGCGTGCGAGTGCCTGGTCTGGCTGGCGGCCAACGCACATGATCGGCAAGAAAGTGTCGGGTGCGACGCTTGGAATCGTCGGCTTTGGCCGTATCGGGCAAGCCATGGCTCAGCGCGCCAGATTTGGATTCGGGATGAAGATTCTTGTCCAGAACATTCCGCCCGTTCCGGACGATGTTCTGGCCGCCTATGACGCCGAGCAGGTCGATACGATCGACGAACTTCTTCCCCGATGCGATTTTGTCTCGCTTCATTGCCCGGGCGGTTCGGCAAACCGGCATTTGATCAATAGCCGGCGGCTCAACTTGATGAAGCCCGGTGGCTATCTCATTAACACTGCCCGGGGGGAGGTCATCGATGAACTCGCATTGGCGCAGGCGTTATCATTCGGGACGATTGGTGGCGCGGGCCTCGACGTATTCGAGCATGAACCTCAGATTCCTGATGAACTCCTGAATGCCGACAATCTCGTCATGTTGCCCCATCTCGGTTCCGCCACAAGAGAGACCCGCGAGGCGATGGGATTTCGCGTGCTGGAGAATCTTCTCGATTTCATTGAGGGGCGTGAACCACGGGATCGTGTGAACTGATGCAAGGAACAGAAGCATACGCCGAGGATCGACTCGATCAGGGAAGTGGTAGTTATGCTACACTTCTCCGGTCCGAGTTGTATGAGCTCTGGCATGACGTCATAGCCTTGCGCGCACCTCAGGTGGCAAAGAATTTCGATGCTGGCGCCGAGGTCAGAATACCTCGGGGCAATGCGGCTATCCCCTATCTCCAGGCGTTCAATATCTGGTTTCAGCTGCTCCGGATCATCGAAGAGAATGCGGCCGTGCGGAACCGTCGCCAAGCGGAAACGAAATACGGTCCGGACGCGGTGCCGGGGAGCTTTGCCAAAGTTCTGGCCGAACTCCATGACAAGGGGATCAGTGAAGCGCAGCTTGCGGACACATTACGTGATCTTTCGATCGGGCCGACGATCACCGCTCATCCTACCGAGGCAAAACGTGTCACGGTGTTGGAGATCCATCGTCGGATTTATCGAAAGCTCGTGGCTCTCGAGACACAGCGTTGGACTCCGCGCGAGCGTACCGTGCTTTCCGACGATTTGCGCAGCGAGATTGATCTTCTGTGGATGACCGGGGAGTTGCGGCTGGAACGACCGAGTATCTCGGACGAGATCGAGTGGGGATTGCAGTTCTTCCGCGATAGTATTTTCGACGCGGTGCCGATACTTAATGAGCGCTACATTGTCGCCGGGTTCGATCCCGACACTACTCCCGGTATCCGGTTTCACAGCTGGATCGGCGGTGATCGTGACGGCAACCCCAATGTTACGGTCAGCACCACCGAAGAAGCGTTGGCGCGAAACAGAACGGCCATTCTGGACAAGTACGTCTCCGGCCTTCGTGATGCGGCGGAGCAGATAAGCATCAGCTCTACCATCATGGCGATTCCTGAAGAGGCAAGATATTCGCTAGATGCTCTGATAGCCGAGATCCCGGAACATTTGGGTCGTAATCCGGGCGAGGTTTTTCGTCAGGCGCTAACAGTAATCCGAGATCGCATTGAAGACCTGCGTGACGGGCGCGGTGGATACCGGCATTTGCTGGATTTCATCGCTGATCTAAAAGTGATCGAGGATGGACTTGAGGCGATCGATGCCGGGCATCTGTCACGTCGCCTCGTTCGTCCGATCCGCTGGCAGGCGCAAAGCTTCGGCTTTCGGACCGCGACATTGGACGTACGGCAGAATTCTACCGTTACGACCGAGGTCCTGCATGAAATCTGGACGATAAGTAGTGACGATCCCACGCCGGAATATGGTACGGCGGAATGGTCGAGCCGGTTGCGGCAAGAACTTTCGGACTCGGACCTGGCCGAGGTTGCTTCAGACCGTCTGAGCGATATGGGCAAAGAGCTGATCATTTTGCTCCAGCTGATGCGTTCTTTGCGGGAAAAGGCGGATCGAGAGGCGATTGGCCCGTTCATATTGTCCATGACTAGGTCCACGGACGATCTTCTTGGTGTCTATCTGCTGGCGCGTTATGCCGGTTTCGAGGCGGAGATGCTGGATCTGCGTGTCGTGCCATTGTTCGAAACCATCGATGATCTTCGAGCAGGACCAAAAATTCTGTCGGATCTGCTTGAGGTGCCGTTGGTCCGGCGGAGCCTCAAGGCCAGAGGAGATAACCGGCTCGAGGTAATGCTGGGTTATTCCGACAGTAACAAGGATGGCGGGTTCTTCTGTTCGACGTGGGAACTTGAGAAAGCACAACGCAACATTCTGCGTACCTTGGAACCGTTTGGCATTCGGCCAGTCTATTTTCATGGTCGCGGAGGCTCTGTCAGTCGGGGCGGGGCGCCCACGGAGCGCGCTATCGCGGCTCAACCCCCCGGGACCGTGGCCGGTCACATGCGGATTACCGAGCAGGGTGAGGTGGTATCGTCTAAATATGCCAATCGGGGTACGGCACTGCATACACTGGAAGTTCTGGCCTCGTCCGTGCTGGCCCATTCCGCCGGAGGAATGTCGCGTCCGGCAACGCCGGAATTCGACGATGCGCTTGAGGGGCTGGCGGGGATGTCACAGGCCGCCTACGTGACCCTTTTGCGGAAACCCGGTTTTATCGATTACTTCCAGCAGGCCAGCCCGGTGGAGGAGTTGGCAATGCTCAAGATCGGCTCGCGCCCGGCACGGCGGTTCGGAGCCAAATCGCTTGATGATCTGCGGGCGATACCGTGGGTGTTTGCCTGGTCGCAGAACCGCCATCTCATTACGGGCTGGTATGGCTTCGGATCGGCGATAGCAAGTTTTCGCAAGGTTCGCGGAAGCGAAGGCGACAAGCTGTTGAACAGGATGTTCGCGGATTCGCCGCTGTTTCAACTGATCGTTGATGAAGTCGAGAAATCACTGTTCCAGGCAGATATCGATATTGCAGCCCGGTATTCTGCTCTGGTCGAGAATACGGATGTTCGCGATACGATTTTCAGTGACATCCTGAACGAATATCGCTGCAGTGAGAAAGCGGTCCTCTGGATTACCGGCAGTAGCTTGCTGGCGGAGCGCTTCCCGGCAATGCGCGAGCGTTTCGACTGCGTAAAAGGGCCGATGGGCAGCATTCATGCATTGCAGGTGGATTTGCTGCACGACCTTCGTGATCAGGCGGCCCCAAGGCTATCGGTCCCACTGCTGCAAACGATGAACTGTATCGCAGCCGGACTTGGATGGACCGGTTAATAACCAAGTGAGGAGATGAAAATGAACGCTGCTGACCGCGATGCTGGCTTTTTTACTGAGAGCCTTTCCAACCGCGACCCCGATCTTTATGCCGCAATTCGTGACGAACTTGGCCGTCAACGAGACGAGATAGAGCTTATCGCCTCGGAAAATATTGTCTCCAACGCAGTGCTGGAGGCGCAGGGGTCGGTACTGACCAATAAATATGCCGAAGGGTATCCGGGCCGCCGCTATTATGGCGGCTGCCAGTTTGTTGATGTGGTCGAAAACCTTGCGATTGATCGCGCGAAGAAACTTTTTGGCTGTGAGTTTGCTAACGTGCAACCGAATTCCGGTAGCCAGGCAAATCAGGGCGTCTATACAGCGCTTCTTCGACCCGGAGATACCATTCTCGGCATGAATCTTGCCTCCGGTGGTCATTTGACTCATGGTGCGGCGCCAAACCAATCGGGCAAGTGGTTCAATGCAGTTCAATATGGGGTTCGCCAACAGGATTGCTTGATCGACTTTGATCAGGTCGCCGCGCTTGCGAACGACCATAAGCCAAAACTCATCATTGCTGGCGGCTCGGCCATACCGCGGGAAATTGACTTTGTAAAATTCCGCGAAATCGCCGACAGTGTCGGCGCTTATCTCATGGCCGATATGGCACATTTTGCCGGGCTCGTCGCCGGTGGTGAACATCCCTCTCCTTTTCCGTATGCCCATGTTGTCACGACTACGACGCACAAGACGTTGCGGGGCCCGCGTGGCGGCATGATACTCACCAATGATGCGGAGATTGCGAAAAAGGTGAATTCGGCGATTTTCCCGGGAATACAGGGCGGACCGCTGATGCATGTTATTGCTGCCAAGGCAGTGGCGTTCGAGGAGGCTCTGCAGCCTCAATTCAAGGCCTATGCTGGTCAGGTCGTGAAGAATGCGCAGGCTCTGGCTGACGAATTGATCAAGGGCGGCCTCGACATCGTCACCGGCGGTACGGATACGCATGTGGTGCTCGTCGACCTCAGGCCGAAGAATGTGAAAGGCAATGAAACGGAGAAGGCGCTTGGCCGTGCCCATATCACCTGCAACAAGAACGGCATCCCCTTTGATCCGGAAAAGCCGTCCGTAACTTCAGGTATTCGTCTGGGAACGCCCGCTGGCACCACTCGTGGGTTTGCAGAATCCGAGTTTCGCCGAATTGCCCGGCTTATTGTCGAGGTGGTCGATGGGCTTTCGGCCAACGGTGAAGCGGGCAATGCCGAGGTCGAACAGAAAGTCAAAACCGAGATCGAGGAACTCTGTTCCCGTTATCCGATCTATCGGCGTCTCTGAGCCCGAGGTTGGCAGCTTTGAGTGCGGCACGGATGGCGGTAATTCTTTTTCCTACAATATCAAATGGTTGATCAATAGATAGAAACGGAAAAACGGGGGCTAGAACGCCATGAAGATTGGCGCTTTGAAGGAGAGTTACGAGGGCGAGGCACGGGTGGCGATCACGCCGTCTTCGGCAGCGCATCTCCAGAAGCTTGGACACGAGGTTTTCGTCGAATCCGGTGCCGGGGTACGGGCTGGTTTTTCGAATTCCGACTATGAGAAGGCCGGGGTCACTGTCGCACAAACCGTGGCCGACCTGATCAAGGCCGTTGATGTCGTGGCCAAGGTGCGCGAGCCTGCGGATGCCGAGATCGGGCAGATGCGCGAGGGGCAGACGCTGATTTCGTTCTTTTACCCGGCGCAGAACGCTGAATTGCTTGAAAAGGCGAAAGAGCAGGGCATTACCGCGATTGCCATGGACATGGTGCCGCGCATCAGCCGCGCCCAGAAGATGGACGCGCTGTCCTCGATGGCGAATATCGCCGGATATCGCTCGGTCATCGAGGCGGCGAACAATTTCGGCCGCTTCTTCACCGGGCAGGTGACGGCGGCGGGCAAGGTGCCACCAGCCAAGGTGCTGGTCGTGGGCGCTGGTGTGGCCGGCCTGGCTGCCATCGGCACTGCCACCAGCCTTGGCGCGCGGGTCTTCGCCTTCGACGTGCGCCCAGAGGTGGCAGAACAGATCGAATCGATGGGCGCCGAATTCGTGTTCCTCGATTTCGAGGAGCAGACGCAGGACGGGGCCGCGACCGGTGGCTATGCCGCGCCGTCCAGCCCGGAATTCCGCGAAAAGCAGCTCGAGAAATTCCGCGAACTTGCCCCCGACATGGATGTGGTCATCACCACCGCGCTGATTCCCGGACGGGATGCGCCGGTCCTGTGGACCAAGGACATGGTCGAGGCGATGAAGCAGGGCAGCGTCATCGTTGACCTTGCGGCGGAAAAGGGCGGCAATTGCGAACTGACCGTCGCGGATGAGCGAATCGTCACGGAAAACGGCGTGACCATCGTCGGTTATACCGATTTTGCCAGCCGGATGGGGGCGCAGTCCTCCGAGCTTTATGGCAACAATATCCGTCACTTCATGACCGACCTGACACCGAAGAAAGACGGTGTGATCGTGCATGACATGGAGGATGACGTGATCCGTGGCGCCACCGTCGCGCATGATCACGACATCACCTTCCCGCCGCCTCCCCCCAAGGTTGCGGCGATCGCGGCGCAGAAGCCCAAGGAAAAGCCGAAGGAGCTGACCCCGGAAGAGCGCCGCGCGCAGGAGGTCGCGGCCTTCAAGGCGGAAACAAAGTCGCAGGTCACGATGCTGGCCGGGGGCGGCATCCTGTTGCTTCTGATCGGGCTGATCGCGCCTGCCAGCTTCATGTCGCATTTCATCGTCTTCGTGCTGGCCTGTTTCGTGGGCTTCCGGGTGATCTGGAATGTCGCGCATTCGCTGCACACGCCCTTGATGGCCGTGACCAACGCGATTTCGTCGATCATCATTCTCGGTGCGTTGATGCAGATCGGTTCGGGCTCGGCATGGGTGCTGATCCTCGCGGCGCTTGCCGTGCTGATGGCGGGGGTCAACATCGTCGGTGGCTTCCTCGTCACCCGCCGCATGCTCGCCATGTTCCAGAAATCGTAAGGAGGGGATGATGGAATACGGATTCACCACTGCCGCTTATGTGGTCGCCGCGATCCTGTTCATCCTGTCTTTGGGTGGGCTTTCGGGTCAGGAAAGCGCCAAGCGCGCGATCTGGTACGGTATCGCCGGCATGGCGCTGGCCGTGCTGGCCACGCTGTTCGGTCCCGGCGCGGGCAACTGGTTTCTGTCGGTCGTGATGATCACGATTGGTGGCGCCGTCGGTTTTGTGGTCGCCAAGCGCGTCCAGATGACCGAAATGCCGCAACTGGTTGCCGCGATGCACAGCCTTGTCGGGCTGGCCGCCGTTTTCGTGGGCTTCAACGCCCAGATCGAAATGGCGCGCATGTTGCGGATCAAGGCCGAGAACGCGGCGCATGAGTTCCAGGGCTTTGCCGCCGTTCTGGCGCACAAGACGCCCGCCGAACTGGCAATGCTGAAGATCGAGGTTTTCCTGGGCATCTTCATCGGCGCCATCACCTTCACCGGCTCGGTCGTGGCCTTCGGCAAGCTTGCCGGCAAGGTCGATGGCAAGCCCAAGAAGCTGCCCGGCGGGCATATGCTGAATGCCGGCGCGTTGGGGTTGTCGATCCTGTTCGGCATTCTCTACTGCACCGGGGTCGGATCCGGCGTGTTCTGGCTGATCCTGATCGCGCTTCTGGCTTTCTTCATCGGCTATCACCTGATCATGGGTATCGGCGGCGCCGATATGCCGGTCGTCGTCTCGATGCTGAACAGCTATTCTGGTTGGGCGGCCGCGGCCATCGGCTTCACGCTCGGCAATGACCTGCTGATCGTGACCGGCGCGCTGGTCGGCTCTTCGGGTGCGATCCTCAGCTATATCATGTGCAAGGCGATGAATCGGCATTTCGTCAGCGTGATCCTTGGCGGCTTCGGCGGCGAACAGGGTCCGGCGGCGGAAATCGAGGGCGAGCAGATCGCCATCGATGCCGACGGCGTGGCCGCCGCGCTGAACGAGGCCGACAGCGTGATCATCGTGCCGGGCTATGGCATGGCGGTGGCGCAGGCGCAGGCCGCGGTCAGCGAGCTGACCCGCAAGCTGCGGGCCGCAGGCAAGGAGGTTCGCTTCGCGATCCACCCGGTCGCAGGCCGCTTGCCGGGGCATATGAACGTGCTGCTGGCCGAGGCGCGGGTGCCTTACGATATCGTGCTGGAGATGGAGGAGATCAACGAGGATTTCCCGTCCACGGATGTGGTGATCGTCATCGGTTCGAACGACATCGTGAACCCGGCCGCGCAAGAGGACCCCAACAGCCCCATCGCCGGCATGCCGGTGCTGGAGGTCTGGAAGGCCAAGCAGGTCTTCGTGTCCAAGCGCGGACAGGGCACCGGCTATTCCGGCATCGAGAACCCGCTGTTCTTCAAGGAGAACACCAGGATGTTCTATGGAGATGCCAATGAATCCGTGAACAAGCTCATGCCGATGATCGATTGATGGACACGTTTCATCCACAGAACCTACGCACTGTTTGACATGGTTTTCGAACCGACACGGATCATGATCACACAAGAAGAAAACTTTCCATGGCAAACCGGCTGTTCCAATGAGAGAGGATTCCAAATTGTCCACAGAAATCTTCAAACTGAGTGCTGCACTACTTGCTATGACGGGAACCGCCGCACTGGCAGATGACAGGAGCAAAGCCGTATCCGACGAGGTGATCGGAGCCCAGCGTGCCGCTTTGGCCTCCGCAACCGATGGTGCTGGCTTCGGTCCACAGGCACCGCGAGATATTGATAGTGCCACAGGGAACAACCGCCGCGTTTTCGGGGCCTCGTCCTCATTTGCAAGAATGAATCTCTGCAATATCCATTTTCATGAAAGTGCTGAGCACAAGGGCGGAGAGTTTACCACTTACGCCGGCAACGGCGATGGTCATGGGTATGGTACAGGCTTCAAGTATGACGGTGACCTTTCCGAGGCTGAACTGGCGCCGATCGACATGAGCGTGGGCGGTAGCAAGTATGGTGGACTCGAGCCTGGAGACACGATCGAAATCCATTTCGTGTACTCCTCAGCAGAGGTCAGCCCCGGCCCAGCCCTTGACGCCTGCATGAGTGCTGCGGTCAAAAAACCGGACCTGCGGGTGGAGGCCGTGATTGCTGTTCTGGTCAGCAATGGTGGTGCGAATTTCACCGAGATGACGGATGTCGAAATTGCTGATGGCCTGTACCAGGCGGTAAACTTGCCCTCCGATCTGGGAAAACCCGTTGTCTATGCCGGCTCCACCACTGGTCCAGACTACAATGAAGAAGGTTCACCTTACCAGGTAACCTGGAGTGTTCGTCCGCAGGTCGCGAAACTGGACATTGCGTCGGTGGATACGTGGCTGAAGAACAACCTGTTCGAGGAGAAACACGCGCATGCGGTGCGTAACCTGATCATAGATCCGGATCTTCTGGCGCCGATCATGCGTTAATAATCATGGGAGAACGATCAGGAAGGACGTTTGCAACATGATGCGCTGGTGCCGACATCGTTTGTCCTTCGACTTCGCCACATCTCCCGATACCCGGCAACAGAGGCTTTCGAACGCGATGCAAAAGAACAAGGTTCTCCAGGCCGACGAGGCCGTGTCCCTCATCCGCGACAACGATGTGATCGCGACCACCGGCTTCGTACAGAGCTGTATTCCCGAAGCTTTGCATGCGGCGCTTGAGAAGAGGTTCGTGGAGACCGGCGCCCCGCGCGATCTCACGCTGATCATGTGTGCCGGGGCCGGCGACAGCAAGGGGCTGGGAACCGGACGGTTGCATCATGAGGGCCTGCTCAAGCGCGTCATTGCCGCGAATTTCGGCCGCATGCCGAAAGTCGCGCAGGCGGCTGTGGAGAACAGGATCCAAGGCTACAATCTTCCGCAGGGTGTGATCTCCAAGCTTTACCGTTCCTGCGCCTCCGGTTCGCCCGGGCTGTTCACGAAAGTCGGTCTGCATACCTATGTCGATCCCCGTCTTGGCGGCGGCAAGGTTAACGAGATCACCACCGAAGACATCGTCCGCATGGTCGAGGTCGACGGGGAGGAATGGCTGTTCTACAAGGCCACGCCGATCGATGTTGCGCTGATCCGCGCCACCAGTGCCGATCCCTCTGGCAATCTGGGCATGGAAAAGGAATGCCTGACGCTGGATGTGCTGGCGCAGGCGATGGCCGCGCATAACAATGGCGGCGTGGTGATCGCCCAGGTCGAACGCATCGTCGAGCAGGGCTCCATCCGGCCGAAGGAAGTGCGAGTGCCAGGCATCCTCGTGGACTGCGTTGTGGTTGCCGATTCCGCCGAGATGCATCGCATGAACTACGGCGTTGAATACAATCCTGCCCTGTCGGGCGAGATCCGCGTACCGGTTGCAAGCATGGTGAAGATGCCGCTGGACGCGCGCAAGGTCGTCGCCCGCCGCGCTGCCTTCGAGCTTCCCCTGAACGGTGTGATCAATCTTGGCGTTGGTGCGCCGGACGGGGTCGCGGCGGTGGCAAGCGAGGAAAAGGCCACGCCTTTCATCACCATGACCACCGAAGCCGGCGCCATTGGCGGCGTGCTGGCGGGAAGTTCCAGTTTCGGGGCCTCGACCAATGCGGATTCGATCATCGACCAGAACCAGATGTTCGATTTCTACCATGGCGGCGGGCTGGACCTGACTTGCCTCGGGATGGCGGAATGCGACCGGCAGGGCAACGTGAACACCAGCCGCTTCGGCGGGCGTCTCAACGGGTGCGGCGGGTTCATCGACATTTCGCAGAACTCCCGCGCCGTGGTCTTTGCCGGGACCTTCACCGCCGGCGGCCTCAAGGCGGAGGTCGGCGGCGGTGAGCTCCGTATCCTGCAGGAAGGCAGGTCGCGCAAGTTCGTGCAGGCAGTCGAACAGATCACCTTCTCGGGCAGCTACGCGGCCCGACGTTCGCAGCCGGTGATTTATGTGACCGAACGCTGCGTGTTCCAGTTGACGCAGGGCGGTCTCGAACTCATCGAAGTCGCGCCTGGCATCGATATCGACCGCGACATCCTTGCCCAAATGGATTTCACCCCGGTCATCAACAAGCCGGTGCCGATGGATATTCGTATCTTCACCGACGCGCCGATGGAGTTGATGTCCGACTTGCTGAACCTCAAGCTGTCCGAGCGCGTCAGCTATGACCCCGAGCGCAACATATTGTTCCTCAATCTGGAAGGTTGGAGCGTGCGCAAGGAGAGCGACATTGACGATTTGCAGAAGGTTCTGGTCAACGCCTGTGAGAAGGCAGGCCGGCGGGTGAATTCGGTGGTCAACCATGATGGCTGTCGTATCGCCGAGGATCTGTACGACCGTTACGCGGACATGATCGAATACCTGATGGAATATCATTACGCGACGACCACGCGCTACAGTACAAGCGCCTTCATGAGAATGAAAATGCAGGAGGCGCTATCGCGCCGTGGCCTGCAACCGCATATCTTCGAGCGCGCCGAGGAAGCACATGCGAAATTGGCGGAGAAGTGAGCTTGAGTATTGGAAGGGACGTTCGAATTCTTAGGTGTATTAGTCCTCAGGCTGGGGTTGTCTGTCCTGCATGACAATTGAGCCAATCAGGCCCGATCGGCAGATCGCCCCCAACTTTGTCCCGTTGACGGCAAATGTTGCCACTGCCCCCTAATGCGGCCTTTGTCCACGGTGGAGGCATGACCTTGTATTGACGCTAGCGGGCAGACTGAAGACGCTCCTTTCGGGCCCGGTGCCGCTGATCATCGGGCACTGAACATTTGCAACGAATCTGTCTGCGATGACATACTGGCCGTCACGACGTAAGGGAAGGCCGGATGCGGGACACCGATCATGTGCGCGAAATCGACCGGGTGCTGCGCGGGCAAACGACCGGGCGCGACGGCGTCGTGTCCGAAAGCTGGCGGCGCTGCGTCGAGACCTATGGCATGGATCCCTCGCGCCCATCGCCCGCCCATATCGTCACCGAGGCCGAGCTGCGCGCCCATCGCGAGCAATCCGAGCGGCTGATCGCCATCGCCCGTTCGGGGCTGGATTCGCTGTTCCGGCAAGTGGCCGGGCAGAACTACGTGCTGCTGCTGGCCGATGCCAAAGGCGTCACGGTCGATTTCTTTGGCGACCGGCGCTTCGAGGACGATCTGCGGACGGCGGGGCTTTACATGGGCTCGGACTGGTCCGAGAACCGGGCGGGAACCTGCGGGGTCGGTTCATGCATCGTCACCGGCGAGGCGATCACCATCCACCAGACCGACCATTTCGACCTGCATCACACGCCGCTGTCCTGCACGGCCGCCCCTATATTCGACACCTCGGGCAATCTTTCGGCGGTACTGGACCTGTCACTGCTGCGCTCGCCCCAGCCCAAGGCCAGCCAGAATCTCGCGATGAACCTGGTCTGCTCCTCGGCCCGCCGCGTCGAAATGGCGAACCTGATGGCGATGACCCGTCGCGACTGGGTGCTACGTTTCTCGGCCAGCCCCGAATTTCTAGAGGTCGATCCCGAGGCCGCCATCGCATTGGATGACTCGGGCCGGGTCATCGGGCTGACCCATGCGGCGCAGCAGGTGCTGGGTTCGCAAAGCGGCAGCCTGCTGGGGCGGCGTCTGGATCAGGTAATGGAATTGTCGGTCGATGACCTGCCCGAACTGATGCGCGGGCGGCCAACCGAGGAACGGGTCATCCGGCTGCATGACGGCCGGGCGCTTTTTGGCCATGCGATCGCGCCGCAAACCGCGCGAGTGCCGCGCCAGACCGGAATCGCGCTGCCGGGCGGCCTGTCCAGTATTGCGGGCCCGGATCCGGCAATGCAGGCGTTACTGACACGGGCAGCAAAGCTGGCGCGAACGCAAATTCCGCTGCTGCTGAGCGGAGAGACCGGGACAGGCAAGCACCGGCTGGCCCGAGCCATTCATATGTGCGAAACCGACGCGCGGCCCTTTATCCAGCTGGATTGCGCCAGGGCCGATCCAGCCGCCATCGACGCCATGCTACCCAGCGCGGGAACCCCTGGCACGCTGTTCATGCAAGGTGTGGACGATCTCTCCCCTGCAGGGCAGGCAGCGATCTTGCGGCTGCTGACCGACGCCAAACTGCGGGTGATCGCCTCGGTCCGCGATGATCTGTCTGCGATGACTCGCTCAGGCGCGTTCCGGGGCGACCTGTTCTTTCGTATTGCCGGGGCCACGCTGTCAGTGCCTCCGCTGCGATTGCGGCAGGATTTCGACTGGCTGCTCGACCGGCTTCTGCGGCAACGCAACCCGGACGGCTTGCGGCTGACCCCTGCGGCGCGATCTGAACTCAAGGCCCGCAGCTGGCCGGGCAATCTGCGCGAATTGGGCAATACGCTCGATGTTGCCGTCAGCCTGGCCGAGGGCGCGGATATCGATATCACCGACCTGCCCGACCCCGTGCTGGTCGAAACTCGCGCGGATGATGCCGAATGCCTCGAATCACTATTGGATGCCTGCGGCTGGAACATGGCGCAGACCGCGCGGCGATTGGGGGTAAATCGCTCGACCATCCTGCGCCGGGTGCAGCGCCTGGGGCTGACTCCCCCGCAATAGGGTTGCGATGATGTTGCGCGCGGTTGCGGACGCAACGCGGCACGCGCAAAGTTCGCCCTCGCCCGGCCGGATACGGCAATTTTTCTGGCCGCGGACTCCGATCTGTCACAGCCTGTCTCCCGGAGGAATTTCAGTCTTGGGAGGAAAACATGCTTGATTCCGCATTGTCAGACCACGTGCAGAACGTGCTGGACGAATTCGGCGCGGCACTGGAGGCCGGCGATATAGACCGCGCCGCGCAAATGTTCGTGACGGATTGCTACTGGCGCGATCTGGTCGCTTTTACCTGGAACCTGCGCACCATGGAGGGGCAGGGCCAGGTTGCCGACATGCTGCGTGCGCAGCTTAGAACGACAAAGCCGACCGGTTGGAAACTGGCCGAAAACGAAGTTCCCGCAGAAGAGGATGGGGTAGTTACTGCTTGGATCACCTTCGAGACCGCCGCGGCGCGGGGGTATGGCCTTGTCCGCCTGCGCGACGGCAGGATCTGGACCCTGCTGACCGCTATGCAGGAACTCAAGGGCCATGAGGAGGCCAAGGGCTTTGCCCGGCCCTTGGGCGCGAAACACGGCGCAGGCAAGAACCGGCAAAGCTGGAAGGAGGAGCGCGAGGTCGAGGCCGCCGAGTTGGGCTATAGCCGCCAGCCATATACGGTCATCATCGGCGGCGGACAGGGCGGCATCGCCCTTGGCGCGAGGTTGCGGCAGCTTGGCGTGCCGACCATCGTACTGGACAAGCACGACCGCCCCGGCGACCAGTGGCGCAAACGTTACAAGTCGCTGTGCCTGCATGACCCGGTCTGGTACGACCACCTGCCTTATATCAAATTTCCCGACAACTGGCCGGTCTTTACGCCCAAGGACAAGGTGGGCGACTGGCTGGAGATGTATGCCAAGGTCATGGAGCTGAACTACTGGACGCGCAGCACCTGCCAGCGCGCCAGCTATGACGAGGCGACAAAGGAATGGACCGTCGCGGTGGATCGCGACGGCGAAGAGGTGGTGTTGAAGCCGAAACAGCTGGTGCTGGCCACCGGCATGTCGGGCAAGCCGAATGTGCCGAAATTCCCCGGCGCCGACAGTTTCAAGGGTGAGCAACAACACTCATCGCAGCATCCCGGCCCTGACGCCTACAAGGGCAAGAAGGTTGTGATCATCGGCTCGAACAACTCGGCCCACGACATCGCCGCCGCGTTGTGGGAGCATGACGTCGACGTGACGATGATTCAAAGGTCCAGCACGCATATCGTCCGCTCGGACACGCTGATGGATATCGGGCTTGGCGGTCTGTATTCCGAGCAGGCGGTGCAGAACGGCGTGACTACGGAAAAGGCCGACCTGATCTTTGCCTCGCTGCCCTACAAGATCATGCATGAATGGCAGATTCCGCTCTACGACCAGATGCGCGAACGGGACAAGGCGTTCTATGACGGGCTGGAAAAAGCCGGGTTCAAGCTGGACTGGGGCGATGACGGCTCGGGCCTGTTCATGAAATATCTGCGCCGCGGTTCCGGCTATTACATTGATGTAGGTGCAAGCCAGTTGATTATCGACGGCAAGGTCAAGCTGGCCAAGGGTCAAGTGACCGAGATCGTTCCCGATGGCATCAAGCTGGACACGGGCGAGGTACTGCCCGCAGATCTGATCGTTTATGCCACCGGCTATGGCTCGATGAATGGCTGGGCCGCCGACCTGATGGGGCAGGAGATCGCGGACAAGGTCGGCAAGGTTTGGGGTCTCGGTTCTGACACCACCAAGGATCCCGGTCCGTGGGAAGGCGAGCAGCGCAACATGTGGAAACCCACCCAGCAGGAGGCGCTGTGGTTCCACGGCGGCAACCTGCACCAGTCGCGGCATTACTCGCTGTATCTGGCATTGCAGCTCAAGGCGCGGATGGAGGGGATCGAGACCCCCGTCTACAAGCTGCAGGAAGTGCATCATCTGTCCTGATGCCACCTGATCGTCCGGGGCAGCCGTCCCGGACGAACCGGATTTTTTTAGACAAGGAGAAACGCCATGAAGGCTGCCCGTTGGTATGCCGCGAAGGATCTTCGCGTGGAAGAGATCGATGAACCAGATCCCGGACCGGGAGAGGTGAAGATCAAGGTCGCATGGACCGGGATCTGCGGTAGCGATCTGCATGAGTATCTGGCTGGGCCGATTTTCGTTCCGGTGGATCAGCCTCACCCTCTCAGCCGTGGCAAGGCCCCGATCACCATGGGGCACGAATATTGCGGCACCGTCAGCGAATTGGGCGATGGGGTCGATGGATTGACCGTGGGCGACCGTGTTGCCATCGAGCCGATCTTTGCCTGCGGCGAGTGTCAGGCCTGCCGAGAGGGAAAATACAATCTTTGCGATAGCCTCGGCTTTGTCGGGCTGTCGGGTGGCCATGGCGGCTTTGCTGCATATTCGGTTGTGCCCGCGCATATGGTTCACAAGATGCCGGATGAACTGCCGATGGAGCAGGGGGCAATGGTCGAGCCGGCGGCGGTGGCATTGCATGCCGTTCGGCTGAGCCGGATCAAGGCGGGTGACAAGGCGGCGGTGTTCGGTGCCGGACCTATCGGCCTTTTGGTGGTCGAGGCCCTCCGCGTCGCCGGAGCCGCCGAAATTCACGTGGTTGAACCGTCCGAACAACGCCGGACCATGGCGATGGAACTGGGCGCGACCAGTGCTGTCAGTCCGGGCGATACCGACGCTGTCGCCGCAATCCGGGAAGCGACCGGCAGCGGCGTCGATGTCGCTTTCGAGGTAACCGGCGTACCGGCGGTGCTGTCCCAGTGCATCGACGCAACCACGCATGAGGGGCAAGTCCTGATCGTATCGATCTGGGAAAGCGATGCTGCCTTCCAGCCCAATACCGTCGTTCTGAAAGAACGGCAGTTGAAAGGGACCATTGCCTATCGCAACGTCTATCCAGCCGTGATGGCACTGATGGTTCAGGGCTATTTCAGCGCCGAACGACTGGTGACCAAGCGGATCAAGCTGGACGACATCGTGGAACAGGGTTTCGAGGTGCTGGTTGCCGAAAAATCGCAGGTCAAGATTTTGGTAGAGGCGTCTGGCTGATGCACGTGTTTCTGAAAGTGGCAGCCGGCGGATGCCGCCTCACGCATTGCACTGCTGCAGCTTTCCGTCGATACGATTCGTCCGGCGGGCAGGTCCGAACGAACTGTCGATCCGCATGATTTCATGGCTTCAGGTCTCGACAATCCATTCCTGCAGCAGGCCTATGTGACGAATCGCAACCGCATCGCAATCATTCAGAATGCCCGCAGTTTTTTGGCTGACCGAGTGGTGCCTGCCATGCGAGAACATCTGGAAATCATCGCGGCATTGGAGAGCGGGGACAGCGATGCGGTGGTCGATCGGATCGAGCATCATCTGAAACTGACGCTGCGCTGGTGGGGAGTGTGAATCGGCGCGGGGTCTCGACGCCAATACCCTCCAGGTTTCATGAAGGGCGCCCGGCCGCCGCGAGAGCGACCGGAGCGCGGTTTGTCAATGATGGATGTCAATCCGCCCTACCTGCGCCTGGGCGGATTCGGATTCACAGCCCATCCGGCCTGTCGCAGCAAGGCCGTGATCCGGCGGTAGCCATAGCGCCCATACTGGCTGGCGAGTGCGATGATATCCGCGGTCAACGCGTCTTCATCGGCCCGCTTACGCGGCACTTTCCGCTGTGTCGAGCGGTGCTGCCCGAGAACCCGGCAGGCAAACCGTTCCGAGACCCGAAACTTCTGCCTGACATGATCGACGCAGGCACGGCGACGGGCGGGGCTCAGAAGTTTCCCGATGCATTCGGCATGTCATTCGAACCAGTGGCATTCCATACCTCATCCCGCAGGATCAGCTTCTCAAGCGTCAGGTCGGAAACTGCCTTCCGCAACCGCTCGTTCTCTTTCTCGAGGTCCTTGAGACGCTTCACTTGGTCGGTCTTCAGGCCACCGAACTCCTTGCGCCAACGGTAATAGGTGAATTGCGTCACTCCGATCGAGCGAACTGCTTCAGCTACAGAGCGGCCTTGCGAAACCAACACATCGACTTGCCGGAGCTTGGCGACGATTTCCTCAGGTTTGTGCTTCTTCTGGGGCATTCCTTCATCCTCCATCTGGCTCAAAAGCCTACTTCAGGGAGGACCAATTTTCAGGGGGCAGACCAGAGGAATTCATCATTTACGCCGCATGGGCCGCGTAATCGGAGCCGATTTAGGCCGAGGATGCGCTTGAGGTGGGCGAAGAGCATCTCGACTTTCTTTCGAAGCTTCATCGAGACGTCGTATTGCTTGGTCTTGGCGATGTCGCGCGCGACTTGGCGGGCGTTCTCGTGTTCTTCGCGGGTGATCGATCTGGCATCGGCGTTCGGGCAGCATTTCTGTTTCGACGGACAAACCTGACAGGTCAGTTTCAGGGCGCGATATTTGGCGCGTCCCTTGCCGGTTGGTCCCCGGTTCGGATCGGAATAGTAGCGGCGAACCTGCTTCAGCTCGTGGCCCTCGGGGCAGATGTATCGATCGTTCTTCGCGTCCCATTCGAAGTCGGCCCGTGTCCATGTTCCGTCGGCGCGCCCAGACTTGTCGAAGACGGGTATGTGGGGAGCAATCTTGCGGTCGACCAGCCAGCCCAGTATCGGTCCGGTACCATAGGCGGTGTCGGCAATCAGCCTTTCGGGATACGGATCGAACCTGTCCTTTACCCGGCCCAGCATCGTGCGTGTGGCCCCATTCTCTTCATCCCAGGTGAAGTCGGAACGTGAAAACGTGCCGTCAGTACGCTCACCCTTGTCGATCACCGGGATGAAGGGCAGGTTCTGCCGCTTCAGGACGATCTCGACCAGGCTTTCTTCGGAGCCAAAGGCCGTATCGGCCACCAGCCAATCCGGGCGGATATCGAAGCGCTCTGTCGTGCGGTCCAGCATCGTAAGCGTGGAGCCGACCTCGGCCTGCCGAACCGAACGGCTCGCTTCAACATCCATGATGATCCCGTGATCCGTGTCGATCAGGTAGTTGTCCGAACAAGCGAAGAAGGCCGGCCCTTTGCGCGCTGTCGTCCACTGACTGGCGGGATCGGCATGGGCCGCGAACTTGGGTTTGACGGGCGTGGCTGCACCGAAGGCTTCCTCATCGAGCGTGTCGAGATACTCGCGCACCGCCCTCGGGGCCTCCGCCGGATCGATGGTTGAGGCGTCCCATTCGCTCTGGCGGCTGGAGCTCTGCTTGTGGACATCGGCGCTGATCAGGCTGGCATCGACGGCAAAGCCCTGACCGCCGACCAGGCCATGGGCAATGCACTGGGCAACCACGCGCTCGAAGACGTGACGGAAGATATCGCTGTCGCGGAACTTGCCATGTCGAAGCTTCGAGAAACTCGAGTGATCCGGCACCGTGTCCTCGAGTCCGAGCCGGCAGAACCAGCGATAAGCGAGGTTGAGGTGAACTTCCTGGCAGACACGCCGCTCGGACCGCAGCCCCATGACATAGCCGATCACCAGCATCCGGATCATGAGTTCAGGATCGATAGAGGGTCGACCGGTGTGGCTGTAGAAACCGCGCATCTCCTCGTGCAGACCGGTCAGATCCAGGAAGCGGTCAATACCCCGAAGGAGATGGTCGGGGGGATGTGCGTCTCGAGATCGAACTCGTAGAAAAGCCGGGTATGGACCTTCTGCCTTCCAAGCATCGCAATCCCTCCAGAACCCTGTAACCAATGGGAATCAGAAGCCTCGATCCCGATCAAGCCCAGAGTTTTTCAACAGCATCAGCCCAGATTCACCGATGCTGCGTTCTGCATGAATGTCAGGTATGGTGAGGCAGTTGCGTAAGTGGCGAAAACAAACCATCTGATAGGTCAGTCCAAATGCCTACAATAACAGCTTTCAAGTCTTCACCTGATAGGGGAATGGGGCTGGCGCGGGATATGCCGGTGCGCTGGGCTTTCGAAGAAGTCGGTCAGCCATACGACGTCCGACTTGTTTCCTTCACCGAAATGAAGGAACCGCCGCACCTCAGGGTTAACCCCTTTGGACAAATCCCGACCTATGAAGATGGCGAACTTGCAACCTTCGAGTCAGGGGCCATCGTATTCCATATTGCGGAAAGTCATTCTGGCCTTCTGCCGACAGACAAAATCGCCCGCGCGAATGCTATCAGTTGGATGTTCGCCGCGCTGAACACTGTCGAACCCCCCATTGTAGAGCGTGATTACGTAAAATACTTTGAAGAGGGTAAAAGCTGGCAAGGTGAACGTTTCACCATGGTCGATGAACGCATACGGAACCGACTGGACCAACTTGCCGCTTGGTTCGGAGGGGCCAACTGGCTCGTTGGGACATTCAGTGCAGCCGATATTCTTATGATCCATGCTCTACGAAGGCTGGAAGGGTCTGGAATATTGGAAGACTACCCGACTTTCAGGGACTACATCGCACGGGGGACTGAACGCCCCGCGTATAAGCGCGCATTCGAGGCTCAATATGCAGTCTTTAGCAGGAGCTCTTCTTCCGACTGAAACCGCAGACATTCGAATGGTTTCAACCAACATTTGCTCCGTTTGCGCTTTCGCCGTTCGTGTTCCGGAAATGCTGCACGATGTACTAACGGCCGGTTCCACGGGCTGTACCGCAACGTAGCGAGGTCACGACGAGCGGCCGGCTTGGGCCGAACGCTTCTGGTAAGTCGTGCCAAAGAGTTTTTTTAATCCCGATCTTCAGGATGGCTTCCAAACTTGGAAACCTGACTACAAGTCTTCGGCGGCCGCGCGCCAAAATTCGACGGCCTTTTTGAACTCTGCCGCGTAGAAGGCTGGGTCCTCCGATCCCGACGGATCACCGTCGAAGCGCCCAACGCGCCGCGCGCAGTCGAAAAAGCCCGGCGCGGGCAATCCATGCCGTGCCTTGCTGATCACGAGCGCTGCGATCAACGGGCGGGCGGCGGCGGTGTCCGCCTCAATCAGGTATTCCAACGCGACTGTGAGTTGATGGATCGTATTCGGCGGTGAGAGATCCAAGGCCTTGGCAAGTGCTTGATAGGTGATGGGAACCGCCTGATCGGCGGCAATTCGGCAGAGATAACTCCGGATCCGCGATGCCAACAAGTTGGCCGTACACGCACCATCGCTCGCAGTCGAAACAACAAGCCGCAATTAGTCCCTCCCAATTTATACCAACCTGCGACGTCCTTTCTAAACAGTCAACTGTTGGCCGTCAGCACCCATGGCACAGATTTGAGGTTGTGATTTAAGGAGGATTTGGGTCTCGTCGGAGTGACGAAGGAACGCAGATGAGACCCAAATCCTCAAAATCGAAATCACCCTCCAAAGCCCCCGCCGAACAGGTGGTGAAAGATATCCGCCGCAAGACGCGGCGCCACTTCTCGGCGGAGGACAAGATCCGGATCGTGCTGGAAGGCTTACGTGGCGATGACAGCATTGCGGAGCTATGCCGCCGCGAAGGGATCGCCCAAAGCCTGTATTACACATGGTCCAAGGAGTTCATGGAGTGAGGCGTGAGCCGCCACCGGTTCGAGGCCACGCCGAACGGCAAGCGTCGGCTGGCTGGTGACACGGTCCGGGCAGCAACCACCGACGAGGTGAAGGGCTTGCGCCGTGAGGCACATGACCTGAAGGAATGCGTCGCCGATCTGACGCTGGAAAACCGGCTGCTTAAAAAAAGCATGATCGCGGATGGGGAGGTCGACGAATGAGGTATCCCGCAGCTGAGAAGCTCGAGATTATCCGGATCGTCGAGCAATCCCACCTGCCGACAAAGCGCACGCTGGAGCAGTTGGGCATCGCACGCCGAACCTTTTACCGCTGGTATGATCTATATCTGGCAGGCGGCCCTGAAGCGCTGGAGGACCGTCCATCCGCGCCAGGCCGGGTCTGGAACCGAATCCCCACTGCGATCCATGACCAGATCATCGAGATGGCGCTGGAGCAGTCCGAGCTGTCCCCCCGAGAGTTGGCAGTGCGGTTCACCGACGAAAAGCGCTACTTTGTATCGGAAGCCACGGTCTATCGCCTGCTCAAGGCACATGACCTCATCACCAGCCCAGCCTTCGTGGTGATCAAGGCGGCTGATGAGTTCAAACGCAAGACCAGCCGCCCCAACGAGATGTGGCAAACCGATTTCACCTATTTCAAGATCATCGGTTGGGGCTGGGTGTATCTGTCGACCGTGCTCGACGATTACTCGCGCTACATCATCGCCTGGAAACTCTGCACCACCATGCGTGCCGAGGATGTGACCGATACGCTGGAACTGGCGCTCTGTGCTTCAGGCTGTGATCAGGCCCATGTGCGCCACAAGCCTCGGCTACTCAGCGATAATGGTCCGAGCTATATCGCCGGCGAACTGGCTGAATGGATCGAGGCGCAAGGCATGAGCCATGTGCGTGGCGCTCCATTGCATCCCCAGACCCAAGGCAAGATCGAGCGCTGGCACCAGACACTCAAAAATCGCATCTTGCTGGAAAACTACTTCCTGCCGGGCGATCTCGAAGCCCAAATCGAGGCCTTCGTCGAACACTACAATCACCGGCGATACCATGAGAGCCTGAACAACGTAACACCCGCCGACGCCTACTTTGACAAGGCCGACACCATCATCAAACAACGCGAAAGGATCAAGCGAAAGACCATCCAACACCGGCGCTTGCAACACCGCAAGCTCGCCGCGTAACATTAACCCAATGACGAGGCCTATACTCCGCTAATTTACGCAACCATCTGCGCATAATGTTCTGACGACGGACAAGTCAACTTCCGAAAACGGACATGCGAAGCGCGCTCTGCTAGGTATCCCAGTTACGCAGTTGCGCGAACGGCAGTTTCAGCGATGCGCAGAAAGTGAACTTTGCAAGATTGTGATCTCCGGAAGCACTGCATCGATTTGCCCGGCCCATTGCGGCCGTCCGGCGTGGGTTTTGGTTAGGGCAGTGAGGCCCGTCGAAGCTGCCATTCGCTGCGATCGCAAAATCCGAATGCAATCGATCAAGCGTAATGCAGGTCCCTTCGGTTAATTTCTGCAGCAGCGGCTTGGCCTGCCGCAGGTGATGTCGCGGTGGATAGAGCCCTAAGTGCCTCTACCGGGACACGGGAGGAGTTGTCGGTGAATGGCGAGGCAAGGAATGGCCCAGTGTGACTAACTGCGATCCGAAGCCTGTGACGGAATGGCCGTGAACCCTGCCTGGACTGCGTCCTGTCATTCCAGTTAGTCGCGTAAAGACCCCAAATCGCTATGCGAAACAGCAGGCTCCGTGGTTCCAGTGCGGAAGAGCAAAACCATCGCCGTTACTACCAACACGCTGCCCGGCAACCAATACCAGCCAATGACCTCCGGTTGTGTGGCAAACAACACCAGCATCGACACAAACGGGGCAAGATAGCTGTAAGCCGTCACCGCGCCCGGCGTCAGCACGCCGGTTCCGCGCTGCATCAGCCAGAAGGTGACACCGCTGGAAAACACCCCGAGATAGGCAACCAGCAATATGTCCTTGGGCTGCATCTTCGCCATGGCAGCCACTGGCTCCATGGCAAGTCCGGCCAATGCGATCAGGGCGCCTCCCATGGCGAGGCTCCAGAACGTGCGAATGGCTGCATCGGGTGAGAGGGTGCCGCGAGCCAGCCCCCATTTGGACAGGACCGGGTAAAGGGCTGATGCGATGCAGCCCAGCAAGAACGCAGCCTCGCCCCAGCCAAACTGCAATGTCGCCAGATCGCCGCCACTTTGAGCGAGCGCAAGGGCAAGTGCTCCGACTGCGCCCAGGGCAAGGATGGCCGGCAGACAAGTTGCGCGCGGCTCTATGCCGAAAGCCCTGCCAGCACCGTAAGCCAGCAGGGGCATCGATACGAACAGCGCCGACATCGACAAGGCGCTCACCCGGTGAGCAGCCCAAAACATCACGCCAAAGAAGCCAGCCAGACAAAGCCCCATCGACGCGTAAAGCAGCAGGGCGCGGATACCGGGAATCCTCGGCCCCCTCCGCCACACCAATGGCAGCATTGCCAGCGCCGCAATCGCGAAACGCATTGCTGTCAGTAATAGTGACGGCAACCCCTCGCTCAGCAGGCCAACCACGGGAAAGGAGGCGCCGACGATGACCGCCCATAGCACCATTCCCAGATGCGCGCCCGTCACATCACCATTTTTCATTTATCTTCTCCCATACGGATCAGAGGCTTTTGCTTGCAGGAATGATCTCAGGCAAATTCCAGAACCTGCGACACTGGCAGCCTTGGTTTCTGCGGCCAGTTGCCCTCTCTGGCATGCCCTACCGCGATGAGCACCACAGGGATTTCGCTTGTCGCCAGATTGAATTCGCGCGCGACGGCCTCCGGATCGAAGCCAACCATCGGTCCTGTTGTCAGGCCAAAGGCCTCCGCAGCGAACATCAGGAACGCAGCGCCCAGTGTTGCCGTGCGGACTGCCTCGTCTCGCTGCATCTGCGCATTGCCGCTATAGCTATCCTCGACCGCCTTCGTCCATGCGCCGATCAAGTCGGAAGGCATGAAGCCTGCCTCGACGGAAGGTTGCAGCCGTTCTTCCATGACCTTCGAAACAGGCCGCTGCCCGCAGACGATATAAGTCACCGCAGCCTCGGTCACCTTGGCCTGCCCGTAGGCCGCCGCCTGCAGGCGGGTCTTGGCCTCGGCGCTTCGGACAGCGATGAACCGCCAGTTCTGGAGATTGTAAGCCGTGGGTGCTCGCGTGGCGAGGCTGGTGAGTTCGACAATCTGCGCGTCGGTCAGTGCCTTCCCTGCATCGAAAAGGTTCGTTGAGACACGGTTCTCGATAGCGGTGACAATCGGATTATTCATCTGTTTCGACCTTTGACAATTATTTGTTCCGGCGGAAATACCGCTGATGAGGACAAAATAATTCATTTCCTCTTGTGAGATAATCCGTTAATCAGTATTAAAATTAACAACTATTAGTAAATAATAACCATGGATCAGTTGCAGGCCATCCGGGTATTTCACCGGACGGTGGAAGGCGGTTCCTTTGCTGAGGCTGCACGTTGGCTTGGTCTTTCTCCGGCTGCGATCAGTAAGAATATCCGGGAACTTGAGGCGCATCTTGGAGTTCGCCTTCTCAACCGAACCACGCGCCGGATGAGCCTGACCGAGGCCGGCCAGCGCTATCATGAGCAGATTACCCGCGTTCTCGACGATCTCTCGGATGCCGATAATTCTCTGGGACCATTGCAACAGATGCCAAGCGGCCTGTTGCGGGTCAGCGCCCCCATGGCCTTTACATTGACGCGCCTTTCGGAGGCGATCATCGGCTTTCTCGACCGCCACCCCGACCTGACGCTTGACCTGAAGCTAGAGGATCGCCGCGTTGATCTCGTGAAGGAAGGGATAGACGTCGCCATTCGCGGCAGCGACCGGCTAGAAGATTCCAGCCTTGTCGCGCGCAAACTGACGACGCTTAAACATGTGATCTGCGCTTCGCCGGACTATTTCGCGCGTTATGGCCAACCGAAGAATCCCGAGGATCTGCGCGCGCATAATTGCGTGCAGTTCACGCTTTCGGGTCATGTCCAGCAATGGGCCTTCACACAGATTGGTCAGAGCGTATCCGTGCCGATCGAGGGGCGCTACAAGGTGACGACCAGTCTGGCGGTTCGTGACGCGTTGCTTGCCGGCTTCGGCCTAAGCCTGATTCCGTATATCTATGTGGAACGGGATATTGCCGAAGGGAGGCTTGTGACTGCATTGGGCGATTGGAGTGCAGTCGAAACTTCGATCCATGTGGTGTATCCTTCCCGACAGTACATCCTTCCCAAGGTGCGGGCCTTCGTGGATTTCCTGGCCGACGAGCTACAGGCGGAGGGCTAAACGTCTTCCGACTGGACGACGCGCGTGATGGGCCGGAAAACTCGATGGTCACTGCGCTCCGCCCGAAAATCTGGAAGCTTGCCATAGCGACTCAACATCGGGCCGACGATCCTCGGCTATCAGAACGCCAATCTCTTCGACGGCCGCATCCGGTTGGTCGAGATGTTTGCCGAACTGTGGTGTGGGTGGTTCAGCTCACCTATAACGATCAGAATTGCGCGGTGCCGCTCAGGCGTAAAAGCGATGCGGTGCCGCTGGCCTTTCTCAGTACCACAACGGTGTTCGGGACGGCCACCGATGTGATGCTGTCGGAGGTGACGATCGAGGCGTTCTTCCTAGCCGACGACCGGACCCCCGGGCAATGATGCGCCAATCCGGCGTTTGATGGTTCCGAACACCGTGGCACTGACGACCCCGGGATAGCCGCATTCCACAGTAGCGGGAAAGCTGCCGTCAGGCGGACGCGATCTGTTTTAGCACGGCGGCGACGATCACTTCCGGCCGATCCTCTTGGACAAGATGCCCGGAATTGGGAATCTGCACGCAGGGATGATCGGAAATCAACGTCGCCAGTTCCTCGCCCTTCCCATAAGGGATCCATTCGTCCTGTTCGCCCCAGAGTACAGTGACGGGGCAATCCATGGCATCGTAAAGCCCTTCAACCTCGTCGGTAAACCGCTGATCCATCTGCGCGATCTGTCGATAGAAGGCTGGCTGGCCAACAGGTCCCAGCCATGGGGCACTGTAGATTTCCAATGCCTTGTCCGACAAGGGATTATGCGCCGCTGTTTGCAGATAGGCCATCAAAAGTGCGCGGTGCATATAGTCCGGCATGCCGGAAAACGCTGCCTCATGCTTCCGCACATGCCGAACGAAAGGAGAACCCCAAGGGGCGAGTGCAACGGCATCGAATATGATGAGCGAGGCGTAACGCACCCCGTTCAAGTAATATGCCCGCAGGGCCGTCGCTCCACCGAAATCATGTGCCAGCACATCCGGCCGGTCGAGCTCCCATTCCACAAACAGGTTCGCGAGAACCTTGTTCTGCACCGCCAGGGATACGTCCTGCCCCTCACGCATTTCGGATTGGCCATAGCCAACCAGGTCGAAGAAATAGACGGTTCTTCGATCAGCGAGATGTGGCACGATCCTGCGCCAAACCTGCGAAGAAAATGGCGTGCCATGAATGGCCACCAGCGGTGGCCCGTCTCCGCAGCTTCCCCATCTGACCATGTTTCCGTCGATACTCGACGTGTTTGACAATTCCAGCATGGCAATATCCAAATTGTCATTTAGCTAATCAACGATATGATGAATGTATGGATAAATCAACACAGATCAAGGCGATGGCCAGCGAAACCCGGATGCTGATCCTCCGGTTATTGGCAGAGCCGCAAAATCATTTCGGCCATCAATGGTCGGCTGATCCGAGGGAGTTCGGGGTTTGCATGACCCTGATCGCAGAGGCGCTTGCCGTCGCGCAACCGACGGCAAGCAGGCATCTCGACATCCTCAGGCAGGCAGGATTCATCACGGTTCGGAAGCACCAGAAATGGTCATACTGTAAGCGAGATGAGACCGCGATCCGGGAACATCTTGCCTGGTTGGGACGGCAGCTTCTAGTGTAACTGGTTCGCGGATCCTGAAACGAAGTTGCGAACTGCTCCCACGGTCCCCCATGTGGACGAGCGGCCCATTGCGGCCGTCGGACACGTGCCGGGGTGCCGCGATGCAGCTTTCACATTGCGGGCATTCGTCGATGATGCAGCATTCTCAATCGATCAGTAATGACCACCCCATCCGATGTTCACGGTGTCTCCCCTTTCAAAACCTTCGACGAAACAGCAGCCGCCATCGCCTCATTCCCTGCGGCGCCCGGATGCAGCCGGTCTCCGCTGTCATAAGTAGGTTTCAGTTGCGAATGATCGTCCGGATCACGCAGGACAGCGTCGAAATCGACCAGTTCGTCGACCAGGTCGGTTGTTCGCAGCCAATCGTTGAACTCACGGCGAAGGCCATCTTTCCCGGCACTCCAATAGGTGGCTTCCATCGGTGTGTCGGGTAGCGCACCACGAAATGGCGGAACGGTTCCCACGATCAGGTGCACCCCCTGAAGCCTGGCCTTTGCGGCAATGGCAGAGATGCCTGCCTGCAGGCCTTCGAGCGTCATTGGGGCCTCGTCAGGCGCGAAGGGCGAACCCGGCCAGGCGATATCGTTGGTGCCGATCAAAAGCACCACGGCATCAACTCCCGGAACGGCGAATACATCGCGGTCGATCCGCGCCAGAACGCTTTTTCCCATCCCGTCCGAGAGCAGCCTGCCGCCGGATATACCCGCATTGATCACCGCGACACCTTCCGGGGCGAGCCGCCGGGCCAGAAAATCCGGCCAGCGCACATCCTCGTTCATCGCCGCGCCGTTGCCGTCAGTGATGGAATCCCCCATCGCGACCACGACCATCTCGGCCGGATGATCGGTCAGCACACCGGCGAGACTCACGCGGGCGGTGATCTCTTCATCGATGCGATTTCCGTCAATGACAAAGCTTGTCTCTCTCGCATCCCAGTGGAAATCCTGCGCCACCGCGTCCTCGCCATAACTCAGGGTGACCGAGATGCGCTGGCCAGCCTCGACCGGCAGCGCCACCGGGTCAGACGTGATCCGCGCGCCCGGCGGTATGGTTACCTCGGGTTTGCCGCCAAAGAGAACGGGTAGCTCCTGCCCTTTCAACGCGGCACCTTCGCCGCCGAGTGCCACCATGGCCGCGTCAACTGGCAGGGGTGTCGTGCCGTAGCTGTTCGACAGGGTGATGCGCAACCTGTCCCCGCCCCAGGCAAGTGTCAGCGGCTGGCGAATGGTCTGCCCGGCGATGCTGTCGGGCAGTCCGGTGGGAAAGTCGAATTCGGTACTCCAGACCGCCTCCGGGCTTGCAGTCCAGGCCGGGGTCCATTCCTCTGAATGGGCGATTCCAGTGGATAAGGCAAAAATCAGCGAGGCGGTTGTCGCGATGATCGGTTTCATGAGTCTTCTCCGGATTTGAAGGTTGCAAGGGTCAGCAGCACGGCCAGGGCGGGCATGACGGCGCCAAGCGGGAACAGGCTGCCAAGCCCCCATCCTGCCGCGATTGCGCTGCCGCCGATGGCCGCACCGATGGCATTGGCGAGGTTGAAGGCCGAGATATTCAGGGTCGAAGCCAGTTCCGCGCTTGCGCCTTGGGACTGGCGCAGCATGAAGGCCTGAAGTGGCGCGAGGGTCGAGAAGGCTGCGACGCCGAACAGGAAAAGCGATAACATCGCGGCGACCGGATGACCCATGCCAAGGCGCATGGCGAGTATCACAGCCGCCAGACCCGCCAATGTGCCCAGCAGTGCCGGGCGCAGCCCGCGATCTGCAAGGCGCCCGCCAAGGATATTGCCCACCACGATGCCGGCCCCGAATAACAGCAGGTATCGCGACACATGAGTCGGTGAGACGTCGCTGATCCCGGTCAGGATTGGCGCAATGTAGGTGAAGACCAGGAACACCCCGGCATAACCGAGCGTCGTTGTGGTAAGCGCCAGTAGCGGCGCACCACGCAAAAGCCGTGCCAGGCTGCGCCAATTCGCCGGGGTTTCGCCGCGGGTGCCGGCGGGCAGAGACAATGCGCTGGCGATCAGGGCCAGCAGGCCGATGCCGCTTACGCTCCAGAATGTGGCGCGCCAGCCGAACACTTGACCCAATTCGGTCCCAAAGGGCAGCCCCAGAACTGTTGCCAGCGTCAGGCCGGTAAAGATCAACGCAATGGCCGAGGCTTTGCGCTCGGGAGGAACCAGGCTTTGCGCAACGACGGCACCGACGCCGAAGAAGGTGCCATGGGCAAAACCACTAGTGACGCGCCCCAGCATCAGCAGCCCATAGCTTGGCGCTACGGCGCAAAGGATATTGGCGAGGATAAAGATCGCCATCAGCGCAAGGATCACGTTGCGATGCGGCAGGCGCGCCGTGGCAAGGGTCAGCAGCGGGCCGCCAAAGGTAACGCCAAGCGCGTAACCGCTGATCAGCAGGCCTGCCGATGGCACGCTGACCGAAAGCGACTGCGCCACCTCGACCAGCAATCCCATGATCACGAATTCGGTCAGGCCGATCCCGAAGGCGCCGATGCCGAGTGCGACAAGGGCCCAGCGGGCTGTACGACTGGTCTCGATGCGCCCTGCAGTCAGAGTCGTTGTCATGATGCAAATCTCCACTTGTTCCTGTGGAAGATCGGCGCAGAGTGCTTGAGAAACCAGACGCTGCAAGATACAAGCTATTGTGCCTGCAGTTCACAGATGGATGGGCGAATGCGCGACACGAACCGGCTTGTGGAAATCGAGACTCTGCTGAGCGTCATTGCAGAGGGCAGTTTCTCTGCCGCCGCGCGGATGCGGGGAATGACGCCTTCGGCCGTTTCCAAGATGATGGCCCGGCTCGAGGAGAGGTTGGGTGTGACGCTGCTGAAACGCTCGACCCGCAAAGTCCAAGTGACCGAGGAAGGCGCGCGGTTCGCGCGCCAGGGCCAGGCCATTCTCGAAGCACTTGACGCAGCAGAGCACGAGGCAAGCTGTGGCCGGGTCGCGGGCACAGTGCGTATCGCCACCAGCGCCGCCTATGCCAACCATATTCTGGCGCCGGTGCTTGGTGGGCTGTTGCGTTCCCATCCCGAGATCCGCGTCGACCTGGTGATCGGCGATCATGTCAGCGATCTTTACGGCCAGCCGATTGATCTGGCGGTGCGCGCCGGGCCGCTTGAAGACTCGAACCTCATGGCGCGCCATCTGGGTCGCAGCGAGATTGTCGAGGTCGTGGCTCCATCCCGAGGCGACGACGTGCCGCCCTCGCTCCGTATCGGGTTCTCCTATGCCCGTCGCGATATTGCTTGGCGGGGAGGATCATCGCGTCTGCAGGTAAATGACGGGGCGACCATCGCGGCGCTTGTTGCCGCGGGCACCGGCACCGCTCGTGTTGGCCGCTTCACTGTCGCCCGCGAACTGGCATCCCGTGAGGTCGTCATCTGCAGCCCGCATGCCGAACAGGTTTTCGAGGATTTTCATCTACTCTATGTCGGACGGGCCAAAACGCTTCCGCGTAGGGTTCAGGCGGTGCTTGACTATATTTCCGAACATGGTCGTGTTGATCAGCATCGAGAATGATCGAGCATTTGGGAACCTTCCTCCAACCGTGGAAGTATTGGAAATAGTTCACAGCGGCAGATGCCCGCACATCGCGTCGTCACTCGGGCTATCGTTGCGATTTCCGTGCCTGGATGAGACAGACCGCTCCGGTCCGTTCACTATACTATCCTGATGGCCCGGGTTACCCAAAGGGACTTCAAGGACAACCTTCATCCCGATCCGCGTTCCTCATCCAGTCGATAATGCAAAGAATATCCTTCTTTCTTGTGCTTTCCTCCTGGAATACCGCCCAGAATGTTTGCCCGTCCAGGGAATGCTCCGAAAGTTTGATCAAATGCCCCTTCCTCAAGTCATCGGCCGCAACGATCTCGGAGGCCAGCACCACCCCCAAGCCGGCAATTGCTGCATCGAGCGCATGGATTTCTTCCGAGAAGACCTGTGCGATGGGAGGCGCAACTCCTCTTCCATTGATCCTGGTAAGCCAGTTTTTCCAAGTTGGCGAGCCTGCGGATTTTTGCTTCCAGTCATAGTGTATCAATCGCCAATCCGACAGATGTTCAGGATCGAAAGGAACATCGATTTCTTCCAGCAACCGGGGTGAACACATCGGCACTAGCCTGTCGGCGAACAAGACTGTCCAGTTCCCTTCGCTAGATGGATCATTGGCATAGCGGATCGCCAGGTCGATATTGTCGCGTTGAAATATAGCGGGCCTATCATCGGCGTTGACGATCAACTCGATTCCCGTTTCCTCGCGCAGCTGTGCAAGGCGAGGCATGAGCCATCTGCTGGCGAAAGCCATGGTGACGGATACCGAAAGCGGTCGGCCCGCATCTTCACTCGACACCGTAGCGATCGCGGCGGCAATCTGATCTAGGGACCGGTTCAGCACGGGAAAAAGCATCTCACCTTCGCGGGTCAACCGCACCGGGCGAGGATGACGGATGAATAACTTGACCCCAAGGATCGCCTCCAACTGGCGGATCTGGTGGCTGATGGCGGTGGGGGTCAGGTGCAATTCAGCGGCGGCATGCCCGAAATGGAGATGACGGGCAGCAGCTTCGAATGCACGAAGGGCGTGCAGGGGAGGCAAACGTCGCATGGCTTTGACCTCAACATATCCGGGCAAAGATGAATTTGGTTCATCTTGTGACTGAATTATTGGCTTTCGCCAAGCGTGAAGCCGGCTGCTAGCAGAGGATCAGGCCGCGACGGCCAGCCACTGCTTCAACAATCCAGGAGACCGCAAGATGACGACCTTGTTGCGTATCGATTCCAGCGCACAACTGGCAAGCCGCTCACTGACGCGATGGTTGACCGGCCTGTTCGTCGATGAGTTCCGACGCGTCGACCCATTCAGCCGCGTCACGATCCGGGATGTCGGTCATGAGCCTGTCCCGGCCATCGATCATCGCTTCATAGAGGCAGCCTTTACACCCGAATCTTCCCGCGAGGACTGGATGCGGCAAAGGCTCGCTCTCTCGGATCAGTTGATCGACGAGGTGATTGCCGCCGATATTCTGGTCATGGGCGTGCCGATGTACAACTATGGCCTGCCGACAGCCTTGAAGGGATGGATCGACCATGTGGCCAGGATCGGCCGCACATTTTCCTTCGATCTTGCCCGCGGCGATACGCCCATCGAGCCGATCCTGCATGGCAAGCGGCTGGTCGTATTGTCGTCGCGTGGTGAATTCGGGTTTCATCCGAGAGGCATGCGCGCCCCTATGAATACGCTTGATCCGGCGATTTCCGCTTGTGCGCATTATTTTGGTGTCCGCCAATCGGATATCATGACGATCGCTATCGAATATCAGGAATTCAAGGATCATCGGCACACCCATTCGGTCGAGAAAGCCGAGGCGGCTACCATAAAACTGGCACGCGATCTGGCGGCGGAACACTCCATCGTCCAAGCTGGCGTGGAATGATCCCGAAATCTGAACGGAGACCAGCATGCCCAGAACCAGCACAACCTCGTCACCGCAGCCATCTGGGCGCAATCCCTCGGCCAGTGAGGCCCTCGGGCCGGACGGCCGTATCGAGCCCGGCAAGCTCCATGAAATTCCCGCACGCCAGGGACGCGCCTTGCGCGTGGCAACAGGCCAAATCATGCAAATCGTCAACACGCATGGCAGCCAAGTCGGCGATTTCTGGTGTTTTGCGGATGGCGACATGACTGAGTTTCTCTCGATGGAGCATCTGCGGACCGGTTTGCGCCGGTTGTCTCCAGGACAGGGCGATGGGCTGATCAGCAACCGCCGTCGCCCGATCATGACACTCCTGGAAGACAGTTCACCCGGTGTGCATGACACATTGGTCGCGGCCTGCGACAGCAGGCGGTATACGCAGCTTGGCCATGAAGGCTATCACGATAACTGCGCTGACAACCTGCTGATGGCATTGTCCGCGATCGGCCTGCGGGCGCCCGAAATCCCCGCGCCGCTGAACTTGTGGATGAATATCCCGGTCGAAGAAGGAGGCGCGATGAGCTGGCAGGCGCCGGTATCGCGCCCCGGCGACTTTGTCCGGTTGAAGGCCGAGATCGATGCGATCGCGGTGATTTCCTGCTGCCCGATGGACCTTCTTCCCATCAACGGCGAAGACGCAAGGCCCAAGAGCCTTGGCATCATGCTGGAAACCTGAAGCTTGTTATATAATGCCTTCGCCTTCCTGCGATTCGTCGATTGCGCATTGAAGGTCGCCACACCGCTCTCTGAAGCGCGGAACGAAACGGTCATTCAACCCGTATATCGATTTCGTCCAGAAGCGCTGACAGAAGTGTTCGGCTTTCCGCGAGCGCATCCATCCGCCTGTCAACGTCCTCGACGTGATGCTGAAGGATGGAGCGAAGCTCATCGCATGGTTCGAATGCGCCTCGCCCATCTATGGCGCAAGGCAGAAACCGCTGGATCACGGGCAGGGTCATCCCGCAGGCGCCCAGCGTCTTGATGCGTTCGATCGTGTTCAGCTCGACTTTGCCATAGTCCCGGTATCCGCTGGCGGTTCTGGCAGGTGCGAGCAGACCCTGCTCTTCATAGTAGCGCAGCATACGAATGCTGACGCCAGTTCTTTCTGCCATCTCACCGATCTTCATATTTCATCCTTGACCCTCACAGTGCTGTCATAGTCTATACCCGCGCTCCTCAACCTGAAACACTTGAGGAGCAAACACATGCAAAAGGTTTCTTCGTTCGTAACCATGCTTGATGGGCACGAGGCTTCGGCACAGGATCTGGCACCGCTGGCATTCGCAGGATTTGCGCATTTCACCGCGATGCAAATCCGCGAAGGCAAGGTCCGGGGCCTCGATCTGCATTTGGACAGGCTTCGCTCGGCTTCCATGGCCATGTTTGGGAAGGCTCATGCCGATACGGATATCCGGGACTTCTTGCGCGCGGCGGTCGAGGCCGGGCCATCGGACCTGTCCCTGACGGCGACCGTGTTTTCGCGCAGTGGAGAGTTCACGACTCACGGAGCATCAAACGATCCCGCAATCCTAGTGAGAACCTTCCCGGCGTCCTCCGGCCCCGCTGGTCCACTTACCTTGGGCGTCGTGAAACACCAACGTTCCTTGGCCGACCTCAAGCATGTCGGGGAATCGATGAAGACCTATTCCCTGCGCCAGGCAGCCGAAAAGGGATTCGATGATGCTGCCTTCATCGACGAACAGGGGCGAATTGGCGAGGCGACCATCTGGAACCTGGCATTCTGGGACGGCAATTCCATTATCTGGCCCAAGGCCGATATTCTTAAAGGCATTACCATGCAGATTATTGAGCGGCAGATTGCGAAAACCGGTGTCCGATCCGAGACTAGGGAAATTGACTTGGCAGATATCAAACAGTTTTCCGGTGCCGCGCTCATGAATTCCTGGACACCCTGTGTTCCAGTCAGCACCATCGGAACTGTTGACCTACCAGTTCCAAGCGATTTCAGGGAGATACTCCGTTCAGCCTACCGGGCAGAGCTGCCGGTGAGGATTTGATTTGACCTCGCCACCAAGCGAAGCCCCCCTGATCCCCCTTGCGGCGTTGCGGCAAGGGGGCCTTGCCACCTATGGCACTGAGATGACACGGCTGGCCCAATACGGGTCCGGTACCGGAGTCTCCTCAAATCAAACCCGCTCCGCGAGTCGACGCGTATCTGTCCACGGTCGCGGAATACAATCGCGGCGCGATGGCAGTGCTGAAGACCGCGTTGAACCACGCCGAGTGAGCGACAATGACTCAGAAGAAAGAAGGAAAACGAGCTAGGTGTCGTCTGCATTTATACGAGCCATGCCATTGCGCAGGCCAGATCGACGGATGCCTTGAATGAGGAGATGGTCTTTTCACAGCGCAGGGCAATCCTTCTGAACCGTTTGATCCGATTGAAAAAACATTCAATCAAATGCCTCTCCTTATAGAGGGTCCAGTCAATGGGGCGATCTTCACGCCGGGTTGGGTTGCGCTTGATATGAGCGGTTGCGTCAAGTTCATCTGCGATGAAGTCGCGAAGATAATCGGCATCCATGATGACATGGCCCACGCCGGACAGCCCGTCAATCAAGCCTTGCGCCTGCGGACAATCGCCCCAGTGTCTGGGCGTGATGGTGAACCGGACCGGCAGGCCCAGGGCATCCACCACCGCGTGGATCTTCGTGGTCAAGCCACCTTTGGAGCGACCGATGCCGGCAGCTTCAAGCCCCCTTTTGGAGCGGGCATATCGGCATGTGTCCTGCAGATTGTCGCGTCCACCAGCACACTTCTTTGGCGATGCGCTCGTCTGATAAAACAGGTCCACCCGCCCCAGGTTTCCGGGGCGGGTGGACCTGTCTTCACAAGGGCGGTTGACTGGACTAGTCATCGCCCGACTGATGAAACGACCGAACCATGAGACACAAACTATCACGCATCACTACTCTATCGCGTCGTGCTGTTTTGTTTCGGCTGAGCACATCGGGTGCCCGAGAAATTCGGGATATCTGCCATATGGTTGCGACATCCGCTCGACCTGTCGACAGTCTTGTTGGACTTTGATGATGTGACCGCCCCCTGACGGCATGACTGTGCCGAGGTGGATCTGCGATGATCCATAAAGGAGGACGGTCATGTCGGAGGGTATCACGGCAGGAATTTATACGATCATTGGCCGTTAGGCAGGTTGAAGACGTAGCGGCTGTCTGTTCGCCTCGACAATCGGCGAAAGCTGAAGTGCCTGACCGAAGCTGCAGCGCATCTCGACATTGCCATGCAGAACCACGTCTTCCGCGTCCAGGGCGCGTCCCAGAATGTCCTTGCCAATCCAAATCTTCGCCATCGTCCGAACATCGGCCAGCACGTAGAGATCGACCTCGAAACCGGGGTCCGAGAAGCAAATGTCCATCCTCGCGTCACGAAAATGCGCGCAATTCAAGCCGGCATTTCGCCGTCGCTCTTCCACGATGTGGCAAAAAGAAAAGGGCTGACCAAAAGGTCAGCCCCTGAAAACAGATCGGTTATTTCCGATCCGCTTCGAAATCAGCTGTCGTCATCGTCCGAAGCGACGGCAGCGATCACACCCAGCAGAAGCAGGGCGGGAACAACCAGGCCGGCGTTCGAGGAAGCAGCTTGTTCTTCGACAACGACAGGCTCGACGTCGACGACGGGGGCAACATAGCCACCGGCCAGAGCGGAAGTAGCGGTCAGGCCGAGAGCGGCAGCGAAAGTAGCGAATTTGGTCATGATCATGCTCCGTTTCGTTTTGAAGGCTGCCGTCTCCGGCAACATCGAGGCGACAGTTACACAATCCTACGCAGTTGAAAAGCAACATTACTGCTTCACCTGCGCGGGCTTGCACCCACTGTTGCATATTGGCCAACACTTAAATCGCGGGTCGGTTCCAGACATCCGGCGACATCCCGGAAAAATGTTGCCATTATGCACTATCTGGTACGAACCCCCTGCGCAAACACAAAAAATACGGTTGCGGCGGCAACAATCGAGGGCCCGGCGGGGCTATCGAGATAGAGGCTGGCCATCAGCCCTGCCAGGACCGATGATCCGGCAAGAATCGAGGCGATGGCGGCCATTCGCTCGGGGGTGGCCGCAAATCGGCGAGCCGTTGCCGCCGGGATGATCAGCATGGCCGAAATCAGCAGCGAACCCACGATTCGAATCGCGATGGCCACCACCAGGGCCAGCGCGATCGACAGCGCCAGGCGCTCCAGCCGAGGATCGATTCCAGCCGCCATCGCCAGCTCCTCGTTGACCGAGGCCGTGACCAACTTTTGCCAGCGCCAGATCAACAGGGCCAGCACCGACAGCGCGCCTGCCCATATCCAGACCAGGTCCATACGGCCGACGGCCAGGATATCTCCGAACAGGTAGCTGGCCAGGTCGACCCGCGCCGCAGGAACGAAGCTGATCGCGACCAGCCCGAAGGCTAGCGCCGAATGGGCGATTACCCCAAGTACCGTGTCCATCGCCTGTCCGCGCGCGGTGAGCGCTGTGACCAGCACCGCCACGGCAAGCGCGACGGTAATCGTCCCGGCATAGATCGACAGGTCGAAGGCAAGGGCGAGCGCGACGCCCAGGATCGCGGCATGGGCGGTCGAATCGCCGAAATAGGCCATCCGCCGCCATACCACGAAGCTGCCGAGCGGCCCGGCCACCAGTGCCAGCCCCAGCCCTGCGAGAATTGCGCGTGTCAGAAAGTCGTCCAGCATCCTGTTTCCGGTCCTTGGCGGGGCTTACTCATGATCGGGGCAGTCATGGTCGTGATCGTGGTGATGGCGATAGAGAGCCAATGTGCCCCGTGCCTCGGTGCCGAACAGTGCACGGTATTCAGGGGCATTGCCAACGTCCTGCGGCGTCCCTTCGCAGCAGATATGACCGTTCAGACAGATCACGCGGTCCGAGGAACGCATGACCACCAGCAGGTCGTGACTGACCATCAGCACGGCCGCGCCGGTCTGGTTCCGCACATCCTCGATCAACTTGTAGAAGGCAACCATACCGGGCTGGTCCAACCCCTGCGTCGGCTCGTCCAGCACCAGGAGCTGCGGATCATGCAGCAGCGCGCGCGCCAACAGGACGCGCTGGAACTGCCCGCCGGAAAGCTCGGTCAGTTGCCGTGCCTCCAGACCGGCGACACCGGTTCGCGCCAGGGCATTGGCGATGCTCCCGGCCCCGACCCAATGCGGCAGCGACAGGAAACGCCGGACGGTCATGGGAATGGTGCGGTCCAGTTGAACCTGCTGCGGGACATAGCCGATGCGCAGCGCCTTGCTTCGGGTAATCGCGCCGGAAACCAAAGGCATATGACCCAGCAGCGCCCGGATCAGCGAGGATTTCCCCGAGCCGTTCGGACCGACTACGGTTACGATCTCGCCCGGAGCGATGCGGAAATCGATGTCATGCAGCACCGGCTCGCTTGTGCCGGGGCGGTGGATGGTGAGTTTTTCCGAGGTGATCAGGGCGGTCATTCCCGCCCCTCGGCGCAGACGGGGCATAGCCCGAGCGCCTCTATCGTCGCGCGCTCGACCTTGAAACCCTGCACGCCTGCCGCGGCATGCAATTCCCTGCGGACCGCCGGAGCGTTGGTTTCTGCCACCTTGTCGCATTCGCGGCAGATCAGGAAGACTGGGGCGTGATCCTCTCCCGGATGCAGGCAGGCGGCGAAGGCGTTGAGCCGTTGCAGGCGATGCGCCAGCCCGTGCTCGACAAGGAATTCCAAGGCCCGATAGGCGACCGGGGGCTGGCGGCCGAAACCGTCATCCGCGAGCCGGTCCAGCACCTCGTAGGCGCCCATGGCGCGATGCGCCTCGAGCAGGATTTCCAATGTGCGCCGCCGGACAGGTGTCATGCGAGCGCCCTGCCGACTCAGCCGTTCCTCGGCTTCAACCAGGGCGCGTGACTGGCAGGCCGCATGGTCGTGAGGGGCGAAAGCCTCGCCGTGATCTGATTCTCCGTGCAATTTGTTACCTTATTACAGATTGCTTGACTTGTTATTACATAACATGAGATGAGCTGCGCCCGCAACACGGCCCGCAACTGATCGAGGAAGTTATCATGCGCCTGACCACATCCACAGCGATATTGACGCTGTTCGCTGCCCCTGCCTTTGCAGAACCGCCGCAGGTCGTCACCGATATTCCGACTACCGGATCGCTTGTCCAGCAGGTTATGGGAGATCTTGGCGAGGTGCGGGTTCTGATTGGCGAGGGCGCCGATCCGCATCATTTCCAGCTTCGCCCTTCCGATGCGCGGGGGCTGCAATCCGCGGATCTGCTGGTCTGGATTGGTCCCGAACTGACCCCGTGGCTTGAGCGCACCGTCGAGAACTTTGGCGACGGAGAGGCGATTGCGCTGCTGAACGTGCCTGGCACGCATGTTCAGGAATTCGGAGCAGAGCATGGCGATCATGACCACGCACATGAGCATGGAGAAGAACACGCGGACGGGCATGACCACGGCCACGGGAACCATGCGGAAGACGAGCATGCCGAAGACGAACACGGCCATGATCACGATCATGCCGGTGAAGAGCATGGCGAGCACGAGGCGCATGAAGGTCATGACGAGCATGAAGGGCACGAGGGGCATGACCATGACGGCATTGACCCGCATGCCTGGCTTGACCCTGCGAATGCCCAGCTTTGGCTGAGTTCCATCGCCGAAGCTCTGGCGGCCCGCGATCCCGATAACGCCGAGACTTATGCGGCGAATGCCGAAGCTGCCATCCGCGAGATCGAGGCTCTGGAGCAAGAGATCACCGCCCGGCTTGAACCGGTCCAAGCGCAAAGCTTCGTCGTTTTCCACGATGCCTATGGCTATTTCACCAATCACTTCGGCCTGCAGCCGGGAATTTCCGTATCGCTCGGGGATGCATCTTCGCCTTCTGCCGCGCGCCTGAAAGACGTATCCAGCCGGATCGCCGAATCAGGGGCCAAATGCGCCTTCCCCGAATATGGCCATGATCCAGCGTTGATCGACAGCGCGACCGAGGGTAGCAATGTCCGGATTGGCGGCGAGTTGGACCCGGCTGGCCGTGGTCTGGAGGCCGGTACGGCGCTTTACGGAAATCTGCTGCAAAACATGGGCAACACAATCGCTGATTGCCTGACAGAAACCGAGTGATTCACGGCTTCTGCGGCGATGTCACTCAACTGATATTGCCGCAGATTTTAATCCCGACTCTTTTTGTTTGACATTACCAAGTAAATTAGTCAGCTTTAGATGGAAGCAACCTTTCAGGAATGAGGCTGACCATGACAGCGACGCGCCCTGCCGATTTTGCCCGCCCCGGAGCCAGCGTTCTGGCCCGAATGCCGCAGCATGACGCCAACGAGCTGACTCGTGGCGGAAACCAGGCGCTGATCGTGCTGGATGAGCAGGTTTACCAGCTGCGCATCACCCGCGCCGGCAAGCTGATCCTGACCAAGTAAAAAGGGCGCTTGCGCGCCCCTCCACTTGCTTCGGTTCCGGCCCTTAACCCCTTGGCCCGCCGCGCGGTTTCCCGGATGGGCGCCCGCCCGGCTTGCCCCCAGGTTTACCACCGAATGGTTTTCCTGCAGGTCGTCCGCCAGGCTTCGCGCCAAATGGCTTTCCAGCGGGACGCCCGGCCGGTTTTCCGCCGAATGATTTTCCGCCATCGCTATCGCCCCTGCCCGCATTGCGTTGGCCCTTGAAACCCGGCTTGCCGGAAAAGTCGCGCGCGCCCTGCCCACCGCCGGGCTTTGCGCCAAAGCTGCGCTTCGGGCGATCGCCCGCCGCGCTATCACCGGCGCGGGGCTCACTTGGCCGTTCCCTCTTGTCCCAAGGCTTGTCGCCCCGCGCCGGACGATCTCGGTCCTGTTTTGGTCCGGTGCCGAACTTGCGAGGCGCACCGCCCTTGCCATCCGCCCGGCGGGGAGCCCAGTCATCGCCACGGAATGGGCGGCCTTCGCCACGCTCGTCTCGTTTTCCCGGTGCATGGCGTGCGGCTTCGGCGCCACGTGGCCGCATTTCGCGCTCTTTCTCGGAGGCTTCGCCGGTCATCAGGCCGCCAAGCTGGTCGCGCAGGACGCGGCGCTTGATCTCGGTCACCTGGTTCTTCTCCATGCCGGTCAGGCGGAACGGACCGTAACCTACGCGAATCAATCGGTTCACTTGTAGACCGATATGGGCCATGGCCCGCCTGATCTCGCGGTTCCGGCCCTCGCGAATCCCCACCGTCAGCCAGGCATTGGCCCCTTGCTGACTATCCAGCTTGATCTCCATCGGTGCGAATTCCTCGCCATCAATGGTCACGCCCCGGCGCAACGGCGCGAATGACAGATCGTTCGGTGTGCCATTCACTCGCACCCGATAGCGGCGCAGCCAGCCCGTCGAGGGCAATTCAAGCTGCCGCTTCAACTCGCCGTCATTGGTCAGTAGCAGCAGCCCCTCGGAGTTCAGGTCCAGCCTGCCGATGGTCATCACCCTGGGCAGATCGCGGGGCAGCGCATCGAATACGGTCTGGCGGCCCTTGTCATCCGCTTCGGAAGTGACCAGCCCGACCGGCTTGTAATAGAGCCAGAGCCGGGTTTCCTGCGGCTCGTCCAGCTTCTTGCCGTCAACCATGATCCGGTCCGAGGGCGATACGTCCAGCGCCGGGCTGGTGATCTTGTCCCCGTTCACGGTGACACGGCCTTCCGTGATCATCCTCTCTGCCTCGCGGCGGCTGGCCACGCCTGCGCGTGCCATCACCTTGGCGATTCTCTCGCCAGAGGATTTACTGTTGTTGTTGGGGGTGTCTGGGGTATCAGTCATGAAAGTTCTCCTGCGCATCTCTGCGGTGGCAAAGACGCCCTTCTACGCGCAATCTTCCCAGCAAGGAAGGTTCTTTCACCGCTTGCGCCGTCAAGCCCGGCTTGCGACAAGCGGATATGGCCGGTTTCACATCCCATATGGCACAGGCCCTGGCAGAAGCGCGGGCGGCAGCGGAACGTGGCGAAGTGCCCGTTGGCGCGGTGATCACCGCCCCAGATGGCCGGGTGATCGCGGCCGCCGGGAACCGCACGCGGGAATTGTCGGACCCTACCGCTCATGCGGAAATCCTGACGATCCGCTTGGCCTGCGCCGCCGCTAGCTCCGAACGCCTGCCCGGTCATACGCTTTGGGTCACGCTGGAGCCCTGTCCGATGTGCGCGGCGGCCATTTCGGCTGCCCGAATCGCGACGCTGTATTACGGCGCAGAGGATTCCCGCATGGGAGGCGTGGCGCATGGCGCGCGGGTATTCGACCATCCGCAATGCCATCACCGGCCACAGGTATATGACGGAATCAGTGCGGATGAATCCCGTAAGCTGCTGCAATCATTCTTCGAGGAACGCCGATGAGACATATCGTTTTCGACCTGGGGCAGGTTCTGATCGAATGGTCCCCGGAACCCGCATTCTCCGGGCATTTCGACGATCAGGCAGCAATCCGCGACTGGATGGCCAGGGTTGATTTCAACGGATGGAACCGGCTGCAGGATGGCGGCCGCCCGCTGGCCGAGGGATTGGCGGCAGCGCGCGCAGCCCACGGAGATGAGGCTGCCCCGCTGGAAAACTACACCGCGAATTTCCCACTCACCATCGCGGCGCCGGTTCCCGGCAGCTGGGAGATCGCCGAAGCACTGAAGGCCGCGGGACACCGGCTGTTCGCGATCACCAACTGGTCGCATGACAATTGGCCGGCGGCACTGACGGGTTATCCGCGGCTGCAAACGCTGTTCGAGGATATCGTCGTATCGGGTACCGAAAGGCTGCTGAAACCCGAACCAGAGATCTATCTGACGCTGACCCGCCGCAACGACATAGCGTCAGGCGATTGTATCTTCATCGATGACAGTGCTGCGAATGTCGAGGGCGCGCGGGCAGTGGGGATGGATGCAATCCGGTTCACCGACAGCGAAGCGCTGCGCCAGGCTTTGAAGGAACGTGGCATCGGATAGCTTGCACCTTGCCGCGAAGCCTTTTATACGGGGTGCGTTGCGGGTGTAGCTCAATGGTAGAGCAGCAGCCTTCCAAGCTGAATACGTGGGTTCGATTCCCATCACCCGCTCCACATTTCACCAAATGTTAGCTGCGGCTTTTCCTGTATTCACAGCATATTCCTGAAAATCATGCAGATTTCGCGCTTGCCGTGCACTGAAAGCGCATCAGCCTCCGGTTGAGGAGTAGTGCTATGGGACTGACGCAGTGTCGCGGCTATTGGTATTATGTAAAGCGCGTGCTCAAATGGTTCGCGCATGGGCGTTGTTTCAGGCCTCGTCGTCGGCAGAATTCACGTTGCGCATCCGGTAGGTTAGAGCGCTCGGCATGCGCAAGCCCGAACCTGCCCGCCACCGCACAACGAACTGGACGTCCTTCAACGAAGGCCTGAAGCGGCGTGGATCATTGTTGATCTGGCTCGACAAGGACATGGCCTGGCATGCCCCCGAGGCCGGGCTTCCGGGTCGACCACCGGTATTCTCCGACGCGGCGGTTCAGTTCTGCCTGATGGTGAAAGTGCTGTTCGGCCTGCCGCTCCGGCAAATCGAGCCATGGAAACGCCACCGGTCCGAGTGACCATGGCGAGGGGGATGGTGTCGAGCATTCTGCAGATGGCTGGGCTGGATTGGCCGGTTCCCGACTTTTCCACCCTGAGCCGCAGACAGAAGAACATCGCCGTCGCGATCTCGAGCCGTCAGGCCCCTTGACCTGCTGGTGGACAGCACGGGGATCAAGTTTCCTGGTGATGGCGAATGGCTGGCCCGCAAGCACGGCACCCACCGCAGACGCCAATACCGCAAGGTTCATCTTGCGATGGACACGGGCACCGGAGACATCCGGGCCGTAGAATTCACGTCACGCCGCGAGGGTGACAGTCCCGTTCTGCCAGGCCAGCTGGACCAAATCCCGCCGGATCAGCAGATCGGGACCGTGACTGGTGATGGGGCCTTCGATACCCGTCGCTGCCACAGCGCGATCCTCGCGCGCGGCGCGGCACTGCCATCATACCCATCCGCAAGAACGGTCGCCTCTGGAAGGAAGATTGCCCCGCGGCAATGGCTCGCAATGACATTTCCAGGGCGACCCGGCGCCTTGGTCGGGCGATCTGGAAGCGGTGGACGGGCTATCACGTCCGAAGTCGGATCGAGGCGAAGATGCGCGGCCTCAAATTCTTCGGAGAGAGGATCGCCTCGCGAGACCCCGACCGGCGGACCGCCGAAGTCGAGGCGAGCTCCGCATCGCCCTCATGAACCGCTTCAACGCACTCGGCCAGGCCGAGATTGAACGCGTGACCCAAGGTCATCGGGGAAAGGGGAAAGCCCGTCCCGACGACGCATTCTGCAACAGCGCCAGCCTCCGGACAAAGCGGACGCTCAAAGGTCTGTTTCGTCAATGTTCCCGTTGTGGTTTGCAGTCCTGCACCTGCTAAAGCGGTTCAGAGCCTGCGCGCGCCGCGGCAATCTCGGCGTCGAGCGCTGATGCAGCCGCGCCGGGCGCCATTCCAAAGCCGGCGATCAGCCGATATGCGGCAGGGGTCAACACCAAGGTAAAGACTGTGGCGAACCCGAGGCCACCGACGATCACCCAACCGACGGCGACGCGAGCCTCTGCCCCGGCACCGCTAGCCAGAACGAGCGGCAGCCCCCCGAGCACGGTGGAGACCATCGTCATCATGACCGGCCTGATTCTCAGGCGCATGGCGTCCCGAATAGCGCTGTCGATGTCCTGTCCGGCAGCGCGGAGTTGGTTCGCGAACTCCACAATGAGGATACCGTTCTTGGCCATGACGCCGACAAGGAGCACGAGACCGATCTGGCTATAGTAGTTCAGTGAGCCGCCCGAGAAGGAAATGGCGAGCACTGCGGCGGCGATGCCGAAGGGCACCGTCACCATGATCGAAACTGCGCTGGTTATGCTCTCGAATTGCGCGGCCAGCACGAGCAGCACGATCAGGAATGCCACGCCAAAAACCAGCATGAATCCTTGCGTACTCTCGTCGATCGCGGCCGCCTCGCCGAGCAGCACGAGATGTGTGCCTTCAGGTAGGACCTCGCCCGCGATCGCTTCCAGCCGCTCGGCCGCTTCGCCCAAGTCGATACCCGCGCCGAGATTCGCCTGTGCCGATATGGCGGGAGACTGTGCCTCCCGATCAAGCGAAGAAGGGGCCACGACCTGATTCAAACTGGCGACTGAGGAGAACGGAATATATTGCCCGTCGGCAGTGCGTGTGAAAATTGCCTCCAGGTCGGAGGGGTCTTCGATCGCAGGGTCACCGGGAACGAGGGTTACGTCGACCTCCTCACCCTCCAGAAACACTGTGATGGCCGTCTGGCCCTGGGTCATCATGCTGATCGAACTGGAGATGCTGGCACTATCCAGACCCAGATCGCGGGCCGCCTCACGGTCGACTTCAACTTCGAGAACGGGCTGGACCTGCTCGCTCGAAAGTTGAGGATTGAGGAATGTGCTATCCGATTGCATCGCTGATATAAGAGCGTCGGTCGCATCTTCCAGAGCGTCCCGATCCTGCCCGGAAACCGCAAACTCGAGTCCTCCTCCACCGCCACCGCGGATGTTGAGGCTGTTGCTGGATCGCACGAATGCGGTAAGGCCGGGAATATCTCCCATTTGTCGGCTGACATCTGCCATGACCTCCTGCTGCGGGGTGTCGCGGTCGGCCCAGTCCGCCAATCGTACGATCACGAAGGCCATGCCGCTGCCGCCCCGGCCGGTCAATGACTGGACCGTGCTGATGACCTCTCTCTCGCGGTAGGGCGCCAGGACGCCTTCGATTTGCGATATGACGGTCTCGAGCACCTCGACGCTGTCGCCGGACGACGACCGTGCCATAACCATGAAGAACCCGCGGTCTTCGCTCGGGGTGACTTCCGAAGGCATTTCACGGGCTGCGCCCAGTGCGATGATCGCGACAGCCCCGGCAATGCATATGGCAAGGATCGGGGACCTGATGGTCCGATCGACGAGCGCATCGAAGCCGCGCGCGAGAAAGGATGGACGCGACGCTTGCCCGCTGGCCAGATCGTGTCGGCCGGGATCGACGATTGCGGCAAGCACCGGCGCAAGGACGAGAGCCGCGATGGATGAAAGCGTGACGCTGAAGGCAAGAACGAAGCCGAACTCCTTGAAAATGCCGCCGGCCTGGCCGGGGAGGAAGGAGATCGGAATGAAGACGGCCGCGAGCGTTGCTGTCGTTGACAGCACTGCAAAGAAGACCTCGCTGGTGCCCGCGACTGCTGCGGCGCGTCGGCCCATCCCTTCACGACGCTTTCGGACGATGTTTTCGACGACGACGATAGCATCGTCGACCACCATGCCTGTCGCCAACACAAGGGCAAGAAGCGTGATGGTGTTGATCGAGAACCCGGCCATCCAGATGGCCCCGATGGTTCCAACCAGGGCAACGGGTATCGTGAATGCCGGAATGATCGTCGCACGCGCGGAGCCGATGAAGGCATAGATGGTCAGGATCACGATGGCCGTGGACATAATGATCGAGCTCAGGACCTCCTTGATCGATTGTTCTATGAAGACACCATCGTCGGAGGTGACGGCTAACGAGACTCCCTCTGGCAGGACCGATGCAAGTTCGGCAACGGCCTGATTTACAGCTTGGGAAATGGTTAGGGTGTTGCCCACCGACTCGCGAACGATATCGATGCTGACGGAGGGTTGACCGTCAATATAGGCGCTTGAGCTCTGGTCCTCGGATGTCAATTGGACGAATGCCACGTCGGAGATCCGAGTGGTGCGATCGATCCGCAAGGTTGCGATATCCTCGACCGTGGCATCCGGGCTCGCCGAGCGCAGGGTCAATGTTTCGCTTCCTGTATCCAGCGAGCCGAGAGGGGTGTCATCGCGCAGAGCCTGGAGTGCCGTTTCCACGTCGTCGAGTGACAGCCCGCGGCTTTGTAGGGCGGTCATATCGATCTCCACCCGAAATTCCTGAAGTTGGTTGCCAGTTACGGTGATCTCGGCAACCCCTTCGATGACCGATAGTCGATCGGTAACGATGCCTTCGGCAATGCTCGTCAGCTCCGGGATGTCTGCGGTTCCGGAAAGGGCGAGCCTGACGATGGGCTGCGCATCGGAATCGTTCTGCGACACGCTCGGCTCGTCCATATCCTCGGGCAGTTCCCGCATCGTTTGAGACACGATTTCGCGCGCATCGTTCGTCGCGGTATCTATGTCGACGCCATCATTCAGATCGATCGAAATCTGGCTCGATTCATAGCTGGAGGTGGAAGAGATGTTCTTTAGCCCTTCCATTCGGCTTAGGGACGCTTCGAGAACTGCCGTCACCTGACGGTCGACGATTTCCGCCGAGGCCCCATCATAGCTTGCGCGAACTGACAGCACCGGCTGGTCTACTTGCGGCATTTCCCGTACATCGACGCCGAACAGTGCGACTGCGCCTGCAATGAGGATGAGAAGGTTGATGACAATCGCAAGCGTGGGTCTGCGCACGAAGAGATCGATCATGCCGGCCCGGGGCATGCTGGGTGCAATCTTCATCAGCTTGCCTCTCTTTCGCCGGCTCTGCTGCTGCTCGGGACGGGCGCCATGCGTTCCGCGGCCCCGATCAACGGCTGAGGCTCACCCGAAGCGCCATTGCCCGCGGGCGGCTCGTTTTCCGAGGTGATCTGCGCGCCTTCCTGAATTTGGGCGCTCCCGTCGAGAACGATCTGCTCGTCCGCACCGAGGTCGCCTTCAATCCAGGCCATATCGCCTTCGCGCATGCGCAGTTCCACGGGAACGGAAGTGGCGATACCATCACGCACCGCCCAGACTTGGGCGCCCTCATTGGTCCAGCTCAAGGCGGACGACGGGACCTGTGGTAGCGGCTCACTCTCGTTGGCGAGCTGCACAGAAAAGCTCATCCCCGGCCATAGCTTACCGTCGTCATTTTCGATCTCGGCCTCTACCGTCACAGTGCGTGTGGTCTCGTCTATCCGGCTATCGAAGGCAGAGATCGTTGCGGTGAAGTTTCGGCCAGCAAGGGCGGGTGTCGTGGCGTTAAGCTCGCGGCCCACCTCAAGCAGATCGACTGCGCGTTCGGGAAGTTCAAAGGAGAGGACGATTTTGCTGGTGTCGTCGATCGTAACGATCGCGTCGCCCGCGGAGAGCCGGTTTCCGACCCGGGCTTCGGATAATCCGATCTTGCCGGAAATGGGCGCCTCGACGATAAGTTGATCCAGAGCATTTTGCGCGCGTGCCAAATTTGCCTCGGCAAGCAGCACGGCCGTCTCGGCCTCCTGCACGGTCGTGTCGGCAACTGCCCCACTACCCGTGCCCGCGAGCGTGCGGTAGCGTTCGAGAGTTTGCCGGGCACTCTCAAGTTCGACCTCCGCAGCCGTCAGTTCGATTTCTTCCAGGTCGGACGCAAAGCGGAGAAGAACATCACCCTGTTCAACATGTTCGTTGGCAACCAGATCAACCTCTACGATCCGCCCTTCGGTTTCGGTCGTCACTGAAACACTATTGCCTGCGCGAGAGGTGCCAATCGCTGTCAGGACTTCCTGAAACGACGTCGAAGTAACCGCAACCGTTTGCACGCTGGAAGAAGCGCCCCCGCCACGTGGACCTCCAGGGCCGCCCCGGCCGGGACCGGGACGCGAGAGAGAGCTCGCGGATTCTTCGGAGCTCGGTAAGTCGCCACCGATCGGAATCCCAAAGGTCCAGAAGAAGGCCGCGGCCAGTATCGCCGCCCCGAGGGCTGTTTTCAGAAGGTGAACCATGTGGGGATATTCCTTGGGGCCGATGCAATGGAGGCGATGTATGCCGATGCAGGAGGAACTTTTGCGGTGAGATATCGGAAAGAAGGTCTGCGCGGGCCAATAAAGGCCGCCCGCGCAGACCGCTGCTCGATGAATGGAGGAACTTCGCCCGAGCGCTCATCATTCCCAATGGAGACGATGAACTCCGGCACAAGGATCGCCCTTGGTCGCCAGAGCCTCCGCGGGTAGGCGCGCGGCGAACCGCGCGCCGCCCGTCAGTTTCCGCGCTGGTGGCCCCGATGACGTTTGCCGACGCCTTCGCGCATCTCCTCAGGGCTCAGGGCCCCATCCTCGTCGGCATCGAAGCGTTCGATCATTTTGTCGACCCGCGCTTCATTCCGTGCGAGCAGCTCGGATCGAGACAGAGCGCCGTCACCGTCGGAGTCGGCCTGCTCGAAGGCAGCCTTGGCGCCTGCGCCACGTTCTCCGCCTTTGCGTTCATGTTTCTTCGATCGCCGCGTGTCGCGTTTTTCTTTCGCCGCGGCTTGCGCCTGTTCCATCTCCTCACGGGTGATAGCGCCGTCGCCGTTAGCGTCGAAGCGTTCAAACATGTCCACTTTCTGATTGGTTTCGGCGTCTTGGGACTGGGCGAGCGCAGGCGTGGCGAATGCGCCAAAGCCAGCGAGCAACACGGCCACGGAAAGGGTCAGAGAAGGAGTTCTTGTCATTGATATGTCCTGCCTTATTTTCTGGTTGCGACATAACTTATACGAAGCTCAGCCTCTTTTCCGTCGCCGCCACCAGAAAAAAATTACAAACGTCTCAGGCGGACATTGCGGGTCACCGGCGGGCGCAGCGCTTTTGGTTCTGCAGCATCTCTTCCAGCTGATCGGCATAGGCGCTGCGCTCGGCCGTGCTCATGGCAGCAATGCCGCGCGACACGGCCTCCTCGATCTTCGCCAGGCGCTCGTCGCGCGATTGCCGGATTTCGCTGAGGACATCGACAAATGCCTGCGCGTCAAAATCTTCCGAGCGCAATTCATCGAGCAGGTCTGGCATGGCAGAAAGGCGATCTCTGTTTTTGTCAAACTCGCCGTCTTGCTTTAACTCCTCGCGCAGGGCGTGACGCGTGTCGCGTGGCAATGCCATGATGACCGTAGCACCGATGTCGCCCCGTCCCGCAGAACCCCGATGATCTCCAGAGGGGGACTGCCTGATCAGTCCACCAACGAAAAGACCAGCCACCAAAAGGTTGAGCGCAAGCGAGACGCACAAAATAAGCTTCACGCTACTCCAGCGCCGGGTCGGTTCTGCGGGTTCAGGAGGGATCTTGGTCATGGCATTCACTCGCTCCAGAGCGCGGCTTCATAGTCGGCCTCGCTGTAAAGATCTGCGGGAAGGAAGCTCGAATCCGCGGCAAGCATACCGGCCGGATCGACAGCGCCGGGGAAATACAACCCAATGGCTAAACCGGCGACACCAGCGGCGGCAAGCCCCGATGCTGGACGCCAGAGGTCGCTGACCCATGCCTGCAGCCGGCCGAGAGCATTTGGCGGGCGCCGTGTTTCGGGCACTCGTTGCGCGGCTTCGGCATCGGCCATGATCCGGGCGAACAGCGCGTCCGATGGCTGCGGTGCAGCGCGCCGTGCGGCGGTGAAAAAAACCTCGAGTTCGGTGTCCGGATCGGTCATCGCTTTTGTTCCTGTTTCGGGAGAGCCGAACCATGGGCGGTCAGGATCTCGGCAAGTTTGCGTTTACCCCGGGCGGTCAGACTCTCGACCGCGGCCACATTGATCCCGAGGATTTCAGCAATCTGAGGGTTTGATAGTCCCTCCAGATGCCGCAACTCAACTGCACGGCGCTGCCGCTCCGGCAATTGCTGGAGCGCAGAGTTCAGCGCTCGCACCCTATCGTCGTCTTCCATGCGCTCTGCAGCGCCTCGCCCGGGGTCTTGCGGCTCCGGGATGGTCTCGAGAGGAACCCCTCGCACAGATCGCCGAAGCCGATCCCGGCAAAGATTGAGCACGACGGTGTAGAGCCATGTGGTGACCCGGGCTTCGCCCGACCGCCAGCTCGGTGCAATCCTCCAGAGCCTTATCATGGCTTCCTGCACGACGTCCTCGGCGTCCGGGGCATTGCCTAGCTGCCTGTGGGCATAGGCATAGGCCACAGGCGTCAGGCGAAGCGTAAGGGCTCGGGCGGCGCGCATATTCCCCTGCCCAGAAGCGACCAATAACATCTCATCGTCATCTTCTGTCATGTCATCCATGAGTATCGGGCCTGTCCGCCGGACTGTTCCGGCACAGATCCGGACATTGTTTCACTGATTATACGGACGAACCGACGATTTCCGTCGCTCGCCGATGAAAATATTCTCGTGGCTTGCCCGGAGCATCCTTCAGTCGGCACCTGAGCAAGCGGCAGGGCTCATGCGATAGCAAACAAAGTCGTTCATGTCAGCTTCCTTCAGCTCAGGTGAAAAAGCTATCGGGTCCGAACCGCGGTTTTGGCCAGTGAGTGACACCGAGCGCCGCGCCGCTTCGGCAGCACGTCGCGTTCATTATACCATCGACCGCCGGAGCGGACCCGCCATTCATGAGTGAGGGTGCTTCAAATCAGCGTAGTGCAGCCAGCGCGCCGATTAACGCAGCCACTGTATTGGTCTCTGTCGAGACTTTATAGACGTCGTTGTTATAGTGAACGTAGCGATAACCACGGCCTGGGTGGGGAAGGCCATAGTGGCGGTAATCGACAATGGCTTGGTAGCCTTTCGGCATCCGCTGTCCGGGCGCGAAGCGACGGGCACTGGACTTGGGGGCGTCCCGACGGACCTCTTGCTTTTTAATTTGCCTAGGCGCGGAGCGACGGGCGTCGGGCTTGGGGGTGTCCCGGCGGACCTCTTGCTTCTTGACCTGCCCTGGCGCGGCATGCACTGCATTTCCGCGGTGATGGTTATCTTTCCGCGGGTTATCCGCCTGGGCTGCGCCTGACAGTGCAACAAGCGATGCTGTGGCGGCGAGAATGAGACGTTTCATGGCCATTTCCTTTCGGCTTTACATAGATAAGCGTTATACGAAGCTCGAGAGCCTTTCCGTCGCTCCCATCTTGCGGATCGAGGCGGAATATGACTGCCGCTGCGATGAATGCCTCAACAAGCCCCTCTTCTCCGGCCTGCGCCATGCCTGCCAACTGATTGCGGCAGGGCGCGCGAGAACAATCACTACCGCCTGCACACGAGCCTGGACGGGCTCGCCCTGTAGAAATATAGAAACCGGTCAGGATGTCTGGAGGATGATTGATGACACAGGACCACGCCATTTTAGGTGTCACTTACAAAAGGCGGTCCGGATGAGCCATGGGACTTTGCTGTCACGCTCGCCGAGAAAGAAAATTAGTTAGCAACTCTGACCGGAATCGCGGCTTTCAGCCAATCTTGATGACTTGGTAGCTCATGCAGCGAACTTCCGCTTCCCGCCGATTCTGTGGAAAAACAACGTGCTGCAACCGCGGAAATCCAGGCTTTGAATTGGGCGCGCGCCTTTCTTAACGGGCTTTGCACACTTGCTGCGGCGCAGGAAAGATCTTCGCCAATTTCCTGAGGTTCTGGGCGGTGGCAGACCAGAGGAATTCATCATTTGCGCCGCATGGGCCGCGTAATCGGAGCCGATTTAGGCCGAGGATGCGCTTGAGGTGGGCGAAGAGCATCTCGACCTTCTTCCGAAGCTTCATCGAGACGTCGTATTGCTTGGTCTTGGCGATGTCGCGCGCGACTTGGCGGGCGTTCTCGTGTTCTTCGCGGGTGATCGATCTGGCATCGGCGTTCGGGCAGCATTTCTGTTTCGACGGACAAACCTGACAGGTCAGTTTCAGGGCGCGATATTTGGCGCGTCCCTTGCCGGTTGGTCCCCGGTTCGGATCGGAATAGTTGCGGCGAACCTGCTTCAGCTCGTGGCCCTCGGGGCAGATGTATCGATCATTCTTCGCGTCCCATTCGAAGTCGGCCCGTGTCCATGTTCCGTCGGCGCGCCCAGACTTGTCGAAGACGGGTATGTGGGGAGCAATCTTGCGGTCGACCAGCCAGCCCAGTATCGGTCCGGTACCATAGGCGCTGTGCATGCCGATGGGTTCACCGGCTTCAACGGGTTGTTCGGCGAGGGTCTGGCCAGAGAACAGGCCTGCATGGTGCTTGTGCGGCGAAAATTTGTGGATAACTTTGAACGAGACGGGTCCACCATTGCCAGGGAGGCAATCGAACGCATCGCTAGGCTCTACGCCATCGAAAAGGATGCGCGCTACAAGCCACCCGACGAACGCGTCGCCCTGCGACAGACCAGAGCCAGGCCCATCTTCGATGATCTGGAGAACTGGCTGAAGAGCCAACTGCCAAAAATCTCCGGAAAAACCAAACTGGCCGAGTCCATCGGGTACGCGCTCGGCCGCATGCCCAAGGCACGGGCCTATCTCAACGACGGTCGATTGGAGTTGGACAACAATATCTGCGAGCGGTCAATCAGACCACTGACTCTCGGACGCAAAAACTATCTGTTCATGGGGTCCGAAGGCGGCGGCAAGGTCGCAGCGATTGCCTACACCCTCATCGAAACCGCCCGCATGAACGCGGTCGACCCCGAGGCCTGGCTGACGTTGGTGCTGAACCACATTGCTGATCACAAGATCAACCGCATCGAAGAACTCGGCCCCTGGAATTGGCTGCCAAGCTAAAAGTCAACCGCAGTCACGCCGGACGGATACGTTGATGATCGTTGGTGAGGAAACGCAACATCGCCTCGATCGATTTCGTGCTCGCGGTCCAGTCCGCGGAAGCGGACACAGGGACGTAGAGATCGATCTCGCGAGTCCAGCCGTCCTGTGCATTAAACTTTCGGGAGACTCTCGTGTCCCCGGCGTTGACGAGCGCCGCGAGGACGACGAGATCAATGCCCCTCTCCGATGGTTGCAGCCCGAGGGATCAGCGTTTTACGGAACAACAAGTTGCCCTCAAGCGAACTCCCGTGGAGTGGGGGTGCTGGTTCTGGGCGCCCGGCTATTTTTCGACGACCTCGGGAAATGTCGACGATGGAATCATCCGCCAGTATCTGGAGCTGCGCTCCAATCGGGATGCTACCGGCGCAAGCCGGTAGAAAGTTTACTAATCAACCTGCTGCTGGCCCGTTCAGACGTTCGCCCTGATCGTCGAACAGATGCAGTGATGTCACGTTGGTGCGTAGGCAGATATCTTGTCCTCGGGTGAGATCCAGCGATCCCGCAAGCTTTGCGATCACCGGTCTATCGGAAAGTCCGGTATCGAGATGCACCAGTTGGACTTCTCCCAGATGCTCGATATGGTCAATGGTGCCGACGAAGATGTGGGGGCCGTCTTGATCTGCCAACGAGAGATCCTCGGGGCGGACGCCTATCCGAACAGTGCGACCGATGATATCCTCGGACATTCGCATGGCGATCTCGGCCCTGCCGTTTGCGGCATGTTCCACGGTGACGCGATTGTCATCGTTGTGAATTACCTTGCCCTCGACGATATTCATTGCCGGAGAACCGATGAATTGCGCGACAAAGATGTTGCGGGGGCTGCGATATAGTTCTTTCGGGGCGCCGATTTGTTCGACATAACCATCCTTCAGTACGATGATCCGGTCAGCAAGGGTCATTGCCTCGACCTGGTCATGGGTGACATAGATCATCGTCGTATCGGGCATGGCCTGCTTCAGCTTGGCGATCTCGATACGGGTGGCGACGCGCAGTGCTGCATCGAGATTCGACAATGGCTCATCGAAGAGAAACACGCGAGGATCGCGCACGATGGCGCGACCGATGGCAACACGTTGGCGCTGCCCGCCAGACAGCGCCTTGGGATGGCGGTCCAGATAGTCGCCCAGTTGCAGGATATCGGCGGCATGCCGAACGCGCTGTTCTATTTCGGATTTCTTCATGCCGGCGATCTTCATGCCGAAGGCCATGTTGTCGCGCACCGTCATATGCGGGTAAAGCGCGTAGGATTGGAAAACCATGGCGATGCCTCGCTTGGAGGGCGGGACATGGTTCATGAGTTGACCCTCGATGCGCAATTCTCCCGAGGTGATGTCTTCCAGCCCGGCAATGCTGCGCAAAAGAGTGGACTTCCCGCAGCCCGATGGACCGACAAAGACCATGAATTCGCCTTTCTGGACATCGAGGTCGATGCCGTGAAGTACCTCCATGGTGCCATATGATTTTCTTATTTGACGGATTGTCAGCTCGGCCATTTCGCGAAACTCCAGTTGCGGTTCGTCGGTCCTGCGGGCGGGTCAGTGCCCGGGGGTCATGTCCGATAGAATCCGGGTGATCGGGTCCGGTCGCTCATTCCGGATTTCCATTGCGTTGCGACGGCGGATGGCAGCGCGCACCAACCTGCCGCCAAGATAGCGGAAGGGTTCGGGAGGGAGTTTGAGACGTTTCCCGATCCCTACCAGTCCGCTTTCGCTCCATCGATCGCGGCTGCCGAGGGCCAGGCTGGCCAGGATGCGGCCGGCAATCGGAGTCTGGGCAATGCCTGTGCCGTTGAAACCCATACCGAAGAAGATGTTGGGATGCCCGGCCAAATGGTCAAAGACTGGCACATGATCGGCCGAGCAGTCTATGGGACCGGCCCAGTCATGGGTGATCGCGACATCCGCCAACTCGGGATAGACACGATGAAGCTCTGCGATACTGTCGCGTCCACGCTTGCTGCTGCGATTGAACTCGGCGCTGAAATTTTCGTGAAAGGCGGTCAGGCCGCTGCCGTGACCAAAGATCACCCGGCCTTTCGGTGTCCGCTGATAATACAGAACCTGTCGCTGGGAATCGCAGATCGCCGCGCCGTCGCGCCAGCCCAGCTCGTCCAACCGCTGCGGGATCTCTGCCGTGGCGATGACTTGGCTTTGCACGATGTAAATATATTGCTGCAACTCGGGAATAGCGGCCAGCCAGGCATTGGCAGCCAGCACGAGAGTCGGCGCAGTCACCTCTCCGGTCGAACTGCGCAAACGGCAGACCGAGCCCGGATGAATTTCAAGAACGGGCGAGTTCTCATGGAGGATTACGCCGCGGGCAATGGCCAGATCACGCAGGCCGATGGCCAACTTGCCGGGATGAACGGAACCGGCATCGGCTTCCACGACCCCGGTGTAGGATACGGGTGAACCGGTGCGATGGAGAATTTCGTCAGCGTCAAGCGGTCGGAAACGGTCGGCACCTGCAGCCTTGGTCATCGCGACGGCTTGTGACCATGCCCCCTCCTGGGCCGTCGAACTAGCTGTCCAGAGCCAGCCGTCAAGGCGCAGGTCGCAATCGATCAGCCCGCTGTCCTGCAGCGTCTTGATCTCGGCAATGCTGCCGGTGGTGTCAGCGCAAAGGCTGCGCGCCTCCTCTTCGCCCACGACCGCGGCCAGTTGATCGATCTCGGCATACCAGGAGTGGATTTGCCCGCCATTGCGCCCGGAGGCACCCGAGCCGCAATGCCCGGCCTCAAGCACCATGACGCGCTTTTCCGGGGCGAGTTCGCGCAGGCGCAGCGCGGTCCAGAGACCAGTATAACCGCCGCCGACAATAACGATATCCGCCTGTTGACTACCCGTCAAAGGCTCGGTGACGCTTTGCGCGTCAATATCCTGCAGCCAGAAAGAACGATCGGCAGGCGGAGCCAGAACCGGTTGGCGCATGGTGATGGGGGGCACTTCAGCGCTCCTTCGCGGGGTCGATGATGTCGGCGTATTTGGCCAACAGCCAGTTTGGGGCGGGGCGAAGTTCCTGCGGGAAGCCGCCCTTGTGGAGGCAGGTCCGGGCAGCGGCATGCGTCGCATCGGCCATGGCGTCCTGAGGTTTTGCCCCGGCAATGCAATAGGCAGTCAGGAAAGCGGCAATGAAGCTGTCGCCTGCACCGCAAGTATCCACTGCCTCGATTTTTTCGGCGGGGCAGTAATGCAATTCGCTCCCGTCGTGGAACCATGCGCCGCGGCTGCCGCAGGTCACCATCGCTTTTCTCGCGCCGCTGTTCAGCAGTGCCCGGGTCAACGGTTCGACGGAAGCGTCCTTTGCCTCGGGGCCGGATGCAAATATCAATGGGATGCCGTCCAGCGCGAGGCTTTGCGGTTGGGTCGAGACATCGATGCTGAACTGCACTTTCTCTTCGACAAGGCGCCTCACAAGGGCCGCGTCGGAATGGGTGCCTAGATGCACCCAATCCGCATCCTGCAATACCGCGTGGCGATCCGGTGAGGGGATGTAACCTTCTCCGACGCCGAGATCCTCTAACAGGAATTGCCGGTCGCCCGCCTTTTCGCGGATCAAGGTGACTGCGGTGCCGCCGGGGAGGCGCTCGACGTCCTGTGGCGGCAGTCCGGCTTTGGCAACCTCCGCCAGCAAAGCCTCGCCCTCTGCGTCTTCTCCGACGGTGCCGAAATACCGGGCGGGCCAGCCCTGTCGTATCCATTGCACCGCGACGTTCAGAGCGTTGCCGCCGACCGCCATGGCCTGCTGATCGACATAGATATCCAGGCAATTGTCTCCCACCGCCACAAGCTTGGCCTCACGATTGGTGGTCTGTTCGATCATTGTACGATCACCTCGCCGTCCAGATGCGGAGCAATGGCCGCAAGGTTGCGCTTCAGGGCGGTAACCGGATCCAGGGCATAGGTCCCATCACCGAAAGGCTCGAAGGAAAGACGGCCACGGTAACCGGCGGCGGCCAACTGAGCGAGCCAGTCACCCAGAGGCAGCTCCCCGTCACCCCAGACGAGATGCCCGGCGGGCTTGCCATCGGCGATATGCACATGTGAAAGAAGCGGTCCGAAGCGTTTGACATAATCCGCCACGCAGTCGCCCGCCGCGTGCATCGCCACCATGTCCAACACGATGTCGATATTGTCGCGTCCCAGCTCGTTCAGCATCCGTTGCAACCCCGCCGCGTTCAGCAGGATATTGCTCTCTACTCTCTGCAACGGTTCCAGAAGACAGCGCAGACCGAGTATTGCGGCATGATCGGCAATGCGCGCGATGGCCTCGACCGAGCGATTCCATGCGATATCAGCAGGTTCGTTTTCGTAACCCCGCCCTGAGGTCAGGAAGATATGCTCTGCACCCAGCTCTGCTGCGATCTCGGCTGCACGGAGGAAATGGGCGATGCTGGCTTCACGAAACGCGGCATCGCCCGAGGCGATGTTGACAGGATATAGCACCTGTTCGGGCGTCAGGCAGCAGACTGAAATGCCGTTGTCATCCAGGATGGCTGACAGCCGGGTGATATAGGGGGCGTTTGAATGGAACAGATCCAGATGCGGAGCGATTCCCCAAAGCTCCATGCGAGACAAGCCGTGTTCGCGCAGGGCTTTGGCGACGGTCTCGAACGGGACATGCTGAAAGCAGAAATTCGAGCCGATCAGTTGAGAAGTGGCTAGCTTGACCATGAAAACCTTGTTCCGTTTAGTTACTTGCCAATGCCTTCCGTCAGACCGCGGATGAAATACCGCTGCATCAGGAAGAACAGGATGACGATGGGCAGGGCCGAGATGGTCATTGCCGCGAAGACCTGCGCATAATTCGTGCCGTGCTTTGCCATCAGCGAGGTCAGACCAACAGGCAATGTCTGCACGTCCAGATCGCTCGTGAAGATCATCGCGAAGAGATATTCGTTCCAGGCGAAGAGGACATGCAGTATGACGCTGGACACGATAATCGGCCGGCATAGCGGCAGCATGATCCGCCAGAATATCTGCCGGTCGGAAGCCCCATCCATGCGTGCGGCCTCATCCAGATCGGACGGTAATTCCAGCATATAGGCCCGGATCAGGAAGGTGGTGAAAGGAATACGAAAGGCAGTGTATAGAATGATCAGTGCCCAATGGGTGTTGTAGAGCCCGATCGACTGCATCATCCGCACCAGCGGAATCAGTGCCACCGTAGGGCTGAGCATCATGCCGCCAAGGATGAAGGCCGTGATGATGGGTTTTGCCGGCATCCGGGTTCGGGTCAGGCCATAGGCTGTCCATGCGCTGATCAGCACGGTGCAGGCCGCCGAGGATGCCGTTACCACGATGCTCGAAACGAGGAAGCTGCGGACCCCCTGATTCCACGCCGCAACATAGTTTGCCCATGAAAATCCCGTCGGCAGATCGAAGGGGGCGTTGAAGATCTGGGAATTGGTCTTGAACCCGCTTAGCGCCATCCACAGAAGCGGGTATATCACCAGAATGCCCAGGCAGAGCAGGAAGCCCAGCAGGACGGCCCGGGCGAGTGTGCTCCAGATGTCGGTCGGTGCGGTTTGCTGAGCGGAAACAGGCATTGTCACAACTGCACCCTCCGTTTTCTGGTGTACCAGACTTGGGCGATGCCGGTGAGCATGGTCACCACAAAGATGATCGCGGCGATTGCAGCTCCGTAGCCGAAGTCATTCAGGATGAATGCCTGCTCGTAAAACCATGTACCAAGGACCTGACTGCTGTTGCTGGGGCCGCCGCTGGTCATCACCATGACCTCGTTGAAGACCTGGAAGGCGCCGGTAATGGTCACGATGATCATCAGGCCGGACATTTCGCGGGCCATCGGGAATGTGATACTGAACAATTGCCTGACCGGACCTGCTCCATCCATGGTTGCAGCGTCGTAGAGTTCACGTGGAATTTTCTGAATTGCGATCGAGAACAGCAGGGTGGAATAGCCGAAACCCTGCCACTGGCTCATGGCGATGATCCCGAAAATGGCAGTGCTTTCCAGCGCGAGCCATGGATGCGAGAATTGCTCGAGCCCCAGAAAAGTCAGCGCGGCGTCCATTAGTCCGACATCGGGCTGATAGATGAAGTAGAACAGCAGCCCGGTAACGGTCGTCGAGATCGCCGATGGGATGAAATAAACCGCGCGCCAGAAATTCCGTACCCGTCGGTTGCGAAGCCCTTCTATGATCGCGGCAAGAACGAAGGCGCAAAAGACTTGGAAGAAGATCGATATCAGGGCGTAGAACGTGTTGTTCAGAAGTGCGCGCCAAACGACCGGATCATCCAGCAGGCGTTGATAATTCGTCAACCCGACATTGCTGACCTCGCCGGTGAAAATGTCTCGATTGGTCATGCTGACACGGAAATTCTCTACGATAGGGATGTAGATGAAACCGCTGACGATGATTACCGCGAGAAGGACCCATCGGAGCGACAGTAGCTTGTCGAACAGCCGTCGCGTAGGCGACGGGCCTTGCATATCGGTGATGGCGCCGCACGAGGCTGCGCCATCAGGGGTTTGCCGGATCGTCTCCATGGCCCGGACCGCTTACTGCCGGGCCGCCGAAGCCGCGTCGCGCACCGCGCTCATGACTTCTTCGGGGGCCATGCTGCCGCCGGTCAGCGATTGCAGGCCGGACAGCCAGGCCGCCGCGACACGCGGGTGGTTCACCGTATCGAGCCAGGGCATCAGGTAGCTGGCCTTGTCGATATCGGCCATTCCCGCCACGACATTCGGATTCATCGTCGTCTCGTCCGAACCGCCGATCACCGCACTGGGCTGACCATAGGGGCTGGCCGAAAGGATCTTGCCGTTTTCCTGTGATGTCACGAATTTGAGGAAATCTATGGCAAGCGGAATATTGTCCGAGGCCGCGCTGACCATATAGCCTTCAGGAGCACCTTCAATGGCGTCCGGATCGCCCTTGGCACCCTCGGGGACGGGCAGTTTGAAGAACCCAAAATCTTCGGGCTTCATCGTGGTTTCCTCGGTGGCGGATTCATCAAATTCGAGGATCTCCTGGTAGTACATGGCAGATCTCTCGTCGCTGAAGGCCTGTACCGCGGTTTCGTAAGAGGTACCATTGGGGGCGCCATCAGTGCAGCGTTGACGAAACTCGTCGAATTGCTGGAGTGATGCGACATAGCCGGGATCGCTGTATTCTGCCGTGCTCGGGTCGAAATCTTTTTCGAGCGTCGCGACCGGCACGTTATAGACGAGCAACTGGCCGAGGTAATGTACAACAGGCCAGGATTCTTTGTTTCCCAACGAGACAGGGGTGATGCCCGCTTCGTGAATGCTGTCGCATGCCACCAGGAGTTCTTCGAAACTTTCCGGAACCTCAACTCCGACATCAGCAAAGATTTTCTTATTGTATCCCATGAATTTGGCGTCGAGGTACAGCGGGACGCCAAAATTGCGGTCATTATAGACGAAAGCGTCCAATGCGGCCGGAGTCAGGGTCTTGCCCCATTCCGAGTCCGGGCCGACGACAGGGGTCAGATCGACAGCGCGATCACCGCGGATGAAGTTTCCGCCCCAGGTTCCCGTCCAGGTGAAAAAGATGTCGGGGAGGGAGTTCGTCGCGACCAGTGTCTTGGTCTTGTCTTTCACGCTGTCGTCGGTTTCCTGGATGAGCTCGATTGAGACGTCCGGATGCAGTTCCTGGTATTTTTCAGCGATGTCGACGAAATAGGGTGACAATTGCTGAGAACCGAACTTCGTCAGGATCGACAGGGTACCACTGTGATCGACCTGTGCATCGGGATCTGCGACGACGACTTCTGCCGCCGCAGGATTCGCCAAGACCAGGCCGGAGATCGAGCATGCCGACAGCAGAAGTGTCTTGATATGCTTGCTTGTTTTCATTGTTACTCTCCCTTGTTGTTGGTGGTGATCAGTATTCGACACGCTTGTAGTAGCGTCGCGTGGTCAGTGGATGATCGCGTAGCACCTCGAGATGCGCGCTCAGCCGTTCCAGAAGGGTGGCCAGCAGGATCGGGGAAATCATCGCGCGGACATCGTCGCTGATGCCGGGCAGTTTCACGCTTGCCGTATCGAGGACACGTACCTTGTCGGTGTAGCGGCGGGCGAAGTTCTCGACACGCTCGGAAAGCGGCCGGTAGGCGTCTTCACCCTTGAATACGAAGACACTAACGCCGGGCTCAACCAATTCCAGCGTACCATGGAAGAAATCTGCTGCATGAACGGGGCGCGTACGGATCCACTGCATTTCTTCCAGAATGCACATGCCGTAATAATGAGCTTCGGGCCAGACCGAGCCGGAACCAGTAAAGATGTGATATGTCTCGTCCTTGATTTCTGTCGCCAGCCGGGCGGCTTCGGGCTCGAATGCCTCCTTGGCATCGGCCAGCAGCGACGGAAGCAGTTCCAGTTCGGTGACGATCCGGTCATAATCCGTGATTTCGCCGCGTTCATCCAGGATCGCCAGAACCAGCAAGAGAGTTTGCAGATAGAAGGACTCGGAAGAAGTGTCGTCTTCGGCGAAATTGGTGAAATTGTAATCCGCCTGTTGCGCTAACGGGGTGTCGGAATGGCCGGTCAGGGACAGCGTCCTTGCACCGGTCTTCTTGAGGAACGCCAACAGTTCGACACTTTCCTTTGTGGTGCCTGACAGTGATGGCAGCACGACGAGGGCAGAGGCATCCAGGCCTGCTGGCGGGTCCAGCACGACCTGCGCCGGTAGTGCCGCGGAGATGGGAAATACGGAATGCCGCGAGGCCAGTTCAATGGCCGGAAGCGTCAGCAGCTGAACGCCACCCGTACCCATGAAGAAAACTCTCTCGATCCCTGAGGAAAGGAGTTCCCTGACCAGCTTCCGCATGTCGTTGGCAATGCCGACCGCGCCGCCCTGAATGGTCAGAAAACGATCCTTGTCGAAGTTTAGCATCTCACGTTCCTTGTCTTTTGAGTTGCCGGCCCGATAAGTGCTCAGCGATGTGAAGGGCTGTTGTGGTGCAGGCGGCCGGTGAACTTTTACTTGATCAGATGATTTATGATACCGATCTCATTCGCTGCTCTAAAAAAATCGGCGCAGCCTTGACTAGAGGCGTGATACCGATCTCATAACTAGCGTCACATAAAATTCTCATTCTGGCAAGCGTCGAGGAGAATTTTTTCTTAGTTAAGATATTTATATCTATTACAAGTAATTAACTATTATTTCTGGAGAGGTCGCATGCCGTGGTAGCAAGGATGTTATCGCGACCGTAACGACGACCACGCCTGATGGGGCAAGAATCGATTTCACTGACTCTCGGTTCTCGGATGCAGTTTGCCTTGAGGTTCTAATTGTGGTTATCGGCTACCCAAGTAAATCTTCTCGATGGCGGGGGTAGTCCTGCCAGTAACAAAGGATTCAACCTTGCCACGCAAGACAGTCACCCTGAAAGAGGTTGCTGCCGCTGCCAACGTCTCGCGGGCGACAGCCGCGCGTGCCCTGAACCGATACGGCTATGTCGGGGACGAGGCGGCATTGCGGGTTTTCGAAGCTGCCGACCGGTTGGGCTATCGTGGAAATCGCGTAGCGCAGGCATTGCGGCGTGGTGATCTGCCGCTGGTTGGATTCATTCCGGGCGACATTCAGAACCCGTTCTTCGCGCGAATTGCCCATGATCTGGATGTGCATCTGCGGCAGCATCGGCACAATCTCCTGATCGCCAGCAGTGAAGAGGATGTCGAGCAGGAGAAAGAACTTCTCGACAGTTTGCGGGCGCTCAGTGTGCGGGGAATGATTGTCGCGCCGACTTCGGCTGCTGAAACCAAACATTTCGAAAGCATGAGTCGCGAAGGCACGCCCCTTATCATGATCGACCGCTATGCGGAGGGAGTTTCCTGCGACAGTATCTTGGTCGACAACGAAGGCGGTGCCCGCGAGGCGATTGACTATCTGATCTCCAACGGGCATCGGCGGATCGCCTTTCTGGGGGATGAGGCGCGCATTTTCACTGCGCAGGAACGTCTTTCGGGTTACAGACAATCGCTCACGTCGCATGGTATGGAAATTGACGAGCGTCTGATTGCCGTGTCCAAGTCCACGATCAAGCACTCCGTTGATGCAACCATCCGCTTGTTCAGCCAGGAACAAAAGCCGACCGCTATCTTCACGGTCGACAGCTTGATGACTCAAGGAGCCCTGGTCGGTTTGCGAACCATGGGGCTTTCGGTGCCGCGGGATGTATCTCTGGTCGGTTTCGACGATTTCGACCTTGCCACGTTCATAGATCCCCAGATTACCGTGGTAGCGCAGCCGATCAGCAAAATTGGTCCGCTGGCTGCAGAAATCCTGTTGAAGCGGATCGAAGGGGACATGTCGGAGCCGCAGCATCGCAGATTCGCAACCAAACTGATCGTCCGCGGATCGGTGGCGCCGATCTGAGACGGAGCCGGGGCGTGCTCAACGGGAAGCCGTTCGGTTCCGGGTCAACTTGTTGTCCGGGATTTGTCCGTCGAGCCGCGATCTATGAATGGCGTCGGAATTACGATCTGATCTGGAGGTGTTGCCTGACCTTCCAGACGAGCGATCAATCGTTTGACGGCGGTTTGACCGAATAGATATGTCGGCTGGTCGATGACCGAAACTGGGGGTGAGGTGACGCGGGTCCAGTCCGCATCGAACCAGGAGACGAGCGACATGTCCTTGGGCAGCCGTATCCCGCGCGCTGAAAGCGAGCGATAGATTTCGGCGCCAATAAGGCTGTCGGATGCAAGTATCGCGGTGAAGCGCTGCTCATCCGTCAGCAGCTCGTCGATGATGCCGTCAATAGAACGGCTGTCCACAGCTCCGCCCCGCACAAATGAGGCGGAATTGGTAATGCCCGTCCCGTGCATGGCATCCATGAAGCCGTGCACCCTTTCACGTACGGCAGAGATGGGAATATCCGACAGGCCTGAAAGTCGTCCGTCCTTCAGATCGACCGCGGTCACATAGGCGATGCGTCTGTGACCGTTGACTAACAAATGCTCCGTCACCTCGGTTGCAGCAGCATGATCCCCCCCGCATACACCATCAGCGCCGAGATCGGGAACCCAGCGATCTAGTGTGACGACTGGCGTTCCCGCCTTGATGGCGTCCGTCAGGTGACGAATATCCCGGTCATCGGTCGGCGCAACGATCAGCCCGGCCACCCGCTGTCGCAGTAGAACCGAGACCATCTCGCGTTCCTGCTCGGGCCTCTCTCCGGAATTCGCGATGATGACATTCAGGCCCGCTGCGCGTGCCGTATCGCTGATGCCGCGAACCGCGCGGCTGAAGAAGGCGTTTTCGATATCGCCGACAACTACGCCAATCAGCCCGGTTCGTCCGGTGCTCATGGATCGGGCCAATTCGTTGGGTTGATACCCAAGGCGATCCGCCGCTTCGATGACTGACTGGCGGGTTGATTCGCTGGCCACGCCATAACCGCCCAGTACTCGAGCCGCCGTGGCTTTAGATACATTTGCTGCCCGCGCCACGTCCGCAACCGTTATCGAGCCTTTTTTCTTGTTCATAATCAATTGCCTGATCTTGCCGCTTCGATGCCTATACAGTTGGTGTGAAACAAATAATAGGTGATATCTTGACAGATTGATACCGGTATCATTACGGTTGATACCGGTCTCAATCAAGATTTGATCGATTTCGAACTCATCGACGGTTGATCGGAGAAAAAGGGGAGGAAATGGGATGTTTTATGGGATGACAACGCGTTTCGCGTCGCTGGCGGCAGGTGCATTGCTGGCGTTCGGAGGAACGATTGCGAGCGCGCAAGCAGATGAGGACAATCCCTATAACCTGATTCAGGCAGGGACGGTCAGTGTCGGGACACTGGGCGATGCAAAGCCTTATGCGTTCACCACTGCGACGGGAGAATTCACCGGGTTCGACATCGAGTTCCTGAAGGAGGTGTTGGGTCGGATCGGCTTCGCCGAGGATCAGATCCTGTTCACCGGTCAGGAATTCGCAGCCTTGCTGCCGTCAGTGGCCAATGGCCGTTTCGACATTGCCGCTGCGGCGGTCGGGATCACCGAGCAGCGCGAGGAGGTCGTTGATTTCTCGGATGGCTATCTGGCAGGGTATCTTTCGGTACTGTCGGGTGATGAGGCGATTACCGAGGATACGTCCAGCTTGGGAGGTAAACGGCTGGGTGTCGTTCAGGGCACCTTGCAGGAGATGTATGCCAAAAAGAATTTCCCCGATGCTGCGATCGTTCAGTTCCCCGACAACAATACCGGGGTGGCTGCACTGAATAACGGCACTGTGGATGCGCATTTCCTCGATTACGAGGCAGCCAAGGACTATGGCGAGCGTTATGAAGAACTGAAAATCAAGGCGAATATCCCGTCTTTCGATGCGCCGGCGGGTTTCGCGGTCAAGCCGGGCAATGACGCCTTGCGCGAAGCTTTGAACAAGGCGATGCATGATGCGATGCAAGAAGGCGTCTGGCGCGACCTTTACCAGAAATGGTTCCCGGGCTCCCCGATGCCCGAGCAATATCTCCCGAAAGAGTAATCCTGGGCAATCACGTCACCGGTTGCCGTGACCATACCGGCAGCCGGTGGGATGAGTTTCATGTCGTGATGCGAATGCAGGCGCGATCTCTTTGAAAGGGTCTTCTCATGTGGCTGGAAAACCTTCGCCGGACGTTCCTTGACTGGGACGCCATGGCCGAAATCCTGCCGATCATGCTGACGGTCGGTCTGAAAAACACACTTATTCTGGCAGCTTTCTCGACGGTGATCGGGATCATGATCGGTGTCATACTGGCGGTTATGGGTATTTCGCGCGCGGCGTGGCTGCGGTGGCCGGCGCGGGTCTATACCGATATTTTCCGTGGTCTGCCTGCAATCGTGACCATTTTGCTGATCGGGCAGGGCTTCGCTGGGATCGGTCGCGAGATTTTCGGACCCTCGCCCTATCCACTTGGTATTCTGGCGCTCAGCCTAATTGCGGGCGCCTATATGGGCGAGATCTTTCGCGCCGGGATTCAAAGCGTCCCCTCAGGCCAGATGGAGGCCTGCCGCGCTCTGTCCATGAGCTACAGCGAAGGAATGCGGCTGATCGTCGTGCCACAGGGGATCCGCCGGGTTCTTCCTGCCATGGTGAATCAATTCATCTCCAATGTGAAGGATTCAAGCCTCATCTATTTCCTTGGGCTGCTGGTGTCCGAACGCGAGATCTTCAGGGTGGGACAGGATGCTGCCGTGGTCACGGGGAATCTGTCGCCCCTGTTGCTTGCTGGGATCTTCTATCTGGTTATCACCGTGCCTCTGACCCATCTGGTCAATTACATCGACCACCGCCTGCGCACCGGCAAGCGCATCTCTCGTGGTCAGCCTTCCAGCGGTTTGGAGGAGGTCGAAGAATTGAACACCGCCGTGTCGCAAGAACGCGAAACAACGCGGTTCAGCGGCGGCAGCCTGTCGGTCGAGGGGTTGCGTCTGAGCTATGGTGCCCTCGAGGTGCTGAGGGGGATCGATCTCGAGGTTCCCAAGGGCACCGTGACTTGTGTCATCGGGCCATCGGGTTCGGGCAAATCGACTTTGCTGCGCAGCCTTAACCGGCTGGTGGAAAGCAATGCAGGGGTGATGAAGCTGGATGGCGAGGATATCCGGCAGATGAAACCCGAAAAGCTTCGTGCCCGGGTCGGCATGGTGTTCCAGCATTTCAATCTTTTCCCGGATCACACCGCCCGCGAGAACATCATGCTGGCGCTGACCAAGATCAAGGGAACCGGTCGTGACGAGGCGCGTCGGATCGCCGACGCCCGGTTGGCCGAGGTGGGGCTACAGGGGCGTGGCGATCATCGGCCCAGCAATCTGTCGGGCGGGCAGCAGCAACGTGTCGCTATCGCCCGCGCCCTGGCGATGGAGCCGGAGGTCGTGCTGTTCGATGAAGTCACCAGTGCGCTCGATCCGGAACTGGTCAAGGGTGTGCTGAACCTGATGGCCGATCTGGGCCGTCGGGGCATGACAATGGTGGTCGTTACGCATGAAATGGGCTTTGCCCGTCATGTTGCCGACCGGATCGTTTTCATGGATGAAGGCCAGGTCGTGGAGGCCGGTCCGCCCGAGCAACTATTCACGGCTCCACGCACCGAACGGCTGAAGAAATTCTTCGCCGAAGTCTTGTAGTCACGTGAAACCTGGAGAAATCGATATGGAACCCATCCGCTGGGGCGTTCTCAGTACTGCTGGAATCGGCATCAAGGCGATGATTCCCGCGCTGAACGCTGCGTCAAATTGCGAGCTGAGGGCAATCGCCTCCCGGCAGAGGGACCGTGTCGGGATTGTGGCCCGTGAGTTCGGGATCGAGAGTGCTTATGGTAGTTATGACGAATTGCTGGCCGATCCCGAGATCGACGCAGTGTACAATCCACTGCCCAATCATCTGCATGTGCCTGTTACGATACAGGCATTGAAGGCGGGAAAGCATGTGCTGTGCGAAAAACCGCTGGCCATGACCGAGGCAGAGGCAAGGCACGTCGCCGAGGCGGCATCGACTGCGGGAAGACAAGTGGCTGAAGCGTTCATGACTTGCCACCATCCGCAATGGGTGCGCGCGCGTGATCTGCTGCGCGAGGGTCGGATTGGTAGGCCATCGGCGATCCAGGTGCTGTTCAGCTATTCCAATACCGATCCCGAAAATGTCCGAAACAAACCCGATATCGGCGGCGGCGGGCTGTATGATATCGGTTGTTACGCGGTTCGGGCGGGTCGCTGGTTGTTCGGCTCTGAACCCGAGGCGGTTTGCGCCGTGATGGACCGTGATCCGGCCTTCGGTACCGACCGGCTGACCAGCGGTGTGATCCGGTTCCCGGATGGTGCGCATTTGAACTTTACCGTTGCCACGCAATCCGCATTGGCGCAGCAAATGACCGTTCTCGGTGCAGAGGGCTATATGCTCTTCGATGCGCCCTTCAATTGCCCGCCCGATCATGCGGCAAGGCTGGTCATCGATGACGGTTCGGACCTGTTGGGCAAGGGCAGGCAGGTTGAAATTCTACCGCCCGCCAACCAGTACCAATTGCAGGCCGAGGAATTCTCCCGCGCGATCCGCAGCGGCGAAACTGCGCTGAACGGCCCTGTGGATGCCATTTGCAATGCCGCCACGACCGAAGCCCTGACTCGCGCTGCCGAAAGTGGAGGATGGGAGCCGGTCACGACCTGAGCCCGTCCCGTTGGCACCAGAAGAATTACCAAGATAACAGGAGAACCACCATGCAACCGGCCGCCCTGACCATTGAATCCGCCGTTATTATTGGCGGAGGTATATTCGGCGTATCCACTGCCGTTCATCTGGCCCGCATGGGCGTCTCGGTCACGCTGCTGAACGATGGCCCCCTGGGTTCGGGCGCGTCAGGCCGGTCACTTGCCTGGCTGAACAGCGCCCGCCGCCGTTCGCTGCCTTATCATCGATTGCGGTTGGCGGGGATCGACCGCTATCGCTGTCTTGCGGATCGCCATCCCGGTGCGAACTGGATCAGTTTCGGTGGTGGGCTGACATGGGACGCGGCGGATGAGAGCAACGAGATCGCGGCTGTATATCGCTACGAGCGTGATCTGGGCTACCAGTCGGAACTCTTGTCGGGGGGCGAGGTCGTGGAACGGATCGTAGGGGTCAATGGCGACGCCGTGACCGCGCCCGGCGCGATCCTGAACGCGAATGAGGGCTGGATCGATCTGCCCTCACTGATCAGGCTTATGGCGAAAGAGCTTCTCTCTGCTGGCAGCAGGATCGTGACCGATTCCGGTAAGGCGGAGTTGATCGTTTCCGAGGGCAGGGCGACCGGGGCACGGGCCGCCGATGGCAGGGAGTTCTCCGGCGATGCAGTGCTGCTGGCGACGGGCCCTTCGGTGCCTGCGATGCTAGCCAGTCATGCGATCACAATAGGCGATGCCAGCCCCATCGCCCTGCTGGTCGAGACCCGGCCCGTGGCCCATCCGTTGCGTGCGGTTCTGAACACACCGCGTGTCGCGATCCGGCCGACACCGAACGGGGCGTTTTTCCTCGATTCAGGTTGGTCGGAAGACGAGGTCGTTGTGCATGGGGACGGCAGTTTCGAGGCCCGCCTTGAAACCGTTACCGGCCTGCTGGAGGAAGCCCGCAAGGTTCTGAACCCGATACCCGAACTCGAAGTTGCAGGTGTTCACCTTGGTCCGAAGCCTATCCCCGGCGATGGCGAGCCGGTTTTCGGAGAGCTTTCGGCGCTTCCAGGCTGCCATGTCGCCTTCAGTCACAGTGGTGCAACACTTGGCCTGATCGTGGGCGAGATGCTTGCCGAGGAAATGGGCCTGTCGATCCGCCACCCGATGCTGGAGAGTTTCCGTCCCGAGCGTTTCGGTTGAGGGATATACTTGGGAGGCCATTAAAACTGCATGGCATCAAAGCCAGCCAATATGTTAGATAGTACCGATTGGCTGGGCTACATCCCTATAAATTTCAGGTCCAGAAGATCGTGATTGCGGCAAGGATGATGGCGTTGAGGAAAATGTCGCCACATCGTTCGTATCGTGTCGCAATGCCGCGCCAGTCTTTCAGGCGGCCGAATGCATTTTCGATACGATACCGTTTCCGGTAAAGGCGCTTATTGTATCTGCTCGGCTTCTTGCGCTTTTTTCGTGGCGCTATGCAGGGACGAATGCCGCGTTCTCTGAGGGCAGCACGCAACCAGTCAGCATCATATGTCTTGTCGCCCAGAAACCGCTTGGCCGGCGGCAGATAACACAGAAGTACGAGAGCGCCCCGGCTGTCTGCCACCTGGTCCGGTGACAGGAAGAAGTCCAACGGTCGACCCTTGCCATCGCCGAGCATGTGCAGCTTGGAGTCCAAGCCGCCCTTGGTGCGTCCGATCACCCGCGGAGAATCCCGTCCTTCGGGAAAACGATCCCCCGGATCGTTTTCTGATCCTCGGACTTTCGTAGGCTGGCCGCCGTGCGGTGCGCCTTCAGGAATGTGCTGTCAATCATCAGGGTATCGCCCTGGGTCCTGGGGGGTGCCAATTCCTGGAGTATTCGGGCGAAGATGCCCATCCGGGACCACTGGGCGAACCGATTATACAGGGGCTTGTAGGGGCCATAGACAGCCGGGGCATCCTCCCATCGGAGCCCGGTAGTGGGGCAGATCGGTGCGTTGTGGGGAATGCGGAACTTGCGCGGATGGCTTGCAGGGGAGCGGGACGAGATCCTTACGCGCCGTGCCGCGAGCGTCGAGGCGATTTCGGGACTGCCCGCCTGGCGCTTGAAAAGCGCCGGGGCCTATTTCGCATGGATTGAACATCCTTTCGACATTTCTTCGGCCGATCTGGCTCCGCGCATGGTGGCCGAGATCGGAGCAAGAGGAAGTTCCTACGAGAAGGTTATGATAGTTCTGCCAAGGCTCGCTCGCCCGGAGCGCACGCGTCTTGCAGTTCCCGGCGCTCCCATCGGGTCAGGGCCTTCATTCTTTGCGAGGGCTTTCGCGGGAATGTTTCGGCGCGATCAAGCCAGCTTTCGGGCGCAGATCCCGTCAGGAACAGCCCCAATCTTTCTACTTCCCTGCGCGGCTCGTTACACAGTTCCTCGTAGCGCAGGATCAGTGGGGCAGCGCCTTTCAACCCTTCCAGCCCGGTTTTCGTGACCGCCGACCAGAAGGCGCCGGTCTTTTGCAGGCTGGGTCGGGTATCGAGAATCCGTGACAGGCCGAAACGACCGCCAATGGCTGAGAGCAAGGGCCAGATCCGGCCGCGCCCGTAGTGATATTGCGGATGCAGAAGGTCGATGCCGAAATGACGCAGATGCCGCCACATCCAGATCGCCAGGCGGACGGCCGGATAGTCCCGCATCGACAACGCCGTTTCCGGGCCGTCGCGCAACAGAAGGACCGGGCGGGCTTCGGGGAACATCCTGCGCAGTGTCTCCGCTGCGACCAGCGATCCGCCCGAACGTTCGACCCAGACCCCTCGCCCGCCCATCCGTACGGAAAGATCGGTAAACAGGGCGCGATAATGATCGCCCAGTTCCATGTCGCCGCGTTGTTCCATAGTTGTTGCGAGATCCCTGAACAGGGCATCGGGATTGCTGCTCAGATGTGGCAGGGTGATGGCGAGGATTGGGGGGCAGAGATATGGATCATGGGCTGGTTGACTGACATTTCCATACAGGAATTCCCCAGGAGCTGCCGAGGGATTGCCAACCTGTGACAATGTGCGTGAAGGCTTTGCCAGTTGTGACCAGAAGCGGGCTCCATCCAGCCTGTCTGGACGGAAGGCCCATGGACCGGCTGTCGAAAACAGTTCCGATAGCGACAGGATGTCCGGATGGCTGCGCAGGATCCGCGAGATGAGGGTGGAGCCGCAGCGTGCCGAACCAAGGATCAGCCCGCCCGGCATCGGATCAGCTTTCGTCATGTTTTGTCGGCCTCGATCCATGTCAGCATCCGTTCTACTGCGAGACGGGCAAGGCTGTGCGGATCCTGCGCAGTGACCAGATCCAGCCTTTCAATAGCGGCGAGGGCGACAACTCCATGGACTGAAAGAAAAAGTTGCTCGGCCAGTTTTCGGGCCGAGGTCCGGGGATGCAAATGTCCGATCGGTTCGGCGATTCGGTCGATCAACTCGTCGATCAGCGTGGTGTACCATTCCGGGAAGGTGTCGGTCTGTCGGGGACCCTCGAACAATCCGCGCCAGACCACCCGGCGCGCCAGCATGAAGTCGACATAACCATCCGCAAGAGCCAACAGGTGCTCGCGTGGCGCGGCCGGGGGCGCGGCATCGAGCATTTTGGCCAGTTCGGTGAAACTGTGACGATTCACCTCGTGCAGAACCGCATTCATGTTGCCGAACAGGTTATAGATCGTGCCGGGGGTCGTATTGACCGCCTTTGCCAGGGCGCGGGCAGTCAGCGCAGCCGGTCCTCCTTCTTCCAGAAGATTGCGGGCAGCCTCGGTCGTGGCCGAGCGGAGTTCGTCATGGTCGTAATGTCGTGGTCGGGCCATTTATCAATCCTGAACGATGTTCAAAAATATACTTGACGGGTTTGATCCTTGTTGTCAATATTAGTGAACGTCGTTCATTAACGTAGGTTCCCATGACCGAGACAGCAACAGCTCCGATCAGCATGACTATTCGCGGCACTGGCAGTTACCTACCCCGCGACACTTTGGAATCGTCCCAGATTGATGCACGTTTCGAATGGGCGCCGGGCACATGTCTGAGCCGATATGGGATCGAGATGCGCCATGTCGCGTCAGAGGATGAAACCACGTCCTTTATGGCGGCAGAGGTTGCGAAACATGCGCTGGACATGGCCGGTTGCAAGGCCGCCGATCTGGACCTGATTCTTGGTGCCTGCGGTGTGATGGAACAGCCTATTCCGTCCACCGCTGTTCTGGTGCAGAACCGGCTTGGTCTCGGGCGCTCGGGTGTCCCGGCCTATGACGTGAACGCGACATGTCTCAGCTTTTTGCAAGCGCTTGATCTGGCTGCGATGCAGATTTCCTGCGGGCGTGTCAGGCGCGTATTGGTGTTCTCGTCGGATATTGCTTCGGTGGGGCTGGATTGGGCGCATCCCGAGGCGGCCGCAATCTTCGGAGACGGTGCTGCGGCAGTGGTCGTCGAGGCCGGCGGTGAGGGTGCTGTGCTCGCTTGCGATTTCCGGACCTATGGCGAGGGTTGTGACGCCTGCGTGCTGGCGGCGGGCGGTACCCGTGTAAACCCGGCGCGCGGGATCAGGCTCGGAGATGATCGGTTCCGCATGGATGGTACGCAGGCTTATCGCGTTGCTTCGCGCCACTTGCCGCGCTTTATCGCTCGTTTGATGCGAAGAGCCGACCGGGTGATGGAACAGCTTGATTGCGTCATTCCGCATCAGGCAAGTGCACAGGCATTGGAGCACGCCGCCGGGATGCTGCGCCTTGCGTCGGACCGGATGATCGACATATTCGGCAGAACCGGCAATCAGATCGCAGCCTCCATTCCCACCGCCCTGGATCACGCGGTTCGATCCGGCAGGTTCAAGCGGGGAGATGCCGGTCTGTTGATCGGGACCTCGGCGGGGATTTCGATCGGCGGAGCGGTGGTGCGGTTTTGATGCGCGCGCTGGTAACAGGGGCAAGCGGATGCCTGGGGCGGGCGCTGGTGGAGGAACTGAAGCAGCAGGGCCATGAGGTCGTCACCACGGCGCGCAGGCCGGTGGATTTGCCCGGTTTTATCGCTGCCGATCTGATGACGGACGATTTGCGACCGTTGGTTGCCGGGATTGAGACGGTTTTTCACTGTGCGGCGCTAAGCTCTGCCTGGGGCAGCAGGTCGGAATTTCGTGCGGCCAACATAAGCGCCACAGAACGATTGTTGGAGGCCTCCGAGATCGCCGGGGTAGGGCGCTTTGTCTTTGCCTCCTCGCCCAGCATCTATGCCGACGGGACCGATCGGCTGAACCTGACCGAGAATGCCTTGCTGCCATCGCGTTGCATGTCGCTTTATGCCGAAAGCAAGCGGGCGGCGGAACGCATCGTGCTGAATCATGATGGCGCAATGCGTTGCACGGCGATCCGTCCTCGTGCCATTTACGGACGCCATGACAGGGCGTTGCTGCCGCGCCTGATCGAGGCGATGCAGCGCGGCAAGTTGCCCATGATCGATGGGGGGCGGGCCCTGATCGATGTGACGCATCGCCGGGATGCGGCCCGAGCGATGATCCTTGCCGCGGATGGCCCCGGTGGGCATGTCTGGAACATAACCTCGGGAGAAGCTTTCTCCTTTCGCGAATTGGTCGAGATCGCGGGTCGACGGAGCGGTATCGCCTTTCGGACGTTTCCGATTCCTTACCGCCTTGCCGAGCTACTGGCAGCGATCTCTGAAACCGCTGCCCGCATTGGCGGCGGAAAGGAGCCACGCCTGACCCGGCAGGCGGTCGCGTCGCTGGGGCGCAGCCTGACGCTGGATATCTCGGCGGCCCGGCGTGATCTTGGCTACAGGCCTTTGGTTTCTTTTGAGCAAGGGGTGGCGGAATGCTTCGCGTAACCACGCTGAAGATCGGGGAATGTCGCGCACCGGGCTGGGGCGCAGGGATGGGCGGGCTTGCAGCCGTCCGTTTCCCGGCACTGGCAACCCTGATCGAAACAGAGAGCACCAGGATATTGGTCGATACCGGATACGGTTCCGTCTTTTTTGCCGCAACCAAGGGCTTCCCGGCCCGTATCTATCGCTGGTTGACTCCCGTGACATTGCCCGCGCATGAAACCTTGCTGCGGCAACTGCCCCGGATGCCGGATCTTGTCATGCTGACCCATATGCATGGCGATCATGTCTCGGGGCTGATGGACCTGCCCGCGGAGATACCGGTGATCGCGTCGCGCGAGGCGATTGCACATCTACGTGGTCTCACTGACTGTGCCGTGATCGCTGCTGCCTGTCCTCCGCTCGTGCGTGACAATGTGCTGGCTCGCAATCCGTCTCCCGTCGAGGCGCGGGCCCTTGTCCCGACCGATCTGCCCGGTTTCCCGGATGGCTATGATCTATTGGGCGATGGCCGACCGATCTGCCCGGTTTCCCGGATGGCTATGATCTATTGGGCGATGGCCGTCTGCTGGCGGTAGATCTGCCCGGGCATGGTGTCGGGCAGATGGGTGTGTGGATTCCCGAACTCTCCCGTTTCCTGATTGCAGATGCGGCTTTTGGACGTGCTGCACTACGCTTGGGCCGGATGCCCCCGCATGTTGTGCTCGCGCGTCTTGGGGATGCGGGCGCCTATCGGCGAACATTCACGGCGCTGCAGGAACTGATGCGGCGGCGCCCGGATATCGTTTTCGACCCCTCTCACTGCCAGGAGGCCATGCCATGAGCCTGTTCGCATTCCTGACCGCGCGCTACGGAGGCGGTTTCGCCTCGCGTGAGCAGATTAACCGCCATCAAGACCGGGCTTTTGCACATTTCCGCAAGCGGATCATGCCTCGGTCCCCGTTCTATCGTGATTTCGCGGATACGCCGCTCGATCAATTGCCGCGCATGACCAAGACCCTGTTGATGGAGAATTTCTCGGCCATCAATACCTGCGGAATTGACCGTGACCGCGCTTTCGAGATAGCCCTGCAATCGGAGCGAAGCCGCGATTTCAACCCGTTGATAGGCGATGTCGCTGTCGGACTTTCCACCGGCACGTCGGGTCAGCGGGGACTGTTTCTTGCGTCGGAGAGGGAGAGGCGGCTTTGGGGGGCAACCATGCTGGGCCGTTATTGGCCTGAACTCTGGCGTCGGCAGCGGGTGGCCTTCTTCATGCGGGCGGATAACGCGCTTTATCGTAGTATGTCCAATCGCATGGTGCGGTTTGAATTCTTTGATCTACTGGGTGATTTCGATAGCCATGTGATCCGGTTGGAAGCACTGGACCCGTCGGTTCTGATCGCGCCTGCCCGGATCCTGTCGCTGCTTGCGCAGTTGCAGGAGAAAGGCCGGCTTTCGCTTGCTCCGCGTCGAGTGATTTCGGTGGCCGAGACGTTGTCCGGCGATGACAAGGCAGGCATTCACCGGGCTTTCGGGCGGCCTGTCGATCAGGTCTATCAGGCAACCGAAGGCGTGCTGGCCATGACATGCCCGGCGGGCAACCTGCATTTGAACGAAAGGCTGATGCGGATCGATGAAGATGTGATCGATTCCGCGAGCGGGGCGTTCTGTCCGATCATCCACGACTTCACCCGGGAAAGTCTACCAATTCTGAACTATCGCCTCGACGATGTGCTCATCCCGGACCCGCGCCCCTGTTCTTGCGGCTGCACGAGCAGACGTATCGCGCGTATCGAAGGGCGAGAGGATGATATGTTGTGGTGGCCGGGCGTGCTGGGCAGGGTATTGATCCCCGCCGAGGCCATTCGCACGGCCATTGCCTGTCTTCCATGCCGCATCCGCGATTATCGGGTGATCCAGCGTGGCGACGATCTGGAATTCTGGCTCGATGGAGCGAAGGACGGGGCGGAAACTCTGCTTGCCGAAAGGATCGCCGATCTCGGCAGACGCCTGAATTGTTGCCCGCCCCGGCTGGTCTTTCGCCGTGGCCTCCCTGCGCTTTCGGACGAGAAACGCAGGCGCATCATCGTGCTGACGCAGCCGGTTCAGTGCGCAGCCGAATAGCTGGCGCTTGGAAGCGACCCGCGTTTTGTGATTGGGCTGGATCAGAGGGTACCGCCTTGGTATCGTCGGCCCCGTGGCCGGTGGTCCGAAAAGAGCGGAATTATATGTGCTGGCGCAGTTGACGTGCATGTCGCAGGAAGCGATATCGGCGCGCTTCACAATCTGTGTAGCGTGGTTACGGGGCATATTCAGGATTTGCCACCGAGCCACCGGACATTTGCTGGTCCGGCGATGGATCAAAACTCAAGAATCCCCCGGATTTTCGTGTCCTGCGCGTGTTGGGCCACTATGATCTGACACCGAGAATGCGGCGCATTCGCTTTGCGGCCGAGAATCCGGAAGGTTTCGCTGTGCTAAAGAATAGCCATGTCCGTCTGGTCTTTTCGCCTTCCGGCGCAATGCTGGTTCTTCCGACGCTTGGCGCAAACCGAATGGAACATTGGCCGCAGGGCGAGGCAACGCCGTATCTCGGCTTTGTTGAAGGGGGGATGCCCCTCCCGACGGCATCGCAATGTGCCATTGTGGTGAGTGTTAAGGCCATCACAAAAGGAAGGAGCATCCATTCCGCCAGAGGAAGACAAGAGAGCTGCAGTGCTTCTTCATCAGGCCTGTTTGCTTTGCCTGTTGGAGCGCTGGCGATATCCGACGAATGCACCGCCCAAGGCACCAATTCCGGCACCGATCAACGCATAGGGCAGGAAGGTACCGATCAGGCCGCCATTGGCGGATGAGATTGCGTCGGCCGCTTCTTCGGCACCAAGATTATTCGCCCTTGCGTCCATCATCGCCACCATTCCCGGCTGGTCGCATTGGTCGGCAAACGAAGCGGCTGCCTCATCACTGTCGCCGTAGATATCCGCGACTATGCTTTCGCATCGCTGTTGATCCGTGGCGGGAACCATCGATCCCGCGAAATGCAAATAGAGTCCGGCCGTCAAAAGAAGCGCGGCAATGCAAAGAAGTAAAATGATCTTCATGAAAGAGCCCTTATTGGTGGAATGTTCTGTTCGCGGGTCACTGGCGCCATAGAGGTATGCATAACCGTTTCAATCACCCATTAGATTCTCACAATATCGCAATCGTTCCTCTGTCACAGATGTCTTCGTTCCGCGGTTGGCCGATGGATTCCAGGTGCTCAGCAAATGTTCGCAATCCTTGATTTCGGCATCGGTTCCAAGATCCTGAGCTTCCACGAGCTCTTTGCACATGATGATATAATCCTTGTGACCGTCCTGGACGATCTGGAATTGAAAGGCGGGTGAATCATACCAGCGGAACAGATCCCCGCGGCATTCCGCGTAGCGCTGGTCGACCGCGTCGTCAGCTGCCTGGGTGGCTTCTGCAACCAATGCTTCCTCCATGCCAGTGTGTTGATGTTCGTTGTATCGATCCTTCGCCCAATATCCTCCACCCGCAATGAGAACGGCGCCGATTGCCCCTATCAGAATGACCTGTGTCTTTATCATGAATGCCTCGTGGAACTGTTATGATGCCTCAGAGTGGCCTGGAGATCATATGCGTTACCGCTTCCGGTAAGGTCGGCTGCCGTCTCTTGATCGTCGCCGGAAGGTGGCGTTGTCTGAACAGGGAAGTACGGTACTCATTTGCGCTGTATTTTCGTGTCTGGCAGCAGATCGAGATTAGCCATCATGTCGCGACCGAGCCTCGGCATTGTCGGGTAATCCTCTCCCTTTTGTAGCGCCTCGGCCATGTCCGCAAGGTAATCATATTCCATACTGAAGGCGCCATGTTCCAAGATGTAATCTTTCAGCGCCAGAAGAAGCTCCGTATCGTATTTGTCCAGAAGCTCATCATAATCGGACATCAGAGCTTTATCGTCCAGCAGCCGGACAGCCTTTATCGGATCGGCGGGGCCACCGATACCATTGCGCACCATGAGTGCCAGCATATACCGCGCTGGTCCGAAACCGGGGTCGATGTTGACCTGCTCTTCAAAAAGCGCGCGGGCCTTTTTGAAATCACGCGGAACCCCCACGCCTTCATAATACATCATGCCGAGGCGGTTCTGGACATAGAGGCTGACCTGATGGTTCCTCGCCCGGGTTAGAAGCCGGAATATTTCTTCGGGCGGCACTTCCGGCAGTTGCGCTTCCGGACCAGGGTAGTCCTTACGAAAATATTTGAAACCGAGATTTGCAGCGGCAACATACCCGCCTTTTGCGACCGCCACTCGATAATATTCGATCGCTTTCGCCCCATCCTTGTCCACTCCGTAGCCATTGCTATACATATGGCCCAGCTTTGTTAGGGCACGGATGTTGCCGAGATCGGCCCAGTAATCCAGCGCAGGTTTGGCGACCAGATATTCTTTGTCATCGTATTTATGCAACGCGGCTTCAAGCGACGGTGGCCGCCAGGGCGGCTCGACCCGTTTTTCACCTAGCAGATAGCCTGTCGCGAAAAGAGCCGTGCCCAAAGCAACAAGAGCAACGAATGACAATATTAATCGAAGCATTAATCTTTTCTCTTCAATGGAATATACTGCATATATCTCCATCTCGGCGAGAACAAGACTGGTTAGTCAAGTGCCGAGTTTGCTGTTTTTTCTACAGAGCTTCGAGCTTGATCCCGAAACAGGTATCAACTACCCGTTCACATGACTAACCTTTTGGTCAAAAATCCATTCCCGGACGTCTCCACTTTTGAAGAGGGTATATCACATGTATCTACGAACCGGTCTGACAGCCGTCATGGCGTTTTTTCCTGTCTCGATGGCCTGGGCCGTTCCGGCCACGGATGAAGGTGCCGAGCATCTGGCGGAGGTTTTTCAATCCTATTTCGGTAACACCGAAGGGGTTGTCTTGGTGACTCCCGACGGCGAAAGTTACAATTTGACGATCGACGCCGCGCCGATCTTGTCCGGCCTCGCCGATAAACAGGTCCAGTTCGAGATCCCCAGCCTGACCTATCAGTTGACGGATAATGGCGATGGCACCTGGGGCGTCACCGAAGATCAGGAACTGTCATGGTCATTCACCGTGCCGGGCCTGTTCGAACAGACAGGTTTCGCGAAAAGCCAGTCGAGCGGCATATGGGACGAGGACTTGAAAGGATTTGTCGAGCAGAAAGGCGTGATGACCGACTATGTCGTCGACAATGTGAATTATGTGCCTTTCGAGCAGGACAGCGATGAGGCCTTGCCCCTGGATGAAAAACCGGAAACCCGAGTCTTTTCGCGTGACCATCAGCGCACCGGGCGCATGGAATTCGAGATGACTGGGGTGGCCGGGCAATCCGGAGGGGTGGATCAGGCCATGAGTTTCCGCGCGGAGGAAATCGAACAATCCATGGAATACATCGTGGATACGAATGGGGCGCCGATGAATTTCGGCATGACGGCTCCCGGTTATGATGGCACCTTCGATATCGAAGGCGCCCGAAGCGAGGGAATTCTTTCGCTGCTCGCGTGGTTTGTCGCCCATCCCTCGCAGGAACTGATCACCAGCTCGCAGGAAGAGCTGCGCGGCGAGCTTGGTGCAGCCATGCCCCTGTGGGACAACCTGTCCATGGATGCCACGCTGCGCGACCTGAAGATCACCTCGCCCATTGGGGTTTTCGGACTGGCCGAGATGGAATTCATGCTTGGAACCTCTGGCGCGATTGCCGATGGCCATCTGCAGGAAAAGATCAGGGTCGCTGGTCTCAGCATTCCCGAGAACCTGCTGCCGGCATGGGCGGGGCCATTGCTCCCGCAAGAGGCCGCGCTAGATTTCACCTTTTCCGGCTATGACCTCGCGGCGCTGGCTTCGCTCGCCATCGATGGCTTCGACCTGACGGCGGAGGATCCGTTTGAGGCGCTGAATCCGGATCAGGTGATGAATGCCGCTCTCCCGCAGGGCAATATTCAGGCGCAGGTCGCCCCCGGCCATCTGAAAGGTGCGGATTACGCGATCAACTTCGAGGGAGATGGCAGGTTTGGGCCAGCGCAGATGCCAAGCGGCTCCGCGCGCATCTCGGCGACCGGGCTGGACAAGGTCGAGGAGGCACTGACCTCCGCCCCGCCGGAAGATGCCGGTCAGCCCCTGATGATGCTGCGCATGGCCAGGGCCCTGGCGCAGCCCGGCGAGGACGGCAATCTTGTCTGGGAAATCGAAGCCGCACCCGGCGGGTCGGTCTCCGTCAACGGCCAAGTCATGAGCGGCCCGACCCCGCAACCCTGAACATATCTGTTAGCGTCCATCCCGCTCGCCATGCGGAAGGAATGGGCGCACCAGTCTTTGCGGTCGAGTGCAGTAGCGATTATCATCCGACCTCACGGGCTCTCGGCGTCACATTGCGATGCAAAACGGGGATCCAAAATTGGCCTGAATACGGAGAACACCGACATGCAGCAGCTATACGCCTTCTCCCTTTTTGCCGTTTTCTGTCCGTCGTCAGAACAATTGGCACATCTCGGGGCGTAAATTAGCGGAGAGTTGGCCTCGTCATTGGTTTGATCTTATGCGGCGAGCTTGCGGTGTTGCAAGCGCCGCTGTTCGATGGTCTTTCGCGTTGTTTGAAGATGGTCTCGGCCCTGCCGAAGTAGGCATCAGCGGGCGTTACGTTGTTCAGGCTTTCATGGTATCGCCGGTGATTGTAATGTTCGACGAAGGCCTCGATCTGGGCTTCGAGATCGCCCGGGAGGAAATAGTTTTCCAACAGGATGCGGTTTTTGAGGGTCTGGTGCCAGCGCTCGATCTTGCCCTGGGTCTGGGGATGCAATGGGCCCCCGCGCACATGGCTCATGCCTTGCGCCTCGATGAACTCCGCCAGTTCGTCCGCGATATAGCTCGGGCCATTGTCGCTGAGCAGCTTTGGCTTGTGCAGCACGGCAGCGCTGTCGCAGCCCGAGGCTTCCAGGGCCAGCTCCAGCGTATCGGTCACATCCTCGGCACGCATGGTGGTGCACAGTTTCCAGGCGATGATGTAGCGCGAGTAATCGTCGAGCACGGTCGACAGATACACCCAGCCCCAACCGATGATCTTGAAATAGGTGAAATCGGTTTGCCACATCTCGTTGGGGCGGCTGGTCTTGCGTTTGAACTCATCGGCTGCCTTGATCACCACGAAGGCCGGGCTGGTGATGAGATCATGTGCCTTGAGGAGCCGGTAAACACTGGCTTCCGACACGAAGTAGCGCTTTTCGCCCGTAAACCGCACGGCCAGTTCTCGCGGGGGAGAGCTCGGATTGCTCCAGCGCCATCTCGATGATCTGGTCATGGATCGTGGCGGGGATTCGGTTCCAGACTCGGCCCGGCGCGGATTGACGGTCCTCCAGCGCTTCAGGGCCGCCTGCCAGATATAGATCATACCAGCGGTAAAAGGTTCGGCGTGCGATGCCCAACTGCTCCAGCGTGCGCTTTACCGGCAGGTGGGATTGCTCGACGATCCGGATAATCTCGAGCTTCTCGGATGCGGGATACCTCATTCCTCGTCGCCCCCATCCGTGATCATGCTTTTTTTAAGCAGCCGATTTTCCAGAGTGAGATCGGCGACGCATTCCTTCAGGTCATGCGCCTCACGGCGCAGGCCCTTCACCTCGTCGGTGGTCGCGGCACGGGCCGTGTCACCGGCCAGGCGGCGCTTGCCGTTCGGCGTGGCCTCGAACCGGTGGCGGCTCACGCCTCACTCCATGAACTCCTTGGACCATGTGTAATACAGGCTTTGGGCGATCCCTTCGCGGCGGCACAGCTCGGCGATACTGCCATCGCCACGCAGGCCTTCAAGCACGATCCGGTTTCGCGGGTTCTCTCGAACCAGTGGCGTTCACCCGCTCAATGTCCTCCGCGGAGAAATGGCGCCGCGTCTTGCGGCGGATATCTTTCACCATCTGATCGGCGGGGGCTTTGGACGGTGATTTCGATTTTGAGGATTTGGGTCTCGTCTGCGTTCCTTCGTCACTCCGACGAGACCCAAATCCTCCTTAAATCACAACCTCAAATCTGTGCCACGGGCGCTGACGGCCGACAGAAGGCTTCCGACCGCCAGCTGGATTGCAGCGCTTCGTGTCGATGCAGTCCGCAGCTCGAAATGCCTTCTCTGTCCCAGCCCGCCGTCGCGCCGCCCTCACAATCCGTTCCCACCGACTGGAAGCATTCGAGGCATGGAAATCCGCAGCGAATGTCGCCTGATCCACGTCCGGCATGTCAACTTGCAGGACGGTCGAGTCAATGTGACATCACCGTCCAAGGGAACTCTCCCCATAAAGCTCAAACGTTCGGGATGGGATGATGCATTTTTACAGAGCCTTCTCAAAGGGGGGAGAGACCGTGATCCAAATGCGATAGCTCTGCCCGGCACAACTATCTACATTTTGCTTAATGTGGACGATACAGGTGTTACAGATAGGGCAAGATGATCAGAACTTCGCTACCGCTTACAGATGATGTGCTGGAAAGTCGCAAAGGCGCTCTTTTCCGGACACTACCCCTTTGCATCGGGCTTGCCCTGTGCATTGCCCTGTTAGTTTTCGGCGTCGGACCGCTCACCAACTACTATCTGTCGGAAAGTAAAGCCCGTGGCGACAGCACAATGAAGCTGGCCGTCGCAACGCTGGACGGTGAACTTGCTCGATACGAGCGCTTACCACAACTTCTGGCGCAGCAGCCGGTTTTGCGAGAAGCGGTCTCGCACTCGGACGATCAGGGAATCGTGCGGGCGGCGAACGACTATCTTGAGTCCGTTAATACTTTGCTGGGGTCGTCTGACCTTTACATCATGCGTCCAGACGGTCTGACCGTGGCCGCCAGCAACCACAATTCCGAGTTTCCCTTCATTGGGCAGAATTTCTCTTATCGACCCTATTTCGATGACGCCCTCGCGGGTAGGCTGGGCCGGTTCTATGGGCTGGGTACGACCTCTGATCGCCGCGGCTACTATTTTGCTGCGCCGGTGCAGGACGATGACAAAGTCACTGGAGTCGTTGTGCAAAAGGTTGATCTGGACCGGCTTGAAAGCAGCTGGAGGGCATCGGAATATGAAATCATCGTCACCGATCCAGAAGGTGTCATTTTCCTTTCGGCGCGTGAGAAATGGACATATTCCTCGCTGGCTCCGCTTAGTTCCGAGATGCTGGATAGATCGCGCGAGGTTCAACGCTATGCCGGCAGAGAGATCGATGTCCTGCCAGTGAAGCAGACCGGCAGTTATCAAGAGCATCAACTGGTTGAGGTCGCTGAAAAGGATGAAACCCGGACCTTCATGATGATCGCGCAGGCCATGCCGGATGCCGGATGGACAGTACGGGTACTGGTCGACATTTCCTCGGCCCGACAACAGGCCTGGAACATGGCACTCATCGTGATCCTGGCTGTTTCTCTGGCAGCGCTTGCCGCTACTTTCCTGATTCAGCGCCGAAACCGCGGACTTGAACTGGCAGCCTATCATCGTGCAACGCAAGCGCTGCTTGAACGACGCGTTTCCGAGCGTACTGCCGAGCTGGGCGCCGTCAATCGGCGGCTGAAAGGCGAAGTCGAAGAACGGCGAGCGACCGAGACAGAGTTGCGGCGAACGCAGCGGCGCCTCGTCCAATCCGCAAAGTTGGCAGCAATAGGTCAGATGTCGGCTGCGCTCAGCCACGAGTTCAACCAACCACTTGGCGCAGTGCGTAACTTTGCCGACAATGCCGAAACATTTATGCAGCGGCAACGCTATGACGAGGCGCGCAAGAATATCGTCCGCATCCAGGGTCTGGCCGACCGCATGGCAGAGATCAGCCGCACGCTGAGGAATTTCGCCCGCAAACCGAGGCAGCAACTCGAGCCGGTCGACCTTTCCGGACTGGTTCGCGATAGTGTCGAAGTCATCTCATGGCGGCTCAAGGACAGGCCCGTAGAAATTTCGATTGATAATGTCCCCAATGGGCTCAAGGTCATCGCGGAACCTGTGCGCTTGCAGCAGGTGTTGGTGAACTTGATGGCCAACGCTCTGGATGCTCTGGACGACGCTCAAGACCCGCAAATCAGGGTTTCCACGGAATCTGTGGGTGATGGTGATACAATGACGCTCTGCGTCGCGGACAACGGTCCCGGGATCCCTGCCGATTTGCGTGAAAGGATTTTCGATCCATTTTTCTCGACCAAGGGCGTGGGTCAGGGATTGGGTCTAGGCCTGTCGATATCATACAATATCATCCGCGATTTCGGTGGCGAGTTGAGATTGCGCGATGCACCCGGCAGTGGCGCAACATTCGAGATCGAATTGCGAACCGCATCGGATGGTGAAGGCGAGGCATCGACATGAGTGGACGGGTATTGCTGATCGATGACGAAGAGGACATCCGCCTGTCCATGGAGCAATCACTGGATCTTGCCGGATTCGAGGTCGAGAGCTTTGCGGAGGCCCAATCGGCACTGGACCTGATCAATTTCGGATTTCGCGGAATAGTCGTGACCGATATCCGCATGCCGGGCATGGACGGGCTGACATTCATGAACAGGGTGGCCGAAATTGATGCCGAAATTCCGGTTGTCCTGGTGACGGGACATGGTGATGTCCAATTGGCCGTGCGTGCCATGCACGATGGCGCGCATGATTTTCTGGAAAAGCCCTTTCAGGCGCAACAGCTCACCGATATCGCGACGCGCGCGATGGATTTCCGGCGCATCATACTTGAAAATCGGGTGCTGCGCGCGGCAGCCGGGCAGGTCGATGATCTTGAGCTGCGCCTGGTAGGCAGGTCGAATGCGATGATTGACCTGCGTCGCCGTATGCGCACTATCGGGCCGACAGAGGCCGATGTTCTTATTATCGGTGAAACCGGTGTCGGGAAAGAAGTCGTGGCCCGTGCCCTGCACGATCTTTCTCCGCGCGCGACGAGGCCATTCATTTCGATCGATTGCGCGGCATTGCCTGCCAGTCTGATCGAATCCGAGCTGTTTGGACATGATCCAGGTGCCTTTGCCGGTGCCATGCGCGAGCGATATGGCAAGTTCGAGCACGCACAGGGCGGAACAATCCTGCTGGATGAGATCGGTTCCATGCCGATCGATATACAGGGGAAGTTTCTCAGGGTGGTTGAAAACCGGGTCATCACCCGCCTTGGATCGCATGATGAACGCCCGCTGGATGTGCGTTTTATTGCAACCTCCCGCTCTCCTCTCGAGGAAGAAGTGGCTGCTGGCCGTTTTCGGGCCGATCTGCTGTACAGGTTGAATGTCGTTACCCTGACCATTCCTCCGCTTTCAGACCGGCGCGAGGATATTCCGCTGCTGTTCAGTAAGCTGGTCCAGGAGGCCGCTTCGAGATATCGTTGCGATCCGCCGGTGATTTCGCCGCGATTGATCAACCAGGTGAATGCCGCCCAATGGCCGGGCAATGTGCGCGAGTTGCGCAATGCCGCTGATCGCTACGCCTTGGGTGTTGCTCTTCAGCCCGTAACAGATTTGGGCGAAGAACCAATGCGCCTTGCAAATCAGGTGGCCGAGTTCGAGCGCAATGTCCTGATCGGCGCACTTCTCAGCCATGGCGGCAAGCTGAAACCGGTTTACGAATCTCTCGGCTTGTCGCGTAAATCACTTTACGAGAAGATGCAGAAATATGGCATAGACAAGAAGCAGCTTGGCCTCGAAGCGGAAGGTCAGGACGACTGATGTAGCAAAGTCGGGACATGATTTCCGGCCAATGTTACGAAATCCACCCATTGCTGCATCGCGGCGACGGTTTTCTCGCGCTGACCGTAGTCAGATCCCTTGCCGCAGCAGGGCGCGCATTGCTTTTCAGAGCACATTCCACGGGCAGTTGCTTGTGGGAAAGATGCATTTCGGGAGGAATTCAATGCGTATTTACCGTATCGCCGCCGTTGCCATGTCCGCAATGATGCTGGTTCAGCCTGCCATCGCTCAAGAGGATCGCGAGGATTGGCCAGGAAGCTTGACCATCGGCACCGCCAGCCAGGGCGGCACCTATTTCATTTATGGCACGGGTTTGGCAGCGATGATCAGCCAGAACCTGGGCGTGAACGCGTCAGCAGAAGTCACCGGCGGACCGATACAGAACGCGACGCTGGTCGAGACCGGGGATCACCAGATCGGCCTGTTGACCATGGGGCCGGCATATGAGGCCTGGACAGGCGAAAGCGAACTGGCGCCCGGCGTAGAACACAAGCAGTTGCGTGCACTGTTTCCGATGTATCAAACCCCCTTCGAAGCAGTTGCGCTCGCATCTACCGGAATAGACGATGTCTCCAAGCTGGATGGCAAGCGTGTGTCTGTCGGACCAGCGGGCGGAACCGCCGCGACTTACTGGCCGCGCTTTTTCGAGGTGATTGGTGTCAGCCCGAATGTCAGTTTTGCCGGAGCCAGCGACTCTACCGGGCAGGTCAAGGACGGTCTGATCGACGCGTTCTCTTTCGCCGCGGGTGTTCCGATTTCGGCCTTCTCCCAGATCGCAGCAGAAAACGAAGTGAGCATCTTCGGATTCACCGAAGAGCAGCGCGGACAGATCCTTGAGGCCATGCCCGAGGTTTCAGCCTATGACATCCGTGAGGACATGTATCCCGGCATTCCAGCGCATGGCACCGTGGCGATGTGGAATTTTGCCACCGTCTCGGCAGAGATGCCCGAAAGCCTAGCCTATGAAATCACCAAGCTGGTGATGGAGAACAACGAGGCAATGTTACAGATCCATGCGGCTGCTGTCGAAACGCTTCCCGAAAACGCGGATCAGAACACCTTCCTGCCTTATCATCCGGGCGCGGTTCGCTATTTTGACGAGGCCGGGATCGAGATCCCTGACGAGCTGCGCGGCTGAAGTGCAGCAGCGCCCCGGTATGAAGCTGGGGCGCCATTCTCTCTGACAGCAACGTGCGGAAGGTCTTGCCGCACATGATCCGGACAACCGGGCGGGCCGATCGCCGCCGGTCTTGTCCTCATTTGCAATGGAGCCTTCGATGTCCCATTCCAGCCCGTCACAACAGCCTTCCTCCGAACTGGAGGGAACCGTCGTTGCACAATCAGTCGATGACGAACCGCTAACCTCGACGCAACGCAGCCTGCAGGGCCGCATCGGCCTGTTCTTTGCTGCGCTTTGCATCGGCTATACACTGTTTCATATCCTTGTGATGAACCTGTTCCCGCTTGAGACTTGGGCCTATCGCATGATCCATGTCACCGGCGGCTTGGTGATAGGGTTCCTCGGCTACTCGGCCCTGACGCAATCTGACGAAGCCATCATAGACGAAAACGCCCCTGTCCGGCGCGGTTGGTCGGAAAAGGTGCTTCTTGCACTTGCACTGGCAGGCACAGGCTATGCCTTCGCGATGATTGCCTATGCCTGGCTGGCTTGGTGGTTTGCCGGCGCAGCCAATCCTCCGAGCTTTGTCTTTGGCAGCTTTGGTGTTCCGTTGATCCTGGGCACCGTCGCGGCAATAGCTGCTGGCTGGCTGTATTCCGGACGCGATCGCGGCAGGATCTACGAAGGCGACTGGCTACTGGGCATCGCATCAATTGCGGTGCTTGGTTATATCCTGTTTGTCGTGGGCGCATTGCGCCTGCGAGCGGGAACTGCGATGGCACAGCCGGGCGATCTGTATGCGGCTGCCGCTGGTGTCATTCTGATCCTGGAACTGACTCGTCGCCTGACCGGGCTCGTGCTGGTGGTCATCGTGAGCGTCTTCATCGCCTATTCTTTCCTGGGGCCCTGGCTGCCGGGGTTCCTCAATCATCGCGGCTATGACGCTTCGCGCTTCTTCACCTATATCTTCACCGATCAGGGCATCCTTGGTGCACCAATCGCAGTCTCTTCGACCTATATCATCCTGTTCATCGTCTTCGCCGCCTTTCTGCAGGCATCCAAAGTCGGAGACTATTTCATCAACTTCGCCTTTGCGGCCGCGGGGCAAGCGCGCGGAGGTCCAGCCAAGGTGGCGGTATTCGCCAGCGGCCTGATGGGCATGATCAATGGCACTTCGGCGGGGAATGTCGTCTCGACCGGATCGCTGACCATTCCCTTGATGAAAAGGGTCGGCTACCCGGCAAAATCGGCTGCTGCAATCGAGGCCACGGCCTCGTCCGGTGGCCAGATCCTGCCCCCGATCATGGGTGCAGGTGCCTTCATCATGGCCGAGGTAACGGGCATACCCTATACCGAGATCGTCGTCGCCGCGATCATACCCGCCGTGCTTTATTTCATCTCGGTTTATTTCATGGTCGATCTCCAGGCCTTGAAATTGAACATGAAGGGGCTGCCGCGCGCAGAACTGCCAAAATTCGCGGTGCTGGTTCGTCAGGTCTATCTGTTCCTGCCGATCATCATTCTGATCTACACGCTGTTTGCCGGCTATTCGGTTATCCGGGCGGGCACGCTGGCGATGATCTCGGCCGCCGTTGTCAGCTGGCTGACACCGCATCGGATGGGACCGCGCCAGGTGCTGCATGCGCTGGATATCGGGGCGCGCATGTCTATCCAGATGGTGACGGTCTGTGCGGCTGCCGGGGTGATCGTCGGTGTGATTGCTCTGACCGGGGTCGGCGCGCGCTTTTCCACTTTGTTGCTGACAATTGCCGATCAGAGCCAGCTGCTGGCACTTTTCTTTGCCATGTGCATCTCGGTCCTGCTCGGAATGGGTATGCCGACGACCGCGGCCTATGCGGTTGCGGCAGCCGTTGTCGCGCCGGGCCTGATATCGTTGGGAATTCCCGTTCTGGTCGCTCATTTCTTCGTGTTCTACTACGCGGTGATGTCTGCGATCACGCCACCGGTAGCGCTTGCCGCTTATGCCGGCGCCGGACTGTCTGGCTCGGACCCGATGAAGACCTCGTTCGAAGCGTTCCGCCTTGGCCTTGCCGCCTTTATCGTCCCGTTCATGTTCTTCTCGTCACATGAACTGCTGATGCAGGGGGAATGGCTGGACATCCTGCATGTCTTCGTCTCGGCGATGCTGGGCATGTTCCTGCTGTCAGCCGCGGTCATCGGTTATTACTTCGGTTCGCTCAATATCGTGCTGCGCGCGGTTTTGCTGGCAGCCGCGCTGGCCATGGTCGACGGGGGCTGGCTCAGCGATCTGATAGGCCTGGCTGTCGCCGGTGTGCTTTTCATCCTGCAACGCGGGCTGTTGGCCCGTCAGCCGGCAGACTGATCGCATGAAGTCGGGCCGCCAAGCTTACGGCACTGTTATTGCTTGGTGGCCCGAAACAGGCAATTCAAGAAATCGACAACTCAATCCTTGGAGGAGGAAACACGATGACCACCCATAATGATGTATCACCGTCGGGGAAATCCCGTTCGATGCAACGAAGGATCAGGGTTCTTACCGGGGCTGCCATGACTGGTGCAGTTCTGTTTTGCACCGGCCTGGCTGCGGCGCAAACTGCGGACTCGGCCGAGCGCGACGAGTTTTTCTGGTTGGGCCAGATCAACAAGGCAACCACCGTGATCAATAGCGAGGAAGGGTTGCTGGACAGTTCGCTAGCACCGGACATCGCCAGGGCGCTGGCAACGGTTATCGAAAATGGCAACCAGCCGGGCGCAGATCGTCCCGGCACCGTCATTTCCTTCGAGCCGCTACTGATCGAGGAGGGTGGTCTCGACGTGACGCTGATCCATGCCGGACGGTCCAGCCAGGATATGCACGCCACCTACAGAGCTGCGATTCTGCGTGACGGGCTTCTGGAAATGGCCGAACAGCTGAATACCACCATGGAAACCATGGTCGAACTGGCGGCGCAGCATGTTGATACCATCGTGCCCAACTACACGAATGGTGTTGCGGCGCAGCCCAATAGTTATGCCCATTACCTGCTAGGGCATGCCGCCGGGTTCGACCGCGATGCACAGCGCATTCGCGAAGCCTATGCCCGAATGGACCGCTCGGCGATGGGCACCACTGTCCTGAATGGCACAAGCTGGCCTCTGAACCGTGAGCGTATGGCAGATTATCTCGGCTTTGACGGGGTCGTAGACAACGCATATGACGCCTCGCAGATCTCATCGATGGATCAGCCGGTTGAAACCGGAGCCATCGTTACATCCATCGCGCTGCATACCGGGAATTTCGTCGAGGACGTGATGACCCAGTATGCACAGAGCCGACCGTGGATCCTGCTGGAAGAGGGCGGCGACAACACTTACGTGTCCTCTGCCATGCCGCAAAAGCGTAATCCGGGCATTCTCAACTCGACCCGCAGCGACGCCTCGCTGGCGATTACACTGGCGATGGGACCGGTCATCCAGACCCACAATATCACGCCGGGAATGAGCGACCCAAAGGATGTGGACGAAAATGCCGCTATGGTCGATGCGGGCGTACAAGTGCTTGCGCGGCTGGATCGGGTGCTGAAGGCATTGCGGATCAATCCTGAGCGCGCATTGGAAGAGTTGAACAGCGACTGGACGGCATCGCAAGAGGTTGCCGATATCCTGATGCGTGATCACGGCCTGCCCTTCCGTGAAGGTCATCACGTCGCATCCGAAATCGTCAGCTACGCCCGTGCCGAAGGAATTACGCCACTCAATTTCCCATATGCCGAGGCACAGCGAATCTATGCAGAGACCGTCGCGGACTCGGATTACCCGCAAGAATTTCCGCTGAGCGAGCAAGAGTTCCGGGGCGCGCTCGATCCTCTGGCCATCGTCAGGAATCGCGCGACGTCAGGTGGCCCACAGCCAGCCGAAGTTGAGCGGATGATTACCCAAGCTCGCGAGCGGCTGGAAACGGACAAGCAGTGGATTGCTGAAAAGCGCAGCCATATCGACGGGTCGCTCGATCGTCTCGATCAGGATTTCAGTGAGCTACTGGGGAAATGATGGCCCTCAGATTTCCTGCCCCCGCAACCAATGCCAGCATAAGTCACCCATAATGCAGATATAATAATAGCTTAGGCCGTCTTTGGGGCGGTCGTTCTGCGTTCAGCTCGTCTGGTTTGATAGGGCGCCCGTTTTCGTCGTATCTCACGAGTATGAATCCCTTTCGATCCGGCATGTGGAGCGGGGATCACCGGATGGCCATGCCGATGATGAGGAGCACAAAATCTACGCTATAGCCCTCTCAGCCGCACGATGCGGATTTCAGTGCTAACTAGCGCAGTTTCATTAACGGTTTTGGCCATTTCCCGAATGGCCGGATTGGGGTGGGAAATGGACTGGCAAGTTTCGGGTGACTATGCTGGGAGGCTGCCGTTCTTCTGATTAATCAGCTTCGGCGGCATCGCGCCCTATGTCGGTCGGCGATGAAGATGGACGCTGTGTCTACGCTATAGCCACCTGACGCGCGCCATGGCTTGCCGGCAAGACATTCGCAAAGTCAGGCGGCGTTCTCCGCCGCGGACGTGCCGCGCCGTGACATAAGTTTTTCAACCTCGGTCATATGTTCCGTTCCCCAGGCGCAGAGTGGCTTCAAGGCTTCAGCGAGGGTCTTGCCGAACGCAGTGAGGGAATACTCGACTTTTGGCGGAATTTCCTTGAAGTCGAGCCGGTCGACGATCCCATCAGCCTCCAGTTCCTTAAGTTGCTGAATGAGCATCTTGTCACTGACATTGCCGATGGCGCGCCTCAGGTCGCTATAGCGTCTGGCTTCGTGGGCAAGGTGGAACAGGATCAAAGGCTTCCACTTGCCACCGATGACGGCCAACGCAGCGTCCATCCCGCAGATAAAGCCAGATGTGGTCATTTCGTATGCTCCAATTAATACTTACTAAAAGGTGCATACTGGAAGAATAGAAAGCAAGCCTCTATTTCGAAGCGGTCATCATTTACAGGAGATCGAGATGGGCAAACTTGAGGGTAAAATCGCCGTCATAACTGGCAGCAACAGCGGTATCGGTCTGGCGACCGCCAAACGGTTCGTGGCGGAAGGCGCCGAGATTTTTATTACCGGCCGTCGTCAGGAGGAACTGGACAGGGCGGTGGAGACGATCGGCTCCGGAGTGACCGCGGTGCAGGGCGACGTTTCGCGTCTGGACGATCTTGATCGACTGTTCGCGACGGTGCGTGCGAAGAGCGGAAGAATAGACGTTCTCTTCGCCAATGCCGGGCTTGGAAAGCTGGCTCCGCTTGGCACCATCGACGAAGCGTCGTTCGATTTGTCCTTCGACGTCAATGTCAAGGGAACGCTGTTCACGGTGCAAAAGGCTTTGCCGCTTATGCAGGCCGGTGGATCCATCATCCTCACCGGTTCGACCACCGGCTCGACGGGAACGCCTGCGTTCAGCGTCTACAGCGCGACCAAAGCTGCAATCCGCAATTTTGCCCGAAGCTGGGCGCTGGACCTGAGAGGGACAGGGATCCGCGTAAACGTGCTCTCTCCCGGCGCCACCGAGACGCCCGGCCTCAAGGGCCTAGCAAAAGCCGGAGAGGAGGATGCGTTGCTGGAGGACTTTGCCACGCAGATACCTCTCGGTCGTATCGGACGCCCCGAGGAGACTGCGGCGGTGGCGCTCTTCCTTGCCTCCGACGAAAGCAGCTTCATGACAGGTAGCGAGGTCTTCGCTGACGGCGGGGTCGCACAAGTCTGACAGTCCGATCGAATCCCGGCCCTGAGCTTCCTTACTTGGGGTCTATTCTCCCAACAGCACGGGAAACGCCGCTTCTGCGCCCAATAAATTTGCGGCACGCTCTACTGCGCTACAGCTTGGAGGCGGACCGGGCGGAATTCGAACGGAGATGGCCAAATAATCGGCCGCTCTCGGATGCATCATAAACAATTTCCGCCTGTGGAAACTGGTCGAAGCAGCTTGATGACCGACATGTGAGGCATTCCGCTCCGACAACTTTGGTTCGTTCACCGGCCTCTAAATTGCCAACAGCGAGAACGAAGGGAAGAGCAGGTTTCAGCGGTCGCTGAAGCGTTCCTGAAAGGCCGGAATGGGATAGGAAGCGAAAGCACCTGCGCTAAGATCATTCAACTCTACTCCTGATCTCTGCAAAACACTCCACTTCATTTTTGAATTTCACACCTTCACACGGCCCTGCTTGTTCGAAGCGCCTCCTTGAACAGTTCGAATGCTGTGGTGCCCCGCCGATCGGGGTAGTAGAGGTGGTAGCCTGCGAACGGCTCGCACCACGGCTCCAGCATGCGAGTGAGACGGCCATCGGCAATCGGTGCTGCCACCAGGTCCTCCAGAATGTAGAGGACACCGAAACCCTCAAGGGCGGCGGCCACCAGCAAGTCGCCATCGTTGAAGACCGGCCCGCGGCCTGGCGTGACCGTTACCGCACGGCCGTCGCGCTCGAACGACCAGGGGGACAGGTTGCCCTGCGCGTCGCGGTAGGCAATACAGCGATGCGCCGTAAGGTCGGCTGGTTCCGTCGGTGCTGGATGGCCGTTCAGATAGCCGGGAGCGGCCACCACCGCGACGCGAAGTGGAGGACCGACAGCCAGCGCTATCATGTCCTTCTCCAATCGCTCGCCAAGCCGGATTCCCGCATCGTGGCGACCCGCCACGACGTCAGTCATCCCGTCCTCGACGCAAACCTCCACTTCGATGCCCGGGTGGCGGCGTACGAAAGACGGGAGCATCGGCCACAGCAAAGTGTCCGCGGCGTGTTTGCCCGTCGTGATCCGGACGGTGCCGATCGCTGCCCCGCGTGACTGGGACAACGCTTCGATCTCGTCATCCAGTCCGGCCAGTGCCGGCGTCAGCGTGGCGAGCAGGCGTTCGCCGGCAGCAGTCGGGGCGACGCTGCGCGTCGTGCGGGAGAGTAGACGAAAGCCGAGCTGGCCCTCCAGCCGCTTCATGGTCTGGCTCAACGCCGACTGCGTGACTCCGAGCCGCCTTGCGGCACGCGTGAAGCTTTGGTCGGAGGCGATCGCCGCAAAGACGGCGAGGTCGCCGAGTTGATCCGGATGCATTGATGATTCCTGCTACTGGGGCTTATTAATAATAAGGCCATTGTTCTTATAAATTAGCAAGGCTAACTAGTCTAAAACTGCGTAAGAAGCGAGGAACAGGTGATGAGCAAGGTTTGGTTGGTGACAGGCGCAAGCCGCGGACTTGGATGCGAGATCGCGCGCGCGGCGCTCGATGCGGGCGAGACGGTAGTGGCAACGGCGCGATCCGCCGACGCGGTGCGCGATACCTTTGCGCACGAACACAACCGCCTCCACGCACTCGCGCTCGATATCACCGACGCCGAAGCGCCGAACGCGGTCGTCACAGAGACCATCGAGCGGTTCGGTGCAATCGACGTGCTGGTCAACAATGCGGGCTATGCCGAACTGGGTTTCTTCGAGACCATCACCGATGCCGCGGTGCGGCGCCAGTTCGAGGTTAACCTGTTCGGCACGATGAATGTCATGCGCGCAGTCGCCCCCCACATGCGTCAGCGTCGCTCAGGCCTCATCGTCACCATCTCCTCGGTTAGCGGGTTGGTCTCCAACGGCGGAGGGGCGGTCTACTCGGCTTCTAAGTTTGCAGTCGAGGGATGGATGGAGGGCTTTGCGCAGGAGTTGGCACCGTTAGGCGTCCGCTCACTCCTGGTCGAGCCGGGGATGCTGCGCACCGACTTCATGGACGGCAAGTCGGCGCGCTTTGGCAGTATCGACATTCCAGACTATGCCGAGGCGATCGCGCAGTATCGCGCATTCGTAGACGGGGCCAACGGCAACCAGCCTGGCGATCCGAAGCTGCTCGCTGAGAGGATCGTGGCACTTGCTTCGCATGGCGAGGTGCCATCGCGGCTCGTGTTCGGCGATGACGCACGGCAGTGGGCGAGCGCGAAGGTCGACCAATTGCGGCAGGAGATCGTCCAGTTCGCCGATCGCGGCTGACACTACAGCCCAAGGCGCCGGCAAGGGAGTGATTAATCGGCCCCAGCAGTGACCCTCGGGCGCTTCCTAAAGACGAACCTCCAACGGGACGGCCGGATCGGACCGAAAAGTATCACGGAGGCGGCGCAGGCTTTCCCGAAATCTGTTCCGGATTACCCATTCTAAAATGGCTGAGCTGAGATGGAGAAACGGGGATCGTTCTGCCGTTCGAATGACGCTTCGAAGGAGTCGCCCAGGGCTTTAGAACGACGTATATGGGGTCGAGTCGTTCCCGTACGTCATGTTCAATATCCGCATATGTGGCCCGTGCGACTATCTGCGGAGTCTGCGTAGCCATGTCGCAGAATATCGCGCTATAGTGCATAATCGGCGGGGCTGGCGGGCCACGGCCGATAGTGATGATTACTACGTCTACGCCATAGCCCTACATAATGATTGAGAAAGTGCCCCTTGTGACACGGAACAAGGAAATTGGAGGCTTTTTTGATAAGGGGTAACTAGTCTTACAGCGTCACAAACGATTGATTGACTTGAGCGCAGCATGGACATCGCATTACTCGGCGAGCGAGTACGACAGTGAGCATTTTACGCGGCGTCGCGATCGAGTTTGCAGTGTGCCGTTCGGGCCGTATCGGTGGCTTTGCCGGGTCGGGAACCGCAGGGAATGGGAGGTTTCTCGCAGTTCCCGGCGGTGACAAATCCTGAGGGGGGAATTGTCTCCCGTTCAGAGAGAAGGAAACCATAGGCGGCAATGCACAGGCTGGCATGATGGTGAAATCCTCGCCAACCTCTTCCTTCGTAATGGCCCAGGCCCAGTTCTTGCTTGAGCTCGCGATAGTCTCGCTCGATCCGCCACCGCATCTTCGTGGTCGCGACGAGATCGTATAATGTCATCGTTTCCGGCAATGTCGAAAGCCAATATTTGAGTGGTTCCTTGTCACCTTCTGGCCACTCGACAAGAAGCCATTCTTCAGCTCGCGGTTGGGTGAGATTATAGTCTCTGGAAGCGACACGCAGTCGCACGGCAGCAAAGCGTGACGCCAGCTCGACATTGGTCCCCTCGCGCCATGTAACGGTCTTCCACGCATCGACCGGCAGACCTTCTGCAAGCGCCTTGACGGAAAACGGCTTGTGATCCTTGCTGCGCTGCACCAGCTTGGGCGGCCGGCCTTTGCCACTCCATGTTTTGGGTGGCAGCGGCCCTTCGCCCAGACGCCAGACGCTGAGTGTCGGCTGGACGCCTACCGAGCAAACGAGCCCCCATATCGGTCAGTTCCTGGCGAAACCTGCCATCTGCACCGTAACCGGCATCGGCAAGGGCGACGCCCACTGGCGTCTGTGCGGTGAGTGCAGCGCGGATCTGATCGATCGCAATCTGCGGCTTGGTCTGGAAAACAATCTCGTCCGGTATCTTTGCCTTTTGGCGCCGTTCGGGATCATCCAGCCAACTCTCCGGGAGGTAAAGCTGCCAGGCGACCGGCAAGCTGGCGCCATCGTTCGCAACGGAAAGGCTGACCGCAACCTGACAATTGTCCTGCTTCCCAAGCTGCCCGCAATACTGACGGGCCACACCGACAGAATGCTTCTCCTTTTTGGGACAGCCCGTGTCGTCAACGATCCAGGCGGTGATCGGTCCGCCGCGCTCGACCATGTGCGGCAAAACCCAATCGCGACCCCTCCCCATCAATGCTTCGTCAGACCAGGGCGCTTGCCCCACGAAATACAAAAGTGACTGATGCTTGGCAGAAACACGCGTCGGCGCCGTCACCGCCGCCAGCGGCTTCACGCTTTTGCGTGCCACAGGCATCATCAAACCTGTGCAATAGTCCCGAAGGGGTACCGCGCGATCCGCATGTCCGATGACTTCGATCAACGCTTCCACATACCCGTCAAACGCGCTGGCAGCCCTGCCGTCCGTACTCTCCATGCCGCTCATCCATTGCAGTGAGTCAGCAGCCTATCACAACAAATCGACAAGCGAATCCCCCAGACCCCACTCTTTGTGACTCAGTAAGAATAATTGCAACGCGACACTGGCCCTTGAATCCGGCAGCGAAGTTCATTAGCTGGCTAACATTCCACTGTAATTAGCACGCTAAGCATCAACATCATGCCCACCGACACCGCCATCATCGACTCTCTTCTGCAGGTCATGCGGACCTTGCGGCGCCATTACGACGACTGCGCGCGCGACATGGGCCTCACCATGTCCCGGGCGCGGGTGATCAGCGAGTTGACCCGGAAGGAAGGCGTCACACAGACCGAACTGGCCTGCGCGCTGGATATCGAGGCGCCGACACTGAAACGCCAGATCGACGCGCTGGAGGTTGGGGGTTTCGTTATCCGCCGCCCGATCGACGGCGATGCCCGCAAGAACGCGATCTTCCTGACCGAGCAGGGCCGCGCCAGCCAGGTCACCGAGTTCAGCCGCAAGCTGCGTTCGGATGTGCTGGAAGGGATCGCCCCGGAGGATCTGGCGCGCACCCGCGATGTGCTGGACAGGATCGCGGGGAATATCGCGAAATTGGGGCGGACATGAGCGACGCCCCGCAACAGCCCGCGCCAGACGCCCCGCCAGCCGGGCCACCACAGCATCCGCCGCTGCCGGTGCCGCGCGCGCTTGCCTATATGGGCGCCTCGGTGATGCTGGCGCTGTCGCAGGGGCTGGGGCAGGGGTTCGTCTCGAGCAATATCCCGCAAATCGCCGGGGATCTGGGCATCACCACCAGCCAGGCAAGCTGGCTGATGGCGGTCTACATGATCCCCCGCGCCGCCCTGCCGGTCATGCTCATCAAGATCCGCACGCAGTTCGGGCTGCGCCGCTTTGCCGAGATCGGCATCGTGATCTATGTCGCGGTGGCCTTCGCCTCGGTCTGGATCAGTGATTTCCGCTCGGCGGTGGTGGTGCAGCTGCTGTCGGGCGCGGCGGCCGCGTCGCTGTCGACGCTGGCTTTCCTTTACATGCTGGAACCGCTTTCCCAGCAATGGAAGATGCGGCTCGGCCTGCCGCTGGCCATGGCGGTGATTATGTCGGGGCCATCGCTGGCGCGGGTCGTGTCGCCGGCGCTGATTGGTGATGGTGGACTGACATGGCTACACCTGACTGCGCTTGGCATGGCGATGCTGTCACTGACGCTGGTCTACCTGCTGCCGCTACGCCCGATGCCGCGCATGAAGGTCATACAGCCGCTGGATTTCGTCAGCTTCCTGCTGATCGCCTGCGGCTTCGGCGGGCTGATCATCGGTTTCGTCATGGGGCCGATCCATTACTGGGTCGAGCAGCCCTGGATCGGCTGGCTGCTGGCGGCCTCGGTCGCCGCCCTGACCGGAGTGGTGATGATCGAGCTGAACCGCAAGGCGCCGATCATCGATATACGCTGGCTGACCAGCCCCGCCATGCTGCACCTGACCGCGACGCTGTTCCTGTTCCGGCTGATCCTGTCGGAACAGAGCAGCGGCGCGCCCAGGATGTTCTCGGCTCTCGGGGTGGCGCCCTCGCAGATGGTCACGCTATTCTCGATCATCGTGATTGCCAGCCTGATGGGCGGGCTGGCCTGCATCGCCTGGATCAAGCCGGGGCGCGAGAAATGGTTTCACCTGGTCGCCCTGATCCTGATCATGGCCGGCGCCTTCATGGACAGCCAGTCCACCGTGGATACAAGGCCTGGGCAGATGCTGCTCAGCCAGGCGATGATCGGTTTTGCGGGGATGCTGTTCCTGCCGCCGGCGATGATGGCCGGGCTGATCAAGGCGCTGGCGCGGGGGCCGCAATACCTGCTGTCCTTCGTGATCGTCTTCATCTCGACCCAGAGCCTTGGCGGGGTGCTGGGCTCGGGCCTGTTCACCAGCTTCATCAACCACCGCCAGGCCGCGCATCTGCAGGCATTGTCAGAGCAGCTGACGCTGACCGACAGCCAGACCGCCTCGGCCATCGCCGCCCGCGCCGCCATGTTGGCCGCGCAGATCCCCGATGCCGCCGCGCGCAAGGCGCAGGCTATGTCGTCGCTGGCGCAAGAGGCCAGCCGCCAGTCCTATGTGCTGGCCTATAACGACGCCTATTTCCTGATTTTCCTCATTGCCGGTTTCACCGCGAGCGCCCTGCTGCTGCATGTGTTCCGCGACTGGCTGGCCGCGCGTCTCGCATCAGGGCGGGACGCCACATCCGAGACGGAATCCGCATCATGACCAGATCACATATCCTGCCCACCGCCATCGCTCTTGTCATCGGCATTGCCGGGGTTCTGCTGCTGCTCTTCGCCTGGCACCTACCGCCCTTCCACCCGGCAGAGCCGACAACCGAGAACGCCTATATCCGCGGCAAGGTCACCACCATCGCGCCGCAGCTTTCGGGCTATGTCAGTGAGGTTGCGGCCAGCGATTTCATGACGGTCGGGAAGGGCGATGTGATCGCCCGGATCGACGACCGGATCTATCGCCAGAAACTGGCCCAGGCAGAGGCGCAGCTTGCCGCCGCCAGGGCCGCGCTACAGGTCGGCCAGCAGAAGGTGGCCTCGGCCCAAGCGACATTGCGGGCGAACGAGGCGGGGCTGGCCTCGGCGAAATCGGCGCTGGAGACGGCGCAGACAAGCTGGGACCGCGCGCGTGAATTGCGGACACGCGGCGTCGCCTCGCAATCCTCGGCTGACCAGTCCGAACTGGCGCTGCAACAGGCGCGGGCCTCGGTGACGCAGGCCGAGGCGCAGCTGGATGTTCAGCGCGAGGCGGTCAATTCGGCCAGGGTCGCGCTGTCGGCGCAAAAGGCCGATATCGCCAGCGCCGAGGCGGCGGTCGAACTGGCGCGGATCGATCTGGACAATACCGTGATCCGCGCCCCTGCCGATGGCAGGCTGGGCCAGGTCTCGGTTCGCGAGGGGCAATATGTGACGCCGGGCAGCGCGCTGGTCTCGCATATCGGCACGGATGTCTGGATCGTGGCGAATTTCAAGGAGACCGGGTTGCACGGGATGCGCGTGGGCGAAACCGTGCGCTTCACCGTCGATGCACTGCAGGGCCGTGCCTTTACCGGCAAGGTCGAGGCGTTTTCCCCGGCCACCGCCTCGGAATACAGTCTGATGGCGGGTGCGAACGCCACCGGCAATTTCACCAAGATCGCGCAGCGCCTGCCGGTCCGTATCTCGATCGATCCGGGGCAGGAGATGTCGGAATATCTTGCCCCCGGCCTGTCGGTTGTGGTCCAGGTGGATACAGAGGGCCGGTCGCGGCGATAGGGTATGGGGCGGATTGTGTCCCGCGATGGCCGGGGGCTGCCTGCCCCCGCCGCGCTTCGCGCATAGCGACAATTGAAGGAGTTTCGGCGGACCTTTCGGGCGCGGCTTTGCGCCAGCCGATAGCTCTCGCCATTCATTGCGAGAATGCTGACCTCGCAGGCGATCCAGACGAATGGATCGCCTGCGAGGGAATGGGCGCTCGACTGGGGTGGCACGCAAGACAACCTGTTCACGTCGAAAGTCAGACTTTGCATCTGACTCGCCGAAGCTCGATCAGGACATGAAGGCTCAAATAGGGCTCTTCATGAAATCAGCTCTCGTATTATCGGCGGTAGCTCCGGCATTTGCGGTTAATGCAGCACTTGTCGAGCCTTTGCATGGGCGTTGTTGCACAAACGAAGGTTCTTGCGTAGGACCCCCATTCACCGGTTATTTTTTGCGTCACATTAATGCAAGATCTTTCGACGCAGGGCAACTAATGCGCAACGTTCTTCGATTGTGCAACAACGCCGGTTAGCGCCTATCTGTGTATACTAGAAAAACTAGTTCTCTTGAGAAATGTATATTGTCTTCAATTTTTAAAGCCGGCGTGATTGGTGCTTTTCGGCGGTACGAGTGATTTTTATGCTTCCTTTATTTTTTTTTGTTGAATAATCAGCAAAACTGACATCTTATGCAATTGCTTCCGGGCTGATTGCGACGCTTACCGATTTCCTGTTTCCGCAACGTTAGCTTGCGTAGGGGTGCCACCCTGCGCGCCTGCTCCTGTACCCAGCCTTCTTTCCCGGAGGCGTACATCGGTGCTAACGACAAGGATGCAATTATGACTTACATATCGGGGATTGACCCGGGTATTTCGATTGACGTGGATACTGGTGTCATCGACACTAATGAATTGTCTCTTCTCAATGCATTCGGGCCAGCCGAAACGATCGCTTCCTATGACAAGGCTGGAGGCGACGATACGCTGGAGAATGGTGAACCTCTCGGCGTGGAGACAGAAGAAGGCGCAACGCTCGATGGGATCTATCGCGGTGATCTGACTCTGAGTACCACATCGCCATCCATCAGTGTTCCTTTGGTGGGAGGGCTTGAAGTTCAGCTTAACCCGGTGGAAGGGGAACTTTACGAAGCATCTGACGGATCATTTTACATGATTTCCGAAGATCCGGTGAATGACGCACGGATAGGGATTACAGCGACCGTGTCGTTGCTTGGCCTCCCGCCTGTTACTTTCGAGGGGGATTTGTCGGAGCTGGACGCGTGGCTGAACGATATTCCAGGAATAGGCCCGATTCTGAATGCCGTTGGTGACACGGGGCAATGGGTGCTGGATACTGCGGTCACGACTCTTGAGTATGATCCCGCTGGTACGCTGGTCGTCTGCTTCGTCCGAGGCACACTGATCGAGACCGAAAGCGGGATGCGTCCGATTGAAGAACTGCATGCTGGCGATCGCGTGATGACGCGAGACAACGGCATCAAGAAAATCCGCTGGATTGGCTCGACGAAGCTTTGCGCAAAAACTCTTGCGGCGAGCCACAATCTCCGTCCAATCCGTATCAAGGTCGGGGCGCTTGGCGAAAATACCCCGTCTGAGGATTTGCTGGTTTCACCGCAGCACCGCGTTCTGGTCCGTTCAAGGATCGCACAGCGTATGTTCGGGGCGATGGAAATCCTGGTGCCTGCCAAGCAGCTTTGCCAGCTGAACGGGATAGATGTTGCCGAGGACCTCGCTGAGGTCGAGTATTTCCATTTCCTCTTCGATCAGCATGAAGTGGTGTATTCGAACGGCGCCGAGACAGAGTCGCTCTATCCTGGTCCTCAGGCGTTGAAATCCGTGGGTATAGCTGCACGTGAAGAGATTTTCGCGCTTTTCCCGGAATTCAGGAGTGAAGGGTTTACCTCGATTTCGGCACGTGAACTGCCTTCGGGACGCAAGGCTCGCAAGCTGGCGATGCGCCACAGAATGAATGGGAAGCCCTTGGTGATGGGAGCCCGCGAAGCTGTGTCTAAAGCCGAATGAGTGAAGACGGGTAAATGGTGGTCAGGGTGGTGCCACACCCTGACCACCGAGCCTTCACTTCGGTGCTATGAAGGATGCAATCGAACACTTGTAGAATCCGTGTTCGTCCGCCGGGAACTTATACTCGATCACGCTCTCGTCAAACAATGGGCCGTGTCGGGCAGTAGCGGTTAACCGCCTGTCGAGCTGATCTGACACTCTGATCACGGACAGTTTTTCAATTAACAAGCGAATGGGAGGTGCGCGTTGGTACGCAGCAGATACATGGACACAACAGCTACACATGGTTTGCCCGAGGATGCCCGCAGGCCAACCATTTCTGCGGCTCACCGCCGTTCCTATGCTGAAGATCACTCGGCTCCCAGGCTGCGAGACAGCCTGGGTATCGTAAAAACCTTCCCGCCGGTCAAGACAGGCATTGTCGTGCTTGCGGGTGCATTGCTGCTTGGTTTCCTGCTGATTTGAATCGCATTTCCTAGCAGAGAAACGCGGCTGGCATGTCCATATATCATGCGGTTGTTGTTGGGCCGAATGCCGCGAAAGCGCCACGGCACCATCGCGGTTTAGCTTGACCGGTTCGATCAGGGCGTTTTTGGCCCGGGTTGTCGCGATCTAGCGTTTGCGCCCGATTTCTTTGCCGACTGTCTTTCGCTTCGATGCGGGTTTGGCCCAACGCGCTTTGCCATGTGCTGCCTTTGATGTCTTGCCTTTTGGGGGTGTGGCGGCTGGTTTTGCTGCATTATGATTCTTGCGGGCGCTCGCGGACCAACGTGCTTTTCGGGGACGTGCCTTATCGCCCTCCACTTCTGCCGGCGAATTTTGCGGGGTCTTGCCCTGCGTGTCAGGAGCCGTGCGTTCAAGGCTGGGCTGGCCGGGCAGGCGCAGCATCGTGAGCCCGGCTTCCAATTCAAGCTGATCGCCAAAGCGCGGGGCCATCTCGGTCGCGATTTGGACATAGGTTTCATTTTCACGCACGCGGATCGCGCCGATAGCATCACGAGTGATGCCACCGGCCTCGCAGATCTTGGGCAGAAGCCAGCGTGCTTCGGCACGACCGGTATAGCCGACCGACAACGAGAACCACGCGGCATCTCCGAAATCTCCACGCTCACGCGGAGCGGTGGGTGCAGGATTGCGATCTCGCAATACGGTCAGCTCCTCAGGCACCGGACGGCCCTCGCGCCACAGTCGGATGAAGGCCGAAGCGAGCCGTTCAGCACCGAATCGATCCAGCAGGGCCGTAGCAAACTCTGCCTCGTCACTAGGGGTTTCTTGCAGCGCCGGGTGATCCAGAACCCTTGCGTCGTCTCTGGCTCGGACTTCATCCGCCGACGGTGCCGGCGCCCAGGTTGCTTCGAGACGCGCGGTTTTCAGCAGGCGTTGTGCCTTCTTTTGATCGGCAGGCGGCACGATGAGCGCGGAGACCCCTTTGGCTCCGGCCCGGCCGGTGCGGCCGGAGCGATGTAGAAGTGTATCTGCGTTGGTCGGCAGATCGGCATGAATCACTAGCTCCAGCCCCGGTAAATCGATGCCACGCGCAGCCACATCGGTCGCAACGCAAACCCGCGCTCGGCCGTCACGCAGTGCAAGCAATGCGTGGCTGCGTTCTTGTTGACTCAACTCTCCGGAAAGAGCGACGGCCTTGAAGCCGCGATTGGCCATCCGTGCAAGAAGATGGTTCACATTGGCACGGGTCTTGCAAAAGACAATTGCTGTCTGCGCCTCGTACAAGCGCAGCAAATTGAAGATTGCCGGTTCGCGATCACGGGGAGCCACGTTCAGGGCGCGGTATTCGATATCACCATGCTGACGTGCTTCGCCCGCCGTGACGATTCTCAGCGAGTCCTTCTGGAAATCCTTCGCCAGTTTCTCGATTGCCGGGGGGACCGTGGCTGAAAACATGAGGGTGCGACGCTCAATCGGGGCGGCCTGAAGAATGAATTCCAGATCTTCGCGAAAGCCCAGGTCCAGCATTTCGTCTGCCTCGTCCAGCACGGCGGCTTGCAGGCCGGACAGATCGAGGCTTCCGCGTTCGATATGATCGCGCAGGCGGCCCGGCGTGCCGACGACGATATGCGCACCGCGTTTCAACGCCCTGTGTTCGTTACGGAAATCCATGCCTCCAACGCAGGTGGCAATATGCGCGCCGGCTTCTGCGTACAGCCAGGCCAGTTCGCGCGCGACCTGCAGCGCCAGTTCCCGTGTTGGCGCAATCGCCAGCGCCAGAGGCCTTTCGGCAGTTTTCAAATTGTCAGCCGCGGACAGGATGTCCGGAGCCATGGCAAGTCCGAAAGCCACCGTCTTGCCCGAGCCTGTCTGTGCCGAAACCAGCATGTCGCGCCCGGAAGCATCCGGTGACAGTACGGCGTCCTGAACAGGGGTGAGGCTGGCATAACCTTTGGCTGCCAGCGCCGCGGCCAATGGCCCAGCAATGTCGTTACGTATCATTTAATCGCCAGAAAAAGGGGGCGCCCTGCACCCGGTCAACGGCGCCTATCCCTGATGACGGCAAAGCCTGTGCCCATCACCGCAGAATCGCGGAGCCAAAGAGGGGTCTCTAAGGGTCAAGGCTCGTAAAGTAAAGCATGAAGGGGGGCTGGACAGAATGAATCCGCCGCCGCCGTCCCCTTCATGGTAAGGCCGAATAGTCCGGCCGGTAAACTTGTTCTGGGCGATGATTTCAGCTTACGACTGCCTGCTGTGATCCGATCAGAGCAGCCACCACCCAGATTTCTTCAGCGGGTTGCGAATCATCTGCTCTTTCGAGGGCAAGGCATCGCGGTCAAACATCACGCGGACCTTGTCGCGACCCTTGCCCTGATAGATCAGTTTGCGGGCTGCGTCCCATTCCTTCAGCCGCTTCTTGACCTTGTTATGCGCGATGGTGGTCTCCAGCGTCTCGACCACCTTGTCGGATTCGCGTGCGTATAGCAGCGGCAGGTTGCGGTAGTGACATGTGATTTCACCATCGAGCCCGGCCAATTCCGGCCCCGGTCGGCCGCCGCCAAATGAATGAATGACCAACGGCAGGATGATCTGGTCCAGCCAGGGATCGAGGCTCTGGCACGCCAGTTCCTCTTGCGGGTCGTCGCGCACGGCGATTGCCCAGTCCAGGAAACGGCGGCCGAATTCCTCCGGGTCGGCTCCGAAAAACCAACCGGCGTTGAAATACAGGTAACGCTCCCAATGCTCATCCGGTTGGCTCGGGTCCAACGTGCCCGCAAAGTCCAGGCCGAACCGGTCGTAGAGGGATTCCCAGATGGTGCTGTATCCTGGGCCGTAAAGCGGCGGAATTGGCCAGGTTCCTTCGCGCCGCATCGATGCGGAAGGGCGCTTGAAGTCGAATTTGATGCTGTCCAATGGGCCGGTGATCAGCGTATCGGTATCGAAAAAGATGAACGGTTCTTTCGGGGGCAGAGCCTGCAGCGCCTCGATCTTGTTGCCATATGGATAATGCGCTCCGAAATGCTGGGCGGTGAATGGACGAATCTCTGCGCCCAGCCATTCCAGCACTTCGCGGGTTTCGGGCGCGATCAGGGTGTCATGACCCGCCCACGCCCCTTCCGGCTGCGGCTCGGCAATAATCAGCCGCCCCGGGTAGTCCGGTGACGAATGGCGCAGGCTGGCGGCAAAGATCAGTGCCTCGAACTGCAAGCGTCCCCCCTGGGCAACGATCAGGAGATTCGCGGCTTTCGTCTTGGCCTTCTTCTCTGCCTTGGCCGGTTTGGGTGCTGCCTCAGCCTGCTTTGACACTGCTTTGGCCTGCTTTGGCGCCGCTTTGGCCCGTTTTGACGCTACTTTCGGACTATTTAATTCTACCATTTCCAAATCCCTTGTCCTTGCTGGGACACTAATCCATGCATGGCTGCAGCAAAAGGACGCTTCTACCATGTCGTTAATTCATGCCTGCCAGCAGTAAAAGCTCACTTTGGTAACGAAATGTGACAACTGCTGTGAAAGTTCGAAAATGCATGATCCGTGCGGAATGGTGCTTGAAGTTCGGGCAGCAGGACAAGTTGTGCGCTTGCAGCCTGTTCGCGGCCTTTCTATAGAAGGCGGCATGGAATTTCCGGTGTTCGGATCACGAATTAGCTGCCCGGTGGTGTGAGGTCTCGCGCCGCCGGGTTAGCTGTTGTCCAACTTACTTCATCCCCGAATGCCCGAGCAAGGAACGTCACGATGAGCGCCGATACACCCCGAGCCGATGCGCCCGACTACCGCGACACTGTTTTTCTGCCGCAAACCGAGTTTCCCATGCGCGCCGGTCTGCCTGCACGCGAGCCGGACTGGTTGGCCCGGTGGGAGCGTATCGGCATCTATGACCGCCTGCGGGAGCGGACAGGGGAACGTGCGCCCTTCATCCTGCATGACGGCCCCCCTTACGCGAACGGGCATCTGCATATCGGGCACGCACTGAACAAGGTGCTGAAGGATTTCATCGTCCGGTCGCAGCAGATGATGGGCCGCGATTCGCGCTATGTGCCAGGATGGGATTGCCACGGCCTGCCGATCGAATGGAAGATCGAAGAGCAATACCGCGCCAAGGGATTGGACAAGGACGCGGTCGACATGGTCGAGTTCCGGCAGGAATGCCGCCGTTTCGCCGATGAATGGATCGACGTGCAGCGCGAGGAGTTCAAGCGTCTTGGCGTGACCGGCAAATGGGACGATCCCTACCTGACCATGAACTATCATGCCGAGGCGGTGATCGCGGCCGAGTTCATGAAGCTCTTGATGAACGGCTCGCTCTATCAGGGATCCAAGCCGGTGATGTGGTCGCCGGTCGAAAAGACCGCGTTGGCCGAGGCCGAGGTCGAGTATCATGACCATACCAGCCACACGATCTGGGTGCGGTTCCCGATTCAAAGGCCGGTTGGAGAGGCCAATAAGAACGGTGTCGTATACGAAGATATTCGATGGGTTGGCGGCGCGTCGGTCGTAATCTGGACCACGACGCCATGGACCATCCCGCAGAACCGGGCAGTCGCCTATCATCCCGACATCACCTATGGGCTTTACGAGATCGGTGAGGTTGCCGAAAATTCGACCGCAAGGCCGGGCGAAAAGCTGATCCTCGCCGATGCCCTGGCCGAGAGCGTGATGACCGCGGCAAAGGTGGAAAGCCATAAGCGCCTGCGCGACGTGTCGGCGGACGAACTTGATGGCCTGACCCTCGCTCATCCGTTCCGCAGCGTCGAGGGTGCGGAAGGCGAATGGGATTACGATGTCCCGATGCTGCCCGGCGATCATGTCACCGACGAGGCTGGGACAGGTTTCGTCCATACCGCACCTAGTCACGGCGATGATGACTATCAGCTTGGCCTGAAGCACGGCCTGCCGATGACCTATAATGTCGAGCCGGATGGCAGCTATCGCGCCGATCTGCCGATTTTCGGCGGGCAGGAGATCGTCGCCGCGGATGGCAAGGACGGCCCTGCCAATGTCAGCGTCATCAAGCAGCTGGCCTATGCCGGGGCGCTTCTTGCCAAGGGCAAGATCAAGCATTCCTATCCGCATAGCTGGCGCTCGAAGGCGCCATTGATCTACCGCAATACTGCGCAATGGTTCGCGGCGATCGACAAACCGCTGGACGATGGCATGGGCGAATATGGCGACACGATCCGCGCACGTGCGCTGACCTCGATCGACAAGCTGGTGCGCTGGACGCCGCAGACCGGGCGCAACCGGATTCATTCGATGGTCGCGAACCGGCCCGACTGGGTGCTTTCGCGGCAGCGGGCATGGGGCGTGCCGCTGACCTGTTTCGTCAGGAAGGGTGCCAAGCCCACTGACCCGGATTTCCTGCTGCGCGATCAGCGCGTCAACGACCGCATCATCGCCGCCTTCGAGGCCGAGGGCGCGGATGTCTGGTATCGCGAGGGCTTCAAGGCGCAGGTGCTGGACGGAGTCGTGAACCCCGAGGAATACGATCAGGTCACAGATGTTCTCGACGTGTGGTTCGATTCCGGCTCGACCCATTCTTTCGTGATCCGCGACCGCGCCGATGGTTCGCCCGACGGAATTGCCGATCTGTATCTGGAGGGTACCGACCAGCATCGCGGCTGGTTCCAGTCCTCGCTCTTGCAGGCCAGCGCCACCAGGGGGCGCGCGCCCTATCGCGGCGTGCTGACGCATGGCTTCACGCTGGATGCCAAGGGCATGAAGATGTCCAAATCGCTTGGCAATACCATCGTTCCAGCCGAGGTCGTCAAGCAATATGGCGCGGATATCCTGCGGCTTTGGGTGGCGCAGGTGGATTATACCGTCGACAGCCGTATCGGTCCCGAGATCCTGAAAGGCACCGCCGACAGCTATCGCCGCCTGCGCAACACGCTACGCTTCATGCTGGGCAACCTGGCCGGTTTCTCGGATGCCGAAAAGCTGGACCCTTCCGAGATGCCCGAACTGGAGCAATGGGTGCTGCATCGCCTGGCGCAACTGGATCACGCGGTGCGCAAGGGCTACGACGCCTATGACTTCCAGGGCGTGTTCCAGAAGCTGTTCCAGTTCTGCACCATCGACCTGTCATCCTTCTATTTCGATATCCGCAAGGATGCGCTTTATTGCGATGCGCCCGGCAGCACCCGCCGCCGTGCCGCACGGACGGTGCTGGACATCCTGTTCCATCGGCTGGTGACATGGCTCGCGCCGATCCTGCCCTTCACGATGGAGGATGTCTGGCTGTCGCGCTTCCCGTCCGAGGAAGATAGCGTGCATCTGCATGATTTCCCGACGACTCCCGCGGATTGGCTGAACGAGCCGCTTGCCGCGAAATGGGACCAGGTGCGCCGGGCTCGTCGGGTCGTCACGGCTGCGCTGGAGATCAAGCGCAGCGACAAGACCATCGGTGCCAGTCTGGAGGCAGCGCCGGTTGTCCATGTCGAGGATCAAGAGGCGCTCACCGCGCTGAGATCGGTGAATTTCGCGGATATGTGCATTGTGTCGGACCTGTCGCTGACCGCCGACCCGGCCCCGAACGAGGCATTCCGCATGGCCGAGATTCCCGGTATCGGCGCGGTCTTCGAACTGGCGGAGGGCGAGAAATGCCAGCGTTGCTGGAAGATCCTGCCCGATGTCGGTAGCCATTCCCATCCGGGAGTTTGTGCCCGCTGTGACGAGGTGCTGAGCGGTGCGTAGATTGAAGCCTGTTCGCTGACCGGCCTTGTCCGGTCAGCTGCGGGGTGCCGCAGCGCGCTGCAGCCTGTCATTGATGGCAAGCCCCAGCCCTCGCTTCGGGATGGGGGCGACTGCAATGCTGTCTGCTCCGGTCGCATCGGCCTTGTGCATCAGGTCGAACAGGCTCCGCGCGGCCTCGTCCAGATCGCCGGAGGGGCTGAGGTTGAATACCTCGGTTGCCGCATCGATCCCCGGGATCAGGGCCGATCCGAAACCCAGCACCGCTTCGCCGGGTTCGATCTGCTCCGCGTTCAGGCGCATCCTGGCGCGTGGCGCGTAATGCGAGTTCATCATGCCCGGCGACAGCTTCTCTGCACCGGGCGTGATTCCGGTCAGCGGTGCATCCGCCACCTCGGCCAGAAGATCGGCGCTCAACGCGCCGGGGCGGAGGATGGCCACGCCCGCGTCAGTTACACGTATCACGGTCGATTCGACACCTAACGTGGTCGGGCCTCCATCCACGATCAGCGGTATCCGTTCGCCCAGATCATCAGCGACATGCTGGGCGGTGGTGGGGCTGATCCGTCCCGATGTGTTCGCGCTCGGGGCGGCAATCGGCTTTCCGAGTTGTGCAATGACGTCATGCGCGAACCCGACAGGCGCGCGAATTGCTGCCGAGTCCTGCCCCGCAGTCGAATTTCGGTCGATACCTTCGCCTGCACGCAACGGCAGGATCAATGTCAGCGGTCCGGGCCAAAAGGCTTCGGCCAGACGTAGTGAAACGGGGTCGAACTCGGCATAGCGCTCTGCCATGGCAATATCCGCGACATGCGATATCAGCGGGTTGCTCTGGGGCCTGTTCTTGGTGGAGTAGATCCTCGCAATCGCTTCGGGCGAGGTCGATAGACCTGCAAGCCCGTATACCGTCTCGGTCGGCAATGCGACCAGCTCATGCCGGGACAGGATATCGACGGCCAATGGCAAGGCATTGGAATCCGAACTGTGAATGATCATCGCACCACCTCTGCAAAGCAGGTCGCGGCTGGCCATAGCCCATGTACCGCTGCTTGCAAATACCCGAGCGATTTAACTCTCTGCCCGAACCGCCTCGACCGCTTCTCGAACCAGCGCACCGCGATGGCGGATTACCTGACGGCTCAATGCGTGCCCGGCCCGGATCGCGGCCTTGATATCGGCGTCTTGCAGTTTCGCGGCAAGATAGCCGGCATTGAAGCTGTCGCCGGCCGAGGTCGTGTCTACCGGTGTTTCACGCTCCAGATCATCGAGAACGCCTTCGCCTTCGCTGCCCCCAAAGCGGATCGCATCGCCGCCGGCCTTGACGATCACCTGACCGGCTCCGCGTTTCAGATAGCGGGACACGGTCGCCTTTGGATCGGAATCGCCGAAATATTCCCGCTCGTCATCAAAGCTGGGCAGGATCAGGTCGGATATCGTGGCGGCGGCCTCGATACGATCGCACATGGTGGTCGTGTCCGGCCACAGCTTTGGCCGAAGGTTTGGGTCGAACACGATTTTCGTTCCCTTCGCACGCGCTTCCCGCAGGGCTTGCAGCAGGGCAGTTCGGGCCTCGTCGGGCAGGATTGCCAGCGTGATCCCCGACAGATAGGCGATGCGGACATCCGCCAAAGCCTCTGCCAGCACAGTCGGATCGTCAGCCAGGCCTTTCGCAGCGGAATTGTCGCGCCAATAACTGAAGCTGCGCTCTCCGTCTTTCAGCGAAATCGCATAGAGGCCGATTTCCCGTCGTGAATCGCGGCCGACATGGGTTGCGTCGATCCCTTCGGCGGTCAGGAAGTCGACCATCTTCTGCGAGAATTCACCGGAACCGACCCGCGTGAAATAGCCCACATGCCAGTCTTTGGGCAGCAGGCGGCGCAGATACCAGGCGGTGTTGAGCGTATCGCCCGCGATTCCCACCTGCCAGAGCCCCTCGGTATCGGCCTGCGACAATTCGACCATGGCTTCGCCGATGGAAAGGATCTTCTGTGCGGGCATCTGGTCGTCTCCGTTATCGCAATGCGTAGCCTGATGCGGAACCCCTGGGCAATGACCGCGATCCGGCGATTGTGAGGACTGCATGGCCTCGAAAGCTGGCAATGACAACCCTGTCGGGCGGAGTTCCGCAGTATGCGGGGTGGTGCTGCTGCGCTCTTAACTGCTGTCTCGCAGGATGAACTTGCCGGGCATGAAGACGTCTTCATTCAGCTTTCCCTCCAGCATGTCGAGAAGTTTCTCGGTCATGCCGGTGATCGGCTGTCGGTAGGTCGTCAGCAGATATGCGGGCGAGGCAGATAGCGGAATGTCGTCGAAACCCGTGATTGCGATATCCTCGGGTACCCGCAGCCCAAGCCGGTAGCGGACTGCGTCCATCGCGCCGATGGCGATGATGTCGTTTTCGCAGACCAGTACATCCGGCCTGGTTTCAGGGGCGGAACCACCAAGCAGTTCCGTCACACCTTGGATCGCCGCACCGAAATCATATTCCGCCACATGGATTACCGGAGCGTTGTTCCCGGTCTGTCTGGCCCAATATTCGCCAAAGGCGGTCTTGCGGTGCAGCTTGGCCGATTGCGTGTCCGGCCCTGCGACGAAGGCCGGGCGGCGATATCCGGCCTCAAGCAGGTGATCGGCGATCTGCCGCATGGCGATGACATCGTCGCAGGCAATGTTCAGCGTGCTCGGGTTCTGGCTATAGCGGGCGAAGACCACCAGCTTCTTGACGCGTCGCGCGCCCAGGGCCGTGTCCAGTATCTTGTCGTCGAAGCGTGTGCCGATGACGACTGCCGCATCCACCCGACGCTGGCTGGCCGCAAGCAATGCGGCCGAGGCATCCTCGCTATCGGACATATGCACCAGCAACGTCCCCCATCCCCGCGACCAGAGAATCCGGGTCAGCCGCTCCAGCAGCACCAGCTTGTGCGGATTGTTGAAATCGTTGGTGATCAGCGCGACCAGATTGGATCGGTCCGACGCCAGTGACGACGCAAGCAGATCCGGTGCGTAGCCAAGACGCTCTGCCGCGGCGATGACTTTTTCGCGGCTCTTGCGCGAGATGGAGGCGTCTTTCTTGAAGGCGCGTGCGACCGTCCACCGTGACACGCCTGCTGCAGCGGCGACATCGTCGGCGGTAACGCTGTCGTCAGATGGTCGAGGAGGCTGCGGCGGTAACGTCATGATGGCAGACTAGCCTAGCTGTGCGGTGGGGCAAAGCAGAATGCACGCGCGTGCAAATTTTTCTTGCACGCGCGTGCAAGAAGTGTCAGCCTGCCGCCAACACATAGTTCTGTAGGCGATTCGGGGGAGTGCGGGATGCTGAAGATTGCCTTGCTGGGGGCGGGCCGGATTGGCCAGGTTCATGCGAAAGCGATGGTCGCGGGAGAGGATTGCCGTTTGGTGGCGATCGCCGATACCAACGCAGAAGCTGCCAGGAATTTGGCCGCTCTCGTCGGGGCCGAACAGAGAGCTGTCGACGAGATCATCGAAGATGACGGCATCGACGCAGTGCTGATCGCCACTTCGACCGATACCCATTCCGACCTGATCGAGCGGGCGACGGCAGCGGGCAAGGCGGTGCTATGTGAAAAGCCGGTGGACCTGTCACTGGAACGTGCCCTGAAGACGCTGGCCAATGCCGGCAAAACAGGCAAGCCGGTGATGATCGGTTTCAATCGCCGCTTCGACCCGAATTTCGCCGCCCTGAAATCTGCTTTCGACGGGGGCGAGATCGGCAGGGGCGAACTTCTGTCGATCACCTCTTTCGATCCGGCGCCGCCGCCGGTTAGCTATATCGAGGTCTCGGGCGGATTGTTCCGCGACATGATGATCCATGATTTCGACATGGCCTGCTGGATCTTCGGCAGCGTGCCTGCGCAGGTGACGGCACATGGCTCCTGCCTCGTGGATGCCGGAATCGGGGCTGCCGGGGATGTCGATACGGCCGTTGTCACCATGATCTGGGAGGATGGGCGGATCGCGGTCGTCAAGAACTCGCGCCGCGCCGGCTATGGCTATGATCAGCGTGTCGAATTGCTGGGATCGGGAGGGCTGCTTGCCGCGAAGAACGTGTTGGAAAACACGGTCGAGAAGAGTACCGCCGAGGGCGTGGTTTCTGCCAAGCCGGTTCATTTCTTCCTGGAGCGCTACATGCGGGCTTACGAGGCTGAATGGTCAGCCTTTGTCGAGGCGCTGAAATCCAATGCGCCGATGCCGGTGACATTGCGCGACGGCGTCGCCGCGCTCGCCTGTGCCGAAGCGGCGACTCTTTCGGCGCGGACCGGAGCGCCCGTGACTATCACACCAGATATGACAGGGGGCTGACATGCGTCTCCTGGGCTGCTGCACATGGATTTTCGGCGGCGAGGACCTGTCGGTCATCGCCGCGCGGGTTCGGCGCGCAGGGCTGGACGGGGTGGAACTGCATGGCGATGTCGATGGCATCGATCCGGCAGAGGCGGGGCGTATTTTCGCCGGGCACGACCTGACGATCTTTTCGATCACCCCGGCGGATGCCGATATCAGCCATCCGAACGGCGAGTCGCGGGAGAGTGCGATCACCTATTACCAGCGCCTGATCGAATGGGCGCTGCGGCTTGACCTGCCAGAAGGAGCGCCACTAATTTCCTGCCACGGGCTGGTGCAGCGGATTCGTCCGGTATCGGATCAAGCCGAAGAGGACAGGCTATTGATCGACAGCACGAAGCGCATTTGTGCAATGGCCGGGAAGGCCGGGCTGTCGGTCGTGTTCGAGATTCTCAACCGTTACGAAAGTCATCAGATCCGCAGCGTGGAGGAGGGGCTCGCCCTGATCGAGGCCGTTTCGGCGCCCAATCTGCGGCTTTTACCGGACGCCTATCACATGAATATCGAAGAGGCCGATCCGGCGGTGGCCCTGCGCAGGGGCGGCAGGCATATCGGTCTTTATCACGCGGCGGATTCGAACCGGGGGGCTATCGGTGACGGCCATACCGACTTTGCCGCGCAGATCAGGGCTCTGGACGAGATCGGCTATGACGGCCCGATCATTCTCGAGCCCGCCGCACCGGGTCCCGATCCTTTCAACACCGACAAGGGACCGGGATATCGTGATATGCTTGGGGACATTCTGGCCCGTTCCGTGCGGGAACTGAGAGCCTTGGGCTGTTGAATTCGGCGCGCTGCGCCGAAGGGCCGGGGGAAGGAGCCCTCGGCAGGAACCAAAACTGGGAGGAAAATCATGAAACACATGTTCAAAGCAATCGCCACCGCTGCGGGACTGACCCTTGCCGGGCAGGCCGGGGCGCAGGATATCGTCGTGGTCGCTCATGGTCAGGCCAATGACCCGTTCTGGTCGGTGGTCAAGAACGGCGTTGCCAAGGCCGGAGAGGATACCGGCGCCAATGTCGAATTCCGCTCGCCTGAAACCTTCGACATGGTCCAGATGAGCCAACTGATCGACGCTGCCGTGAACCAGGAACCCGACGGGCTGGTTGTCTCCATCCCTGATGCCGACGCGCTCGGGCCCTCGATCCAGAGAGCGGTGGAAGCGGGAATCCCGGTGATCTCGATGAATTCCGGTTCGGATGTCGCGCATGAACTGGGTGCGCATCTTCATGTCGGGCAGTCGGAATACGATGCCGGCAAGGCGGCGGGCCAAGAACTGGCCGAGATGGGCGGTACCAAGGCCATCTGCGTCAATCAGGAAGTGGGTAATGTATCGCTGGACCAGCGCTGCGAAGGTTTCGCCGAAGGCTTTGGCAATCCTGTCGACGTGGTTCCGACCCAAAACGACCCGACCGAGGTGCAATCGAAAGTGCGCGCGGCTCTGGAATCCGATCCTGATGTCGATACGGTTCTGGGGCTGGGTGCCAGTCTCGTGGGGGAACCTGCCGTGGCCGCGGCTGAGGCCCTTGGACGCGATGATCTGCTGATTGCCAGCTTCGATCTCTCTGCTGGTTTCCTCGAGGCCATCGCCGATGGCAAGGCGGCCTTTGCCATCGATCAGCAGCAGTTCCTGCAGGGATATCTGCCGGTCACCTTCTTGGCGCTGAACGCTCAATACGGGCTGATGCCGGGCGGCGATGTGCCTTCCGGCCCCAACCTGATCACGCAGGACAAGGCGGCGCAGGTGATCGAACTTTCCGCTCAGGGCATCCGCTGACGATGGAACCGGCCGGGCGCGCGTGACGGCTGCGCGCCCGGTGTCTATCCTAAACATGAGGGGACAAAGCCATGAACACGGACGCCACGCAGATGGCGGACGAGCGGATCAAATCCGAGTCGTTCGCGACCAGGTTGATGAGACGCCCCGAACTGGGCGCGATCGGAGGGGTAATTCTCGTCACAATCTTCTTTCTCATCACCGCCGACCGTACCATGTTCACCCTGTCGGGGATCATGAACTTCCTGACACCGGCGGCACAACTGGGGATTCTGGGGATCGCCGCGGCGATGCTGATGATCGGCGGAGAGTTCGACCTGTCGATCGGTTCCATGGTGGCCTTCACCGGGCTGATCTTTGGTGTGCTGGCGGTGAATATGGAACTGCCGCTGATCCTTGCGATCCCGTTGACCATGGCATGTGCAGCCGCGATGGGGGCGCTGAATGGCTATATCGTCATCCGTACCGGCTTGCCCAGTTTCATCGTTACGCTGGCCTTCCTGTTCATCCTGCGCGGCGCCACGCTGGTCGGCCTCAAGCTATTCTCGGGCGGTTCGACCCAGCTTCGGGGTGTGCGCAGCGCAGTCGAAGGCGATTTTCTGACACCAATTTTCTCGGGAGACGCTTTTGGCGGGTTGTTCCGCTGGCTGGCAGAACTTGGAGTGGTCGAGAAGTTCGGCTCGGGAATGCCCAAGGTTCCCGGCATCCCGGTCGAGATCCTGTGGTTTATCGGTTTCGCGCTGCTGGCCACCTATATTTTGCTGAAGACGCCCTCCGGGAACTGGATTTTTGCTTCAGGCGGAGACAGCAACGCCGCCGAGAATTCGGGTGTGCCGGTCAAGCGCGTCAAGATTTCGCTCTTCATGCTGACCGCCTGTGCTGCCGCCCTGGTTGCCGTGATCACCGTGATTGACGCCGGCTCGACCGATGCCCGTCGCGGCTTTATGAAGGAATTCGAGGCGATCATCACGGCCGTCATAGGTGGCTGTCTGCTGACCGGGGGATACGGTTCGGCCATCGGTGCCTTCTTTGGCGCCATCATTTTCGGCATGGTGACGATCGGGCTGACCTATACCAATTTCGATCAGGACTGGTTCCAGGTTTTCCTGGGTGGGATGCTGTTGCTCGCCGTCATCTTCAACAATGTCATCCGCAAGCGTGTGACGGGGGAGCGTTGAGATGTCCGATCCGATCATCCACATGGAAAACATCAAGAAGCATTTCGGCAATGTCATCGCCCTGAACGGCGTGACCTTCGATGTCCGCGCGGGCGAATGCCATTGCCTGCTGGGCGATAACGGCGCGGGGAAATCCACCTTCATCAAGACCATGTCGGGCGTGCACAAGCCGACCGAGGGAACCATCAGTTTCGAGGGTAGGGAATTGAGTTTCGACAGTCCCCGCGATGCGATGGAGGCCGGCATCGCCACGGTGTTCCAGGATCTGGCGATGATCCCGTTGATGAGCGTGACCCGCAATTTCTTCATGGGGCGGGAGCCGACCAAGGGTTGGGGGCCGTTCAAGCGTTTCGATACAGAGAAGGCGAATGCGACCACCATGGAAGAGATGCGCAAGATGGGGATCAACCTGCGCGCGCCCGATCAGGCCGTCGGTACCCTGTCGGGGGGCGAACGCCAGACCGTCGCGATCGCGCGGGCCGTCCATTTCGGCGCCAAGGTGCTGATCCTGGACGAGCCGACCTCAGCGCTCGGGGTGCGGCAGACCTCGAACGTTCTGGCGACCATCGACCGGGTGCGCAACCAGGGCATCGGCGTGGTCTTCATCTCGCATAACGTGCGCCATGCGCTGGCGGTGGGCGACCGTTTCACGGTGCTGAACCGTGGCCAGACCCTGGGCACCGCGAAAAAGGGCGAGATCGACGCCTCGGAATTGCAGGACATGATGGCAGGCGGCCAGGAAATGGCGCAGCTTGAAGGTTCGCTTGGCGGAACGGTCTGAGGAGGGCGGGATGCTGCAGATGCCGGACAAGCCGCTTGGAGTGGCCCTGATCGGAACGGGCTTCATGGGCAAATGCCACGCCATGGCATGGCGGAACGTCGCCACGGTGTTCGGCGGCGCCCATCCCCGGCTGGAACTGCTCTGCGATGCGCCCGGGGAACGGGCGCAGGCATTTGCCGCGCAGTTCGGCTTTGCCCGCGCGGAAGCCGGCTGGCAGGCGGCAATCGCCGATCCGGCTGTCGATGTGGTCTCGATCACCACGCCCAACGGATTGCATCGCCCGATGGCCGAGGCGGCGCTGCGTGCGGGCAAGCATGTCTGGTTGGAAAAGCCCATGGCGCTGACGCTGTCGGATGCGCTGGCGATGGCCGATCTGGCCGCCGATCATCCCGGCCAGATAACTCTGCTGGGCTATAACTATCTCCGCTCGCCCGCCTTTCAGGCCGCCCGGAACATGATTTCCGAAGGCGTGATCGGTCGCCCCCTGGCGTTCCGCGGCGTCTATGACGAGGATTACTCCGCCGATCCGGAACTGCCGTGGTCCTGGCGGATGACTCACGAGGCCGGGGGGCTGGGCGCGCTTGGCGATCTGGGCTGCCATCTTGTCAGCCAGATGCTGGAGCTGATGGGTCCGGTTTCCGAGGTCACCGCGATGACGCAGATCGCGGTGCCGCAGCGCCCTTCGCCCGAAGGTCCGCGTGCGGTCGAGAACGAGGACAGCGCGCTGGCCCTGATCCGTTTCGCCTCGGGGGCACAGGGCTCCTTTGCGACCTCACGGGTGGCGCGGGGCCGCAAATGCCGCCTGCAATGGGAAGTGCACGGATCGGAAGGCACCTTGGTTTTCGATCAGGAGAACATGAACGAGTTATGGCTTCACCGTGCGGGAGAACAGGGCTTCACCCGCCATCTGACCGGGCCACAACAACCCGATTTTGCGGAGTTCTGTCCTGCGCCGGGCCATAATTTCGGTTTCAACGAGCAGAAGGTGATCGAGGCCCGCGACCTGCTGCGCGCCATATCGGGCGGGCCTGAGGCGGGGCCGGATTTCGCACAGGGCCTGATCATCGAACGGATTATCCATGCCATGGCGGAGTCGAACGGCCGCCCGGTGCGGATCGAGGAGAAGACATATGAAACCGCTTGACGTGATCACGATCGGCCGGAGTTCGGTTGACCTTTACGGCCAGCAGGTTGGCGGTCGCCTGGAGGATATGGGGAGTTTCGCGAAGTATATCGGCGGCTCTCCGACCAATATCGCCTGCGGGACCGCGCGGCTCGGGTTGAAATCGGCGGTGATCACCAAGGTCGGTGATGAGCATATGGGCCGCTTCATCCGCGAGCAGCTTGTCCGTGAGGGCGTCGATGTTCGCGGCGTCGCGAGTGATCCCGAGCGCCTGACGGCGCTGGTGCTGCTGGGCATCCGCGACGAGGACAGTTTCCCGCTGATCTTCTACCGCGAGAATTGCGCCGACATGGCGCTGAGCGAGGACGATATCGACGAGGGATTCATCGGTGAGGCTCGGGCCGTGGTGGCGACGGGGACGCATCTGAGCCATAAGCGCACCGAGGGCGCGGTACTCAAGGCGCTGGAGCTGGCGCGGAAACATGGCGCGAAGACAGCGTTGGATATCGACTATCGCCCGAATCTCTGGGGCGTGGCAGGGCATGGTGAAGGCGAGAGCCGCTTTGTCGAAAGCGCCGAGGTGACGGCCAAGCTGCAATCGGTGCTGCATTTCTTCGACCTGATCGTCGGCACCGAGGAAGAGTTCCATATCGCCGGAGGCACCACCGACACGGTGGCTGCGCTGCGTGCGGTGCGCGGGGTCTCGGAGGCCACGCTGGTCTGCAAGCGCGGGGCGGCCGGGGCGGTGGCCTTCGAGGGCACGATCCCCGACAGTCTGGACGATGGTGAAAGCGGGTCGGGCTTCCCGATCGAGGTGTTCAACGTGCTGGGCGCGGGGGACGGGTTCTTCTCGGGTCTGTTGAAGGGCTGGCTGGATGGTGAGGACTGGCCCACCGCGCTGAAATACGCCAATGCCTGCGGAGCCTTCGCGGTCAGTCGCCATGGCTGCACGCCGGCCTATCCCTCGCTGGCCGAGCTGGAATTCTTCCTCACGCGCGGGGTGATCCGCCCCGATCTGCGCAACGATACCGAGCTGGAGCAGATCCACTGGGCGACCAATCGCAGCGGCGACTGGTCCAGCATGCGGGTATTCGCCTTCGATCACCGGATGCAGCTTGAGGACATGGCCGGTTATACCCCCGAGAAGGGCGAAGCCTTCAAGGAATTGTGCCTGAAGGCGGCGCTGCAGGTGCAAGGCGGGCAACCGGGTTATGGGATCCTTTGCGACAACCGGATCGGGAAGCGGGCGCTCCATGCGGCCTCGGGCACCGGGCTGTGGATCGGGCGGCCCTGCGAATGGCCGGGCTCGAGGCCGCTGACGCTGGAGCCGGAACTGGGGCCGGATTGCGGCGGCTTATCGGAATGGGCACGCAAAAACGTGGTGAAGGTTCTGTGTTTCTGCCATCCCGATGACGATGCGGCGACCCGCGCGGATCAGGAGGCTACGGTGAAACGGCTGTTCACGGCGGCACGGCGGAACGGGCTGGAATTCCTGCTGGAGATCATCCCCTCCAAGGTCGGTCCGGTGGATGACGAGACCACGGCCAGGCTGATCCGGCAGTTCTACGCGGCAGGGATCTGGCCCGATTGGTGGAAGCTGGAGCCGCTGAAGACACGCGCGGCCTGGGCGAATGCCATCACAGCCATCGAGGAGTATGACCGGCATACGCGCGGTATCGTGGTGCTGGGGCTGGACGCGCCGGAGGACGAACTGGCGGCCAGCTTCGAGGTCGCAGCCGGGTTCGATCTGGTGCGGGGCTTTGCCGTGGGCCGGACGATCTTCGGCGAGGTGGCGCGGGACTGGCTTGACGGGCGGGTCGGCGACGAGGATGCCGTGGCGCGAATGGCGGAACGCTATGGGCGGCTTTGCGGGATCTGGGATCAGGCGCGTATTCGGGCGGCAGCGTGAGATTGGCAAGGAAAGGCAGGGGCGCTGCCCCTCTTGGCCTGCGGCCAATTCACCCCGGGATATTTGAATGAAGAAGAAGGGGCTTGAGATGGGGGAAACGGTTCGGCTGACGGCGGCTCAGGCCATGACGCGCTGGCTTTCGGTACAGATGACCGGGGAGGGTGAGCGCTTCATCGAAGGGGTCTGGGCGATTTTCGGGCATGGCAATGTGGCCGGGATCGGTGAGGCACTGCACCGGATCGGCGATGCCCTGCCGACATGGCGCGGGCAGAACGAACAGACGATGGCCCATGCCGCGATTGCCTATGCCAAGGGCAAGTCGCGCAGGCGGGCGATGGCGGTTACGAGTTCCATCGGGCCGGGGGCGACGAATATGGTGACTGCGGCGGCCCTGGCGCATGTAAACCGGCTGCCGGTGCTGTTCATCGCCGGTGATGTCTTTGCGAACCGCAGGCCGGATCCGGTATTGCAGCAGGTGGAGGATTTTGACGACGGGACCGTCAGCGCGAATGATTGTTTCTGCCCGGTGGTGCGTTATTTCGACCGCATCACCCGGCCCGAGCATCTGCTGACCGCGTTGCCGCGCGCGCTGCGAGTGATGACCGACCCGGCCAATTGCGGGCCGGTCTGCCTGTCCTTCTGCCAGGATGTGCAGACCGAGGCCTATGACTGGCCCGAGACGTTCTTTGCGCCGCGCGTCTGGCATATCCGGCGGCCCGAGCCGGATGCGCGTGAGTTGGAAGAGGTTGCGGGGCTGATCCGGGCGGCGAAAGTCCCGGTGATCGTCTGCGGCGGCGGGGTGATCTATTCCGGGGCGGAGGCTGTTCTGGCCGAGTTCGCCGAGCGTCACAATATACCCGTGATCGAGACGCAGGCGGGGAAATCAGCGCTCGCGCAGGCGCATGAGATGAATTACGGCGCGGCGGGGGTCGATGGCTCGGCGGCGGCGAACCGGATGGCGGCGAAGGCCGATCTGGTGATCGGGGTCGGCACGCGGTTGCAGGATTTCACCACCGGATCGCGGACCCTGTTTGGGGAGGCGAAGCTGATCGGCATCAATGTGCAGCCTCATGATGCCGCCAAGCATGGCGCGGTGAGCCTTGTCGCCGATGCGAAAGTGGCGCTGGAGAAGCTGACGGCAGAGCTGGGCGATTACCGGGCCGATGCCGCCGATCCGCAGGCGCGCGCCGAATGGCTGGCGGCGGTGGATGCGCATTGCGCGGCGCCTGCCGGGGAGAACGAGTTGCCGACGGATGCGCAGGTGATCGGGGCGGTGCAGCGGGCCTCGACCCCGGCCAGTATCGCCATGTGTGCAGCGGGCACCATGCCGGGCGCCTTAAAGCTGCTGTGGCAGCCCGCACAGGGCGGCTATCATATGGAATATGGCTATAGCTGCATGGGCTACGAGATCGCGGGCGCGATGGGGCTGAAGCTGGCGCAGCCGGACCGCGAGGTTCTGTGCTTCGTGGGCGATGGCAGTTACATGATGGCGAATTCCGAACTGGCGACGGCGGTGATGCGGCGCATCCCCTTTACCGTGATCCTGACCGACAATCGCGGTTATGGCTGTATCAACCGGCTGCAACAGGGCTGCGGCGGGGAAGAGTTCAACAATCTCTACAAGCACTGCAATGTCGAGGCGCAGCCGCAGATCGACTTTGTTGCACATGCCGCCAGCATGGGCGCTCATGCGGTGAAGGCAACGGGCATCCCCGATCTGGAGGCGCAGATCGCGGCGGCGCGAACCCGCGACATCCCGACCGTGATCGTGATCGACACCACCGCTGCGCCGGGGCCGGGCGACGGTCTGGAAGCGGCGGGCCATTGGTGGGATGTCGCCGTGCCGGAGGTGGCCGGCAGCGAGAAGCTGAAACGGGCCTATGCCGAATATCTGGGCCATGCCGCACGGCAGAGCCTTGCGAATTGAGGGAAACGCGATGATTTTCTATGGCACCAATCCGATTGCCTGGTCGAATGACGACGACCACTCGATCGGCGATCATCTGAGCCTGGATGACTGCCTGTCCGATTGCCGCGAGATCGGTTTCGACGGAATCGAGAAGGGCCACAAGATGCCCTCGGAGGGTGCGGCGTTGAAATCGGCGCTTGGCGCTTACGGGCTGCGCTTTATCGGTGGCTGGCATTCGACCAATATTCTTGCCGATGGTTCGACGCTGGAATCCGAGAAGGCGGCGATGGATGCGCATATCGTCATGTCGAAAGCGGCGGGGACGGATATTCTGATCGTCTGCGAATGCTCGAACACCGTGCATGGCCGACCGGATGTGCCAGTGAATGACCGGCCGGTCCTGTCGGATGGTGAATGGGATCGTTTCATGGCCGGGATCAACGCGCTGGCCCATCACGCCAGCGCGCAGGGGATGCGTTTCTGCTATCATCACCACATGGGGACCTGCGTGGAGAGCGCGGCGGATATCGACCGTTTCATGGCGGCGGCGGGGCCGGAGGTGAAACTGCTGCTGGATACCGGGCATTGCCTGTTCGGCGGCGCGGATCCGGCGGAAGTGGCGCGGAAACATATGGACCGGGTGGGGCATATCCATTGCAAGAATATCCGCCGACCCGTCATGGAGCAGGTGCGCGCCGAGGGGCTGAGCTTTATCGAGGGGGTAAAGCGGGGCGCCTTCACGGTGCCGGGTGATCCCGAGGGCTGTGTCGCCTTCGAGCCGGTGCTGAAGATCGCCGCCGAGCATGGTTACCGGGGCTGGCTGGTGATCGAGGCCGAGCAGGATAGCGCGATCCGCGAGCCTCTGCATTATCAGCGCATGGGGCATGAGGCGCTGCGTCGCATGGCGGTCGAAGCGGGGCTCGACCGGGAAGCCGCCGCGTGACCATGGGCGAGGGGGCGCTCGCGCCCCCTCTTGGCCTGTGGCCAATTCACCCCCGAGGATATTTGGATGAAGAAGAAAGGGACGAGGATGAGTCAGCTACTGCGCAGACCATTCGGCAGCCATGGCAAGATCCACCAGATCACGCCAGCGGATGCGGGCTGGCGATACGTGGGATTTTCCCTTTACCGGTTGCGGCCCGGAGAGAGCGCCGAGGAGGCGACCGGCAGCAACGAGGTGATCCTGGTCATGGTCGAGGGCAAGGCCTCCTTCCAGGCTGCGGACCGGGACTGGGGCGTGCTCGGCGAGCGGATGGATGTGTTCGAGAAGACCCCGCCGCATTGCCTTTATGTGCCCAATGGTGCGGAGTGGCGCGCCGTGGCCGAGAGTGATTGCACCATCGCGGTTTGCGCCGCCCCCGGCCGGGGCGGGCATGAGGCACGGCGGATCGGGCCGGACGGCATCAGCCTGACCGAGCGCGGCAAGGGCGGCAATACCCGCTATATCAACAATATCGCCATGGAGGCCGAGGATTACTGCGACAGCCTGCTGGTGACCGAAGTGTTCACGCCAGCCGGGCATTGGTCCTCCTATCCCAGCCATCGCCATGACGAGGACGATTTCCCGCGCATCACCTATCTGGAAGAGACCTATTACCATCGCCTGAATCCGGGGGATGGCTGGGCGGTGCAGCGGGTCTATACCGATGACGGCAGTCTCGATGAGGTGATGGCGGTGCGGAACCATGACGTGGTGCTGGTGCCGCGTGGCCATCATCCCTGTGGGGCTCCCTATGGGTTTGAGCTGTATTACCTCAATGTCATGGCGGGGCCGCGCAGGAATTGGCGCTTCGTGCCGGCGCCGGAAGTGGAGGGGGTTATTGCTCAGGATGCAGAGTGACGCCGCGGCGTTGATGAGCGGTGTTTTCCCTTGATCCCTTGCGCGCCGGCGTGATCTGTGGCCTCGTAATCCAAAGCCTGAGATGCGTAGGAGCAAGGGAATGACCGTCGAGTTGGAGAAGCTGCAATCGTCGCAGACGCATCCCGTTCCGGCGCGCATGGATTCCGACAAGGAGCCTGCGCGCAATGCGGGGATGCCCCTTGCCACCGAGATGTTCGAGGGCCACGCGGTCAATCGTTCCGCAGCCGAGCGGCGCGCGGCAACGATCGGCACGAGACGCTCGGTCAAGAAGGCTTACCAAGCGGCGTGGCTCGTCAATGCGGTTCGCTGCATCGACCTGACAACGCTTGCGGGCGATGATACCGCCGCACGGGTCCGTAGGCTTTGCGCCAAGGCGCGCAACCCGATTGCCCCGCATGTGCTGGAGGGTTTGGGGCTGGCCGATATGGGGCTGACCACGGGCGCAGTTTGTGTCTATCCGACGATGGTCGCGCATGCGGTAAGCGCGCTGGAGGGCTCGGGCGTGCCGGTGGCCTCGGTCGCGACGGGTTTTCCGGCCGGTTTGATGCCGCTGCATTTGCGTCTCGAAGAAATCCGATATGCGGTGGGGGAAGGTGCGCAGGAGATCGATATCGTCATCACCCGTGAGCACGTGCTGACCGGCAACTGGCAGGCGCTTTACGACGAGATCGCCGCGATGCGCGAGGCCTGTGGCGAGGCGCATATGAAGGCCATTCTTGCCACCGGGGATTTGCAGACTCTGCGCAATGTCTATGCCGCCTCGATGGTGGCAATGCAGGCGGGGGCCGATTTCATCAAGACCTCGACGGGCAAGGAGGGTGTCAACGCGACGCTGCCTGTCAGCCTGGTCATGATCCGTGCGTTGCGCGACTACGGACAGGCGACGGGATACCGCATCGGCTTCAAACCGGCGGGCGGGATAAAATCCGCCAAGGACGCGCTGACATGGCAAATGCTGATGAAAGAGGAACTGGGGCGGGATTGGCTCAATCCCGATCTGTTCCGCTTTGGCGCCTCGTCAATGCTTGGCGATATCGAACGTCAGCTCGAACACCATGTCACCGGGCGTTACGCCTCATCTAGCCGGCACGCCACTGCCTGAAGGAGCACAGGAGCTCATGAACACGATTACCGAGATTCTGGACAGCATGGATTACGGCCCGGCACCCGAGGACAGTTCCGCCGTCAGGACATGGCTGGAAAGCCATGCCGAAGGCTTCGGGCATTTCATCGATGGCAAGTTCACCATGCCGGGTAATGGCTTTGACGTCATCGAGCCAGCAACCGGAGGCAGGATCGCCCATGTCTCCCAAGGCAGTCAGGCGGATGTGGATGCCGCAGTCAAGGCGGCGCGACGGGCTCAGCCCAAATGGGCAGGGCTGTCGGGGCATGACCGGGCCCGCCATCTCTATGCGCTGGCACGGCATGTGCAGCAGCATTCCCGTTTCCTGGCGGTGCTGGAAAGCCTGAACAACGGCAAGCCGATCCGGGAAAGCCGCGATATCGATCTGCCTTTGGTGGCACGGCATTTCTATCACCATGCGGGATGGGCGGAACTGCTGGAGGATGAATTCCCCGGCGCGGGTCCAGTAGGGGTCTGCGGTCAGGTCATCCCGTGGAACTTTCCGTTGCTGATGCTGGCGTGGAAGGTCGCGCCCGCACTGGCGGCAGGCAATACGGTGGTGCTGAAACCGGCGGAATATACGCCGCTGACGGCACTTGCCTTTGCCCAGATCGCGGCGGAATGCGGGCTACCCAAGGGGGTGCTGAACATCGTGACCGGCGATGGACAGACCGGCGCGGCGATTTGCGGACATGCCGGCGTCGACAAGGTGGCTTTCACCGGCTCGACCGAGGTGGGAAGGATCATCCGTCGCCAGATCGCGGGCTCGGGCAAGAAGCTGACGTTGGAGCTGGGCGGTAAATCGCCCTTCGTGGTCTTTGCCGATGCCGATCTGGATGCTGCCGTCGAAGGCGTGGTGGACGCGATCTGGTTCAACCAAGGAGAGGTCTGCTGTGCCGGCGCACGAATCCTCGTGGGCGAAGCGGTTGCCGAGCGGTTCGAGGATCTGCTCAAGGCTAGGATGAAGACACTTCGCGTTGGCGATCCGCTGGACAAATCCACCGATGTGGGCGCGATCGTGCATCCCGTGCAACTGGACCGGATTCGCGAGCTAGTCGAACAGGGCGTCGCGCAAGGAGCCGTACTGCACCAGGGCACAGCACCCGAAGGATGCTTTTACCCGCCGACCGTGGCGACCGGAGTCGAGCCCGCCAGCGTATTGGCGACCGAAGAGGTTTTCGGACCCGTGGTCACCCTGACCTCGTTCCGCACTCCTGACGACGCGGTGGCGCTGGCGAACAATACCCGGTACGGGCTGGCTGCCTCGATCTGGTCCGAGAATGTGAACCTGTGTCTCGACATCGCGGCGAAGATCAAGGCGGGGGTAATCTGGGTCAACTGCACGAATGTCCTCGATGCGGGGGCAGGCTTCGGCGGTTATCGTGAAAGCGGCTTCGGTCGCGAAGGCGGTCGCGAGGGCATGTCGGCCTATTTGACCTATCCCGGGCCCAAGGCGAAAAAAGGCGGCGAGGCCGCGCTGCCCGAGCCGCAGGTGACCCCGCATGGCGACGGGACTGGCGAGGGCATAGATCGTACGGCCAAGCTGTATATCGGCGGCAAGCAGGTCCGGCCCGATAGCGGCTATTCCTATGTCGTCAGCGGATCTAAGACTGCCGTGGGTCTTGCGGGGCTCGGAAACCGCAAGGATATCCGGAATGCGGTCGAGGCGGCGCATAAAGCCAAGGGATGGGGGAAGGCCACAGGCCACAACCGGGCACAGGTTCTCTATTATCTGGCTGAAAACCTGTCGGCACGTCATGTCGAGTTCGCGGACCGGCTGCGCAGTCTCGGCGCATCGAAAGAGGCCGCCCGCAAGGAGGTGGAAACAGCGATACGGCGCTGCTTCTGGTATGCCGCGCAGGCCGACAAGTTCGATGGCGCCGTGCATCAGACGAAAAGCGCGCATGTCACACTTGCCATGCCTGAAGCGCTAGGGGTTATGGGGATCGCCTGTCCGGTGACCCAACCGTTGCTGGGATTCGTTTCGACCGTGTTGCCTGCGATTTCCATGGGCAATGCCGTGATCGCGATCCCCTCGCAAATCCATCCGCTGGCAGCGACAGACTTCTATCAACTACTTGAGACCTCTGACGTGCCGGACGGCGTCGTGAATATCGTGACCGGTCTGCGCGATGAGTTGGCAAAAACGCTCGCCCAACATGACGACGTCGCCGGTGTCTGGTATTTTGGAACATCGCAGGGCTGCGCCATGGTCGAGACGGAAAGCGCCGGAAATCTCAAGCAGACTTGGGTTGAAGATGGCGCTGTTCGAGATTGGATGACCCCGGAGGGGCAGGGGCGCCTGTTCCTTGAGCGCGCCACGCAGGTAAAGAATATCTGGGTGCCTTACGGCGAGTGAGCTCCATTCCGGTGCTGCGGTAGGGCAAGTGTTAACACTAGGTAAATTTACTTGCGTAATCACCCGAATATACGAGCATGATCCGGTTCGCTATAAAAATCTGGTCGTCAAAAGTTGTGTAAGACGACAGTTCACGAGTGATTTTTTACGCAAGCAAATTTGTCTATTCCGGTTATTCGGGTGGTGGGTGACCGCACGGTGCCGGGCAATTTTGAAAGAAACTTTTTAGCACTTGGCCGTCGGGGATTGGCATGTTCTGCTGAACCCCGGCGGCTTTTCACTGCATCGACCTTGTCATCGATGCGCAGGGCTTCATACAATTATGCGCCCGCAAACCCGTGTTTGGTTTTCCTGTGCCGGTCGCTCCGCCTATCGCGTCAATGACACGAGTTCCACCACCGAACCTATTTCCAGTTTTTCCAGGATCCTTGCTCGGTGATTGTCCACGGTTCTTGGGCTGATATTCAGATGCCGACCGATCTCCTTGCTGGAGACCTCGGATGGGCGCGAGAGCATGTGATTGACGATCTCCTTTTCACGCGGTGTCAGTTTGGAGAGACGCTCTTGCAGAATCCGATTCTTTTCGATGGTCGCGTGCATAACCTCTGCCATGCTCAACGCGTTTTGAATACATTCGATCAACTCTGACTGGCGGAATGGCTTTTCCAGGAAATCAACCGCTCCGCCTTTCATGGCCTGAACCGATTCGGGTACGCCTCCATGTCCGGTGATGAAGATGATGGGGATGGCGCAGCCTTTTTCCTTGAGATGCTGCTGCAGCTCCAACCCCGTCATGTCGGGCATGCCTTGATCGAGGATAAGGCAGCCGATCTGGCTACTGTCATAAACCTCTAGAAACTCGGCGGCAGAGGCAAAAGCCTGCGCTTCAAATCCGCGAATGCGAAGGGCGCGCAAGAGCGAAGACCTGATATCCGGATCGTCGTCCACGATGAAAACAATCTGGGTCGTATCAGACATCTCGTCATCCCTCCTGCCATGCGGTTGCCGGATTTGAATTCAGGCAATCGCAGTGGTTCAATACCGTTCGGCGCTATTCCTGTATATCAGCTTCGTTTCTCGGATCCTGCTTCATCTTCAGGGCTATCCTGATGCACTGGCAAGGTGAAGCAAAAACGCGCTCCGCTCGTGTAGGTTGCATCATGCCAGAGTTTTCCACCATTTGCTTCGATCATCGTGCGGCAAATCGAAAGGCCAAGCCCCATGCCATTTGTCTTGGTTGTTTCGAATTCGGTGAACAATTCGATTTCGTCACTGATGCCCGGTCCCGTATCCTCGACAGATATTTCCAGATGAGAAGCGATCTGCTGGACAGTAACAGTGATTTCACGACGGACAAGATCGCTATCGCCAATGGCCTCGACGGCATTTCTCAGAAGGTTGACGATAACCTGCGCGACCTGGATCCGATTTGCACTGACCATCGGGGGGGAACCCTCTGGCGGGGTGATCGTGACGCCGGCTTCGGTTGCTTCGGGCTGGACCAGCCGCTTTGCCTGCCTGCTTAGTGCGACGACATCGAACGAGATTGCGCTGGCTGCGTCCTTCATGATGAAGCCACGCAATGCCCGGATGATGTCACCCGCCCGCAATGATTGCTCTTCGACCTCCGTCAGGATCTCCCGCAATTCGGGTGGGCTGTCCTGAAGAGAGCCGACGATCAGCAATGCAGTATCCGTGTTCTGGGCTATGGCGGCAAGGGGCTGGTTCAGTTCATGGGCAAGACCGGCTGCCATCTGTCCCAATGTATGTCCTCGCGACATGTGGATCAGATCGCGGTTCAGGCGGGCAATCTGGTTTTCCTGGGCTTTGCTTTCGGTAATATCATCCAGGGTCACAACCGCATGCAGCGGGTTGCCATTGTGGTCGCGTATCAGGATGGCGTTCACGGCGACATCGATGCTCTCGCCGTTCTTGCGGATGAAACGGACCTCATGCCGTGTCGCAAAGCTGTCGCCGGCAGCAAAGAAATCCGAGTTGAAAAGGGTGCGATCATCGGGGTGGATCAGGTCGACATAACGCATATCCTTGACGTCGTTCGCGTTGTAACCGGTGATTTCACAGAATTTCGTATTCACCTTTAACAGCTTGCCGGTTTCAGGGGCGGTTTGGGCCATTGCCCGGGATGACAGGTCGAATGTCTGCCCGTATTCGCGCTCAGCTTTCTTGCGTGCGACGATCTGCTGCATCAATGTTTCATTGGCGTGGGCCAATTCCCGGTAGGTGCTGGGCATAGGCTCGGAGGGATCGATTTCACCTTGCGCGACAAGTGCCGATCGAACGGCAAAGGCGCGGACCGGACGATAGATGTAGTTGGCCAAAGCCAGCCCTGCGACTCCGGTTGCAATGGCGACGAGCACAGCGATCCAGATGCTGATCGCCCGGCTGCGCTTTAGCCCGCCGATGAAGTCGATCTCCGGCGCGTATACGGCAATGGTCCAAGGCAAGTTGTCGCTGATGACCGGTGTCAGTGTCGAGATGTAGACTTCGTTGTTGAAGGTGAACTTGGAAAAGGCTTCCTTATGCGTCGGCGGATCGAAACCGTCGCCTAGCCATGAAAATGCCTCCCGCGCGATCTCGTCTTCGAATTCCCGGATGTTCTGAAAGCGCAGGGTGCCGTCGGTATCCTTGGTTTTGAGCAAGTCGCGATTTGGATGCGCGATGACATCGCCGTTGCGATTGATGATCAGCGCCTTGCCGGTATTGCCGATGCTCAGGTTCGACAGGAATTCAGAAATGCTGCTGATCTCGATATCCACCCCGACGACGCCGCGGATGTCCCCGTCATCATTCTCGCGAACCGGCGCTGCCAGCGTGATTCCGGGCTGTTGGGAGGTGAAGAAGATGTAGGGGTCGGTCCAGATTGTATCCAGGGTATCGCGCGCGCGGGTGTACCAGGGGCGAGTTCTTGGATCGAACCTGTCGGTCGGATCCACCTCGCTCTTGATTTCCTCGAAATTCGCGTTCCGCCAGATTTGTTCGCTACGCCGTGTTTCGCCATTCACTGTAATGATCTTTGTCCGAAACGGTATCTGTCCGGGATCGCGCATGACGAAGACGAAACTGCCGTCCTCCGAGCCGTAATAGAGGCTCGAGAATTGCGGCGTGACCTTGAGTTGCTGGAAGAGAAAACGCTCCAGGATCTTGGGATCGTCACTGGCCAGGATGCGATGTTCCGAAAGCCGTGCGGCGAGTTCCGCCGCGCCGCGCGCGGGGCGCAGAAAGCCCTTGGAATGCTCTGTCGCATTTGTCCCCACATCGCCGAGGATCTTTTGCGCATGGCTAAGCATCGCCCGTTCCGACGTGACATAGGATGTGAACACGACGGCAAGGACCGCGACGAGTTGAAGACCCGCCAGGCCAATTGCGAGGAGCGCACCAAGCGAGTTTTTCATCTGTAACATCTTCCAGTCAGGCCGCGCTTGATAATACAGTCATAAAGTCTTCACTCAGTACCGCAAACGGGTGGCAGCGCCAAGAACCGGAGGTTGCAACGGTCAATGCGGTTTCACTGGCGAGTCATATCGCCGACGGAAATATCGAGGTTTTCGAAAGCAACCAGCTTCACAAGGCGAAAAGATTTTTCAGAATATGAAATCATCCTCCGTCAGCCGCATTCGTCCGGTCAGGGTGAAGGCCATGTCTGCCTGCCCATTGCCATCCAGATCCACGCTGACATAGGTCTGTTTATCCCTCAATTCCCATCGTAGCTGCCGATCGCTCGTGAATGCCTTATTTCCGATATAGGCCAGATCCAGCCCTGACAGGTCGATATCATCCCATCCCGGCCTGAAATCGCTGATGGTATCCGGTGCGCCGACCTTGCTGGCCGAGAATGAGTTGAAACGAAAAACATCCCTGCCGACGCCACCGTTCAACCTGTCGGCGCCCAATCCTCCCACGAGCGTATCGTTGCCGTCTCCGCCATTGATGATGTCGTCCCCTCGCTCGCCGATCAGCAAGTCCTTGTGATGGTTTCCCCACAGTTTGTCATTGCCCTTGCCGCCCCGGATGCGGTCATCTCCTGCGTTGCCATGAAGGATGTCGTTTCCATCATGACCCGTGATCCGGTCTGCGCCCTGCTTGCCGGCAACGACGTCATTTCCAGTCCCGGCTTCGACAAGATCCCGTCCGGTTCCGCCGATGATCCGGTCATGCCCTTTCATGCCCCAAAGCCGGTTCACACCCTCGGTGCCGATCAACGTGTCATCGCCGCTTCCGCCATGAAGGGTGTCGTTTCCCTGCCCGCCGACCAGCTTGTCCTTGTGGTGGTTCCCGTGCAGTTTGTCGTTACCTGCGCCGCCCCAGATATGGTCATCCCCTTCGGCGCCGATCAGGAGGTCATCGTCACCTCCGCCATATAGGGTGTCATTGCCCAAGCCGCCGGCCAGCCTATCCTTGTGACGATTTCCGAACAGCTCATCATTTCCCCTGTCGCCGTGCAAATGGTCGCGGCCATCCGAGCCTGTCAGGCTGTCGTAGCCTGCTCCACCGTAAACTGTGTCGTTGCCCCAGCCGCCAATGCCCTTGTCGTTGCCTCTGCCTGCCTTGATCGTATCCACGCCGGAACCACCGTGAAGGAGGTCATTCCCGGAGCCACCGGCCAAACGGTCGTGACCGTCATCTCCATGCAAGCTGTCGTTCCCGGCACCGCCTGAAACAACATCATTGCCGTGACGTGCCACGAGCATGTCCGAGCCGTTCGCGCCCGACAGACGGTCGTTCTTGCTTGTGCCGAAAATATGCCGGCCGACGGTTGTCGGAGGAAGAGCGACATCGATTTCGCTCACATCGAATTTGGGCGCGGTATAGTGAGCGATGGGAAACAGGTCGTTCGAGAAATCCGCTTCGGTAAGAGTCGTACCGTCATTGGTGATAATATCGATGGTGACATCCTGAAACTCCAGTTTGATGCCACCGGCGCGGGGTTTGAACTTGATCTGGTGAAAACTCCGGATCATGCCGAGTTGGCTGAGGTCCAGATGATCCAGTCCGACTTCGAAACCCTTTATCAAGTTTCGACCGCTAGTGTTGGCCGGAACGAAGATATCTGCACCGGGTCCGCCGAACATTTTTACGCTCGAGGTTGTTGCAATGAGAATGTCATCGCCTTCCCCTCCCCAGATCATGGAGGTACCCGGTCGGGCAATCAGAAGGTCATTGTCTGCGGTTCCGGTCGCACGATCCGCCGATGTCGAGCCGGTCATGCCGATCTTGCCGGGATCGAACACGAGTTGTGTGATGCCGGTTTCGCTGGCCGAGCTGACGAAAAGCGCAATCCTGTTCTCAATGACCCTGGCCTCGATGTCGCTTACATCCGCCAAGGTCATGTCATCCCTGTCCGCAAGGGTTTCCAGATGCAGAAGCCGTCCATCGGGCTGCAGGGTGAAAATGCTGATGCCATCATCCACGCCACCGGTGAAAATGAAGGCACGGCCATCGATCCTGACGGTCTCGAGCGCGGTGATCGCTTGAAAGCTGGTATATCCCTCGTCAAGCACATGGTCGGTTGGTTTCAGCCTGCCGTCGGCGAACAGCCGAAACACCGTCAGGGTCGAGGACCCCGCCGAGGCGACAATGACGTAACTGCGCCCCCCGACCTGAACCGCTTCGATATCGGTGGGAACCGTGTAACCCGCTCCCATCGCGCTGACATGCAATCCCGTATGGGCAATATCGCCCGAATTGGTGACGCGATGCGTTGAAATGAAATCGCCTGATTTTGAAATCGCCACCAGGAAACGGTTGCCTCCGGCATGCGTCTCGATGATTTTGTCCAATGAACTGCCTGGGGGAGCATTGCTGGATCGAAGGGAGACGCTGTCTGATTTGGTAAGCTGCCCTTTGGTGCCGATTTTATGCACCGTTATCTTGAGGTCATCCTGATGAGCGAGATACAGGAAACTTCCATTCGGACTGGTGTATTGACCCAGCGCGGAAATGGGCTCAGCGATTCCGCTGCGTGCAAAAATCGGTTCGAAACCATCCAGAACGCCTGTCGGTGCAAGGCGGATACCCAGATGCTCTGCACCTCCCAGGTGGCTGTGATGGATGAAGGTTTCACCCCTCACATTCAGCAAGCTGATATCCGGTTCCCGCTGATAGGTGAATTTCGGAAGGAAGGGCTGGGCATCAATCAGCCTCGGCGGTTTGTCGGGGGCAGAGATCGTATAGGAACTGACCCCGGCCCCCCTGAACTCGGTCGTGGCCAATAGCAGCGTTCGCCCGCCTATCGTGAGGATTTCGAGGTCCGATATATCGGACAGCCATTTCTTGCGTGTGACACCAAAGGTGCCCACATGATGATAGGTCAGCATGGTCGGTCTGTCTGTTGTTTCCTGCCGACGTCATCGGATTCGCGTCGGTCGGGTTATCAAGCCATGAACCGGGCCATGAATGCACCAAATTTGAATGGCGCATTTTAGTAAAAACAGATTGTTACGATGCCGAATTCGGGACATCGGATTGCCCCTTCTGATCTCGGAAGGCCAGCGGACCATAGAGGATCAGCCCCGGTTGAGTGACCTCGGCGTTGCGCATCATCTCTGCTAGCTCGCCGACAGTTGTATGGACAAGCCGTTGATGCGGATGGCCGACCGCCTCTGCGAACAGCGCAGGTGTCGAAGGGGGCAGGCCATGGGCGCGCAAGCCATCGGCCAGTTTCGGAAAACTGCGCTGCCCCATGAAGACGACGGTCGTCACGCCGGGATCGGCGATGGCTGCCCAGTTGATATCTTCGGGCAGATGGCCCGTGACATCGGCACCGGTCACGAATTGCAGGCGGCGCGCGGTCAGGCGGCGGGTCAGCGGCAGACCGGCAGCCGCGGCGGCGGCGCTGGCCGAGGTGACGCCGGGAACGATCTCGAACGGGATGCCCGCCTCGGTCAGGGCGATCAGCTCTTCCTCCAGCCGGCCGAAGATGCCCGCGTCGCCGGATTTCAGCCGGACCACCCGGCGGCCTTGCCGGGCATGCCCGACCAATAGCGCATTCACATGTTCCTGGCGCGCGGACGGGCGCCCAGCACGTTTGCCGACGGCGATCAACTCGGTTTGCGGTCCCGCCTGCTCCAGCACCGGCCCCGAGGCCAGGTCGTCAAACAGGATCACATCGGCCTCGGCCATTCGGCGGGCGGCCTTCAGCGTCAGCAATTCAGGATCGCCGGGGCCCGCCGAGACGAGAGAAACGAAACCAGTCGATTGGGCAGGAGCGGTCACGGGTGGCGGCCTTCCGGTCTGTGGTGAGGGTTTCCAGCTATATCACCGGGGCATGTGGTGACAACGTATTTGATCGTCCGCCGCAAGACAAAGCCCGGCGCGGCAATACTTGACATGTTTAGTCGGAAACATTAGCGCAGTCCCGTCGTTAACCATCTAATAGCCGATCTGGCCGGAGCATATACGTGAAATTCATTCCGAGAAACGCTCTTCCCGCCCGGGTCGGTCGCCGATACCGGAGCCTTCCTGCCTGCCTTGCCGGTAGCCGGCAATCCAACAACACCCCAAGACCAAACGCATTTGGCGGCCCCTTCGATGGCCCCACGTTCTCTTGGCTACGGAGCATGCCATGCCTGAACTCTCCTCGACTCTCTCGACACTGCCGCTGGTGGAAATGATCCGCGATGGCGGTTGGACGATGTGGCTGATCGCGTCCCTGTCCGTCGCCACCCTCGCCATCGTGCTGTGGAAATTGCTCTCGCTGTCGCGCCTGGGGGTCTGGGGTGGCAGCCATTCGCGCCGCGCCATCGCGCTTTGGGCGAAAGGCCGCCGCCGCGAGGCGATGGAAGAGGTGCGCGGACGTCCCTCCGCCCGCGCCCGCGTCGCACAGGCAGCCATCGGCACTTCGCTCGATCCGGCAATCGACGACAAGACCGCGCGCGAGGAAACCGCCCGGATCGCGCGCCAGACCCTCTATCGTGCCCGCGAAGGGCTGCGCGCGCTGGAACTGATCGCGACCATCGCGCCGCTGCTGGGATTGCTGGGCACCGTGCTGGGCATGATCACCGCTTTCCAGGTCTTGCAGGAATCGGGAAATCAGGCCGATCCTTCGGACCTGGCGGGCGGTATCTGGGTGGCCCTGTTGACCACGGCGGCAGGTATGGCGGTGGCGATCCCGGCCGGCGTCGCGCTTAGTTGGTTCGAATCTATCGCCGACCGGCTGCAGGCCGATCTGGAAGACCTGGCGACGCGCATCTTCGTCAAGGCTGACGCTCCGGAGCAGCCCACTCTGCGGCTCGAGGCGGCGGAATGAGCGAGGAAAGCTTCGATCTGGGGCCGCGCCGGCATCCGCGAAGGATGTCGCTGACACCGATGATCGACGTGGTCTTCCTTTTGCTGATCTTCTTCATGCTGGCCTCGCGATTCGGCACGGATGCGGTGCTGCCCATCGCGGGCGGGTCCGAGGGATCGGGCAGCGAATGGCAGGGCGCGCCGCGCCTTGTCGATATCGGGCCTGACAGCATCGCGCTCAACGGCTTAGATACGACCGAGGCCGACCTGCCCGAAGCGCTGGCCGCCCTGATGCCCGAAGAGGGCGCGGCGGTGATCCTGCGCTCACGCGAGCAGGCCGATCTTCAGCGCCTCGTTGCGGTCATGGACGGGCTGCGTGCGGCAGGTTTCAACAACATGATCCTGGTCGAGTAAGCCATGCGTATCGACATGCCTCCCCGTCGCCCGAAAGGCGAATCGATCATCCCGATGATCAACGTGGTCTTCCTGCTGCTGATCTTCTTCCTGCTGACCGCGCAAGTCACGCAGGCCCCGCCCTTCGAACTGGAGCCTCCGGAAAGCGAGGCGGAGATCTCGGCGCGGGATGGCGACGAGGAAAGAGATCGCAACGTGCTCTATGTCTCGACCTCCGGTGAACTCGTCTATAACGAGACACACGGAGAGGATATCTGGGCAGAGATCGGCGCTCGGGACGGGGATGCACCGCTGGAAATCCGCGCCGACAAGGGCGCAGATGCCGCAATGGTCGCAGCCTTGCTGAAACGTCTGCGCGAGATCAGCGACACCGGTGCGCAACTTGTCGTCAGCGGAGGTTGAGATGGCAGCCTGGCAGAAATGGGAAATCGCCGGTTTCGTGACCATCGCCGTCGCGCTGCATGTATCTGCGGCGGCGGTGCTGATGCCAGAGCAGATCGCGATGGGGGCGGATATACCGGCGCCACCCGCGCCGGTAGCGGCAGGATCTGGCAAGATGTCGGATCTGATCGAGCAATGGGAAAATCCGCCTGAGGCGGTGACGGAACCCGAATTGACCGAGCCCGAAGAGATAGCCGAGCCTCAGATCGAGCAGCCCATGCCCGACGCGGCACCCGACAGGGCGCCGGAGGTTTCGCAGGTCCCTTCCGCGCCCCAACTCAGCGCCGCCAAGCCGAACCTGCCCGAAACGCCCGAGCCTCAGCCCGAGGTGGTGGAGCCCGAACTTCCCGAATTGCAAAGCTTCGAGCCACCCGAGATCAAGTCCGAATTGGCGCTCGATACCTCGACGCGCCCCGACCACAAGCCCGCGCGGCCCAAGCCTCAACCCAAGCGTCAGGCCGCCAAGCCGCAGCCCGAGCCGAAACGCCAGGCGGCCCCGCAGCAACAGGCGGCCAAGCCCCAGCCTGCGACGCAAGGGGGAGGTGCCCGGGGCAATTCCTCGGCACGCGCCGCAGGCGGCGGGAGCGGCGGTGTCAGCGCGCAGCAGCGGGCTAGCCTGCAAAGGCAATGGCAAAGTCAGCTCGGCGCCTGTATCGTCAGTGCTTCCCGGCGCGCAAATACATCCCGCAGGGGAAATCTGCAGGTCAGTGTCTCGATTGCGCCCAATGGTGCTATGCAAGGCGTCGGCTTGGACCTTTCATCCGGAAATACCAGGGATGACCGCGCCGTCATGCGAGCCATCCAACGCGTCGGCCGTTGCCCTGCCGCACCAGCTGCGGCGGGAGTCACAGAGTCGATACTCATTCAACTGCCGATAAAGATTCGTTAAGTCCTCTCGGGTTCATGAACTACGCACATAATCTTCGCGGATTATTTGCGAACAATTCATGATATCCCGTGCAACGTACGCTGGCTGTGTATGTTCTGTGTACAGGTTGTGTACGCCCAGTGTATGCTCTGTGAAGCCAAAAACCCAGCATTTGCTGGGTCAAGATTAACTTGCTGTTGTCACCTGTGCCGTTGCAACGCACGCTGCTGTTGCATTCGTGGCTGCGCGGCAACCGGAAAGGCGGTGTTTCAGTGCTGCCCCGCCATCCGGATCAGGCCCGGTCCGCCGTGTCCAGCCAGATCGTCACCGGCCCGTCATTCAGCAGGCGAACCTTCATGTCCGCGCCGAAGCTGCCCGTCTCGACGGATATGCCCAGATCGCGCAGGCTCTCGGCGAAATGCAGATACAGGCGCTCTCCGTCCTCAGGCGGTGCTGCCGTAGAAAAACCCGGGCGATTTCCGCTACTTGTATCGGCGGCCAGCGTGAACTGGCTGACCACCAGCGCCCCGCCCGAGACATCCGCAAGCGAGCGGTTCATCCGTCCCTGATCGTCCCGGAAGATGCGCAGTTTGGTGATGCGGGCGGCAAGCTTCTCGGCGGCGCTTTCGTCATCGCCCCGCATCGCGCAGACCAGCACCACAAGCCCCGGCCCGATCTGACCGATGACCCGCCCCTCGACCTCGACCGACGCCTCGCCAACCCGCTGAACCAGCGCCCTCATCCAAGGATGATCCCCAGCACCACCGCCATCAATCCAAGCGCAGAAATCACCAGCGCGCCCATATTGACGGCCAGAATGCCCTGCATTCGTGCGCGAAAGGCGTTCTCGTCCAGCCCGGCACGCCGGATGCGGATGACGGTGACGATGCACCAGAGCAGCGCGGCAAGCCCTAGCAGCGTCAATGCAGCGCCGCCCCAGACCAGCATATCGAAAATGTCCATCTCGCGCCCTCTTCTGATCGTCTCCGGAACTCGCCGCCGGGCCTAGCCTCGATCTGGGCGCGAGGCAAGCCACGGCTATTGCATTGGAGGGCGATCCCGATGTCGCATGTTACGGCTTGCGGTAGGCGGAAAGTATCCATGCAATTTAGTCGGGAATTGACCCCGAATTCCCGAATGCTTAGGTCGGGCTCGACACGGGACCATGTAAAGAGGATAGCCATGCGTCAGACTGCAGAATTTCCGACGGCCCGCGGCCCGCAATTGCTGGCCACCATGTCCAAGCATTTCGCCAACAAGATCGGCGTTGACATGCAGGATGACCGCTCGCGCTTCCATTTCGAGATGGGCGAGGCAGAGATCGAGACGACAGCCGAGGGCTTGCGCCTGACCGCCGAAGCCCCGGAAGAGGGAGGCATGGACCTGCTTCGCAACGTGCTGGAAAGCCATCTATTGCGCTTTGCACATCGCGAGGACCCGCAACCGCTCGACTGGAGCAGCGCCACCGGTTGACGGGCCGGGTCTGGTGCCACAAACAGGCAGTCCCCGCCAAAGGAGAGCCGAATGAGCGCCGCGAACTGGATTGCCGCCGAATATGACGGTAAACGCCTGCGTATCTGGTCCATGCAAGGGGCCGAGATATCCGCGCGGCAAGAGCTTCCATGCGGTTCGCGATCCGCGCTGATCGAAACCTTGCGGGATCGATCCGATCTTCCGGTGCTCCTAGCCGATCTGACCGGCGAATTTTCTGCCGGTGGGGCTGCCGCCCCCGCTCCGGCAAATCTTCAGGTGACGCGGGATAATGGCAGCGCCCTGCAGATTTGGGTGGCGCAGGGAGTCACTCAGACAACCCCAAATGCTGCGCTGCGCGGTCAGACGGCGGCAATCGCCGGGCTTCTCGCGGCAGAGCCGCAATTCGACGGGGTGATCTGTCTCCCGGGTCGTCAGAGCCACTGGGCGCGGATTTCGGCGGGCGAGATTTGCCATTTCCAAGGGTATCTGACGGGTGAATTGCTGGAACAGCTTTCCGGCACCACGGGCTTGACAGACGCAACCACCGATCCCGATGCGTTCATCGCGGCGCTGGAGGATGCGCTCAGCCGTCCGCATCGCGCCTATGGCCGGTTGCTTGCCCTGCGCGGCGCAGCGGGGGCAGGGATGTCGCAGCTTGCCGGTCTGCTGATCGGCTGCGAACTGGCAGACGCAAAGCCCTACTGGCTCGGCGAGATGGTCGCGGTGACCGGTCACGCGCCACTCGCCGATCTCTATTCTGTCGCGCTGCAGCGTCAGGGTGTTTCCGTCCAGCGTCCGGAGCCCGATGCGGCCTTGCTGGCCGGGCTGCATGGGGCATGGAAGACGCTGGCGGAGGTTCCTCCCAAGGGCAGACTGCACTGATCGGGGGCATGCAGGGGCGATATCCCGGCTTTCCCATCAGCCAATATGCTTGCACACGCGATTATCAGTTGCCGCTTGGGGTGAATTGCGCGATTTTGTGAATGCGCTTTCATGCACGATGAATAGAGCGCAACCGTCGCCGGCGTTGCCGCACCCGCGCCACCAGGAGAGGAAGATGCGAGCCCTCAAGGCTGTCCTTGGATTATTGGTCGTCCTTGCCGCGGCGGCGGGTGGGCTATACGTGACCGATCGGCTGCTGGCTTCGCCCGATGCGACCGGACCGTCCGGCGGCAGGTCGGCTGCGCCGCTTGCCGTGGAAACCATCCCGGTCGAGACTCTGGCCTTCTCGGAGACAGTCAGGGCTGTGGGCACAGCGCGCGCGCGCAAGGCTGTCGATCTGGTGGCAGAAGCCAGCGGCCGCATCACCCGCATCGCATTTCACCCCGGCGCCGAGGTCGCGAAAGGGGATATTCTGCTGGAACTGGACGACAGGGCCGAACAGGCTGATCTCAAGGCCGCAGAAGCGACATTGACCGAAGCTCAGGCCGCATTCGCGCGCCAGGAGCAATTGAACAGGACAGGTAATGCCTCGGATGCTGCATATCAGACCGCCAAGGGGGCGCTCTTGCGGGCCGAGGCAGAGCTTGATCGCGCGGCCGCACTGCTGGATGATCGGCATATCCGTGCACCATTCGCGGGCGTGGTCGGGCTGACCGATCTGGTCGAGGGACAGATGGTGGATGCATCGACCGCGATTGCCACCCTGGACGATCTGTCCGTGATCGAGGTCGATTTCAGCATATCGGAAACCCTGCTGTCGCGGCTGGAAACGGGGCAGCAGGTCAAGCTGACCTCGGCGGCATGGCCCGACCGGATCTTCGAGGGCGAGATCAGCCGGATCGATACACGCGTGGATGCGGCAACCCGGTCCATCGCATTGCGCGCCGAGATTCCCAATGATGATCGCGCCTTGACCGGGGGAATGTTCCTGCAGGTGGAACTGGTGCTGGACGAACGCCGGCAACTCGCGATTCCCGAACAGGTGCTTAGCGTCGATGGTGATCGGAACCTGGTGCTGCTGGCCAGGGACGGTGTTGCGGAACAAGCCGAGATCGAGATTGGCCAGCAATCGAACGGAATGGTCGAGGTGGTCTCGGGACTGGCAGCGGATGCCCGGATCATCGTGACGAACCTGCATCGCGTCTCGCCGGGAATGGAGGTCGAGGCAACAGCCCGCGACCGCCATGCCCAGAGCCCGCTACCCGCCGGTGACGAGGGATGAGCCTGCCCAACCTGTCATTGCGTCGCCCGGTCCTGGTCACGGTGTTGAACCTGTTGATCGTGCTGATCGGTGCAGTGGCGATGACGCGACTGCCCGTGCGGGAACTTCCGCAGGTCGAGGCTGCGCAGGTGACTGTGCGGGTGAATTACACCGGAGCGGCCCCGGATGTCGTGGACAGCCAGGTCGCGACGGTGATCGAAGGCGCGCTGGCCGGAGTGTCCGGGGTCACCTCGATGTCGACCGAATCCGAGCGTGGGAGCATGCGCACGGTGTTGGAATTCAATCCTTCGCGCGACATCGATTCCGCTACCAATGACGTTCGGAACGCGGTGGAACGGGTGGTCAACAATTTGCCTGACGAGGCAGACCGACCCCGGATCGACAAGAATGACAGCGAGGGTGACCCGGTCCTGCGGCTCAGCCTTTCCAGCCCGAACATGACCTCGCTTGAACTGTCGGATTATGCCGATCGCTATATCAAGGACCGTCTGGCGCGGCTGCCGAACGTGGCCAATACCGTGATATATGGCGAGCGCGCGCCCTCCATGCGGATCTGGCTGGACCAGGCGCGCATGGCGGCGCATGGGATCACGACTTCGGACATCATATCCGCCCTGCAGGCCAACAATGTCGAATTGCCCGCCGGAGAGATCGAAACCGGCGCTCGTCAGTTGCAGGTGCTTGCGCAAACGCGCTTCACCTCGCCCGACGCGTTCCGGCAGATGGTCGTCCGCGATGACGGCGTCAGGCCCCTGCGCTTGGGCGATGTCGCGAAAATCGATCAGGGGGCGCAGCAGACCGAGTCGAATTTCCGCACGAACGGGGTGACCGCCCTTGGCATGGGGGTTCAGCCTCAGGCGCAGGCCAACACGGTCGCCATCTCGAACGCCGTCCGGGCCGAGCTGGAGCGTATCCGCCCGACCTTGCCCGACGGAATGGAGCTTGGAATCACCTCCGACGAGGCGGTGTTCATCGAAAGCTCGATCAAGCAGGTGGTCAAGGTGTTCACCGAGGCGGTGCTGCTGGTCACGGCGGTGATCTTCCTGTTCCTGGGATCGGCGCGGCTGTCACTGGTGCCGGTCGTGACGATCCCGATTTCCGCCTTCGGGGCCGGGCTTGCGATGATGCTGCTGGGCTTTTCGATCAACATCCTGACGCTCTTTGCGCTGATCTTGGCCATCGGGCTGGTGGTGGATGACGCCATCGTCGTGCTGGAAAACATCCAGCGCCACCGCGCGATGGGCGCAAGCCGGGCCGAGGCCGCCCGGCGCGGTGCGGGGCAGGTCAGTTTCGCGGTCATCGCGACCACCGCCGTCCTGATCGCGGTTTTCCTGCCGATCAGCTTCATGGAAGGCCAGATCGGCCAGCTATTCGCGGAATTCGGCATCGTTCTGGCCGTTGCCGTGGCCGTGTCGGGCTTCGTCGCATTGACGATTTCCCCGGTGCTGGCATCCAAGGTGATGCCGCGCGAAGATCGTCCGGGCCTGCTGACTCGCGGCGTCGACCGGTTCATTCACTGGCTGGAACGAGGCTACGGCGCGTTGCTTGGCCGGATGATTGCCCGACCCATCCCGATCCTCGCCATCTGCGCCTTCGCCGTCGCCTCTGCCTTCGCGATCTATCAGAACCTGCCACGGCAACTGACCCCGGACGAGGATCGCGGCCAGTTCCGCATCTATGTCTCGGCGCCGCAGGGTTCGAACCTCGCCTATACCGACGCCGCCACAAGACGGATCGAGGCGATGCTGGAGCCGATGCGAGAGGATGGCATCGTCGACAATGTGACCGCCATCGTCGGCACCTGGGGAGAGCTGCGCCGGGCGATCATGTTCGTCACGCTCAGCCCATGGGATCAGCGTACGCGCAGCGTCGAGGACGTGATCTCGGAACTGCGGCCCCAGCTTGAACAGGTCACCGAAGTGGCCACATTCCTCCGGCCATCCGGAGGGCTGGGCATTGGCGGTGCGCAGGGAAGTGTCCGCTGGATGCTGGGTGCCCCCGATATCGAGCGTGGCGTGGATTGGGCCGACCAGTTGGCGAGTTCGCTGGAGGATTATCCGGGACTGGCCGCGGTCGAGGTCAATTATTCGGCCAACCAGCCGGGCGCGACCCTGTCGATAGATCGGGCCCGTGCGCAGGACCTGGGGCTTGCATCCGATACGATCGCCCAGACCCTGCAGGTTCTGTTCGCCTCGCGCAGCGTCGGTGAATACAGCACGGATGGCCGTCAATATCCCGTCGTCCTTCAGGCTGCCCCGGAGGATCGCGATTCCGTCGAGGACATGTTGTCGGTGCTGTTGCGCAATGACCGGGGGGACCTGATCCCGCTCTCGGCCTTCGCGTCGATCCGGACCGGCGCAACCGCCCCCGAGATCAATCGCTATGACCGGCTCATCTCGGTCGAGATGGAGGCCGATCTGAGCGAAGGGACCGATCTCGCGACCGCGATGGAGGCGGTGCGGGACGCGGTCGGGGAATTGCCGGTCGGGGCGACATTGGCATGGCAGGGACAGGCGGCGGATTACCTGGAATCCTCGGGTGGGCTTGCCATGGTCTTCGCGATGGCGCTGGCGATCGTCTTCCTTGTGCTTGCCGCGCAATTCGAAAGCTTCCGGTCGCCCCTGACGATCATGCTGACCGTGCCTCTCGGGCTGGGTGGCGCGGCGGTTACGCTTCTGATCACTGGCGCGTCGGTAAATATCTTTTCGCAGGTGGGGATGATCCTGCTCATCGGGATCATGGCCAAGAACGGCATCCTGATCGTCGAATTCGCAAATCAGTTGCGGGCCGAAGGCCGCTCGATCTCCGATGCCGCCCGCGAAGGCGCAGTCACCCGGCTGCGTCCGGTCATGATGACGACTATTGCCACCGTTCTGGGCGCAGTGCCGTTGGCCCTGGCTTCGGGTGCGGGCGCCGAAAGCCGCCGGGCCATCGGCGCGGTGATCGTGGGCGGCCTCAGCCTGGCCTTCATTCTGACCCTGCTTCTGACCCCGGTCATCTATGTGTTGATCGAGAACCTGCGCCGCAGCCCTGGCGAGCAAGCCGAGGGCGAGGGAAAGCCGACCTCTCTGCCGGCCGAATAGCACATCGCCCGCTTGCCGGGCTTTCGCAGGATCCGCTACCCGATCTTTCCTTGTTTGCCGCCCTTTCGGGTGATGTCGACATTCCCCGTGCCAATGCGAGGGAATGGACCTGGTATTCGTATCCGCTGCGATTGGGAGGCTCTTGTCGCAATAAGATTATCACATTTATAAATCACAAAATCACAGATATAATGTTGATAATTGTGAGCGACTGTTATAATACCATCGCGTCAAAGCGGAATCAGTTGAAGAGGTGCGATGTGAAACGGGATGAACGCAGGCAGGCGATCATGGATCTTGTGATCGAGGCTCGGGCGGTGGATTTGGACGATCTGGCTGGGCGTTTCACGGTTTCGAAAATGACCATCCACCGTGATCTTGACGATCTGGAACAGGCCGGGCTGCTGCGGAAGGTGCGCGGCGGCGCGACCATCGAGACGGGGACCCAGTTTGAAAGCGATTTCCGCATCCGCGAATTGCAGGATTCCGACGCCAAGACCCGGATGGCACGGGCGGCGCTTGATCTGGTCGAGCCGGGCATGACCGTGATGATCAATGACGGCTCCATGGCGGCCCTCCTGGGGGCTTGCCTGCCCGACAAAGCCCCGCTGACGGTCATCACCAACAACGCCGCCGTGATCGAGCGGCTCAAGGATACGCCGCGCGTGACCTTGATCGCGCTTGGCGGCGTGTTCAGCGCCAAGTTCAACGGCTTCTTCGGCGTCGTGACAGAGGCGGCGCTGTCCCGTCTGCGTGCCGATTTGGCCTTCATCTCGACCCCGGCGCTCGCGGGGCTGCAGGCCTTCCACATGGATGATGCCGTGATGCGGGCCAAACGCGCCATGATATCCGCCGCCGAACGCAGCGTGCTGCTGGTCAATCATCACCGCTTCGGTCGCTCGGCCCTGCATGTGCTCGCCGATCTGGCGGAATTTTCCGCGATCATCACCGATGCCGACCCCGCCTCACAGGATCGCGCCGCGATCGACCGGGCAGGAATCAGGCTGACCATTGCCAAGGACTGATAATATGACGAAATTCTGGATCGGCACCAGCTGGAAGATGAACAAGACGCTGGCCGAGGCGCGCAGCTTTGCCGCCGCACTGGCCGCGGCGGATGGCAGCCGCGACCCCCGCATCCAGCGCTTTGTCATCCCGCCCTTCACCGCTATCCGCGAGGTCAAGGCGATGCTGGCGGATACCAGCGTCAAGGTCGGTGCGCAGAACATGCATTGGGCGGATGAGGGCGCATGGACGGGCGAGGTCTCGCCCCCGATGCTGACCGATTGCGGCCTCGATATCGTCGAGCTGGGCCATTCCGAGCGCCGCAAACATTTCGGCGAAACCGACGAGACCGTCGGCCTGAAAACCGAGGCCGCCATCCGCCACGGCCTGATCCCGCTGATCTGCATTGGCGAGACCATGGACGAACGCGAAGCGGGCAGGGCGCAAGAGGTGCTGGAAACGCAGGTCCGGGGCGCGCTCGGGAAACTCTCCGGGGACCAGAAAACTGCCGAGATCCTGCTGGCCTATGAACCTGTCTGGGCCATCGGGGAAAACGGCATCCCGGCGACATCGGACTATGCCGATGCAAGGCAGGCCGAGATCATCGCCGTGGCGCAGGATATGCTGGGGCGGCGCATCCCCTGCCTCTATGGCGGCTCGGTCAATCCGGGGAACTGCGAGGAACTGATCACCTGCCCGCATATCGACGGGCTGTTCATCGGGCGCTCGGCGTGGAAGGTCGAAGGTTATCTCGACATCCTCGCCCGTTGCGCCGCCAAATTGTGAAGGAGAGCGACATGAAACTGGCAATCGCAGGCGACAGCGCGGGCGAAGGGCTGGCCAAGATCCTGGCCGATCATTTGAAGGACAAGCACGAGGTAGCCGAGATTTCACGCACCGATGCGGGGCCGGACACCTTCTATGCCAATCTTTCGGACCGCGTGGCGAGCGAGGTTCTGGCCGGCACCTATGACCGCGCCATCCTGGTCTGCGGCACTGGCATCGGCGTCTGCATCTCGGCCAACAAGGTGCCGGGCATCCGTGCCGCGCTGACCCATGACAGCTATTCCGCTACCCGCGCGGCGCTGTCGAACAATGCGCAGATCATCACCATGGGCGCGCGGGTCATCGGGACCGAGCTGGCCAAGAGCATCGCCGATGCATGGCTGGCCGAGACGATGAATTTCGACGCGAATGGCCGCTCTGCCGGCAATGTCGACGCCATCGATCAGGTCGATGCGAAATATAACAAGGCCTGATCGGATGATGTCATGATGCTGAAACTGCCCGATGACGGCCCCGCGCGGGGTCGCCCGCTGGAAGAGGTGCTGCCGGACGATGGCCCCGGCGCCATCGCCAAGGCGATCTTTCGCGCCCTGCCGCCGCTTGCAGCGCGCCTCGCGGCGGGCAGGCTGCATGGCGATCCCGATGCCATCGTCGGCACCAATGACAGCGGGGACCGGCAGAAGGCGCTCGATGTCGCCGCCCATGACCACATGATCGCCGCCCTGCGCGCGGCGGGCGTGCGGCAGGTCCTGTCCGAAGAGGCCGAGGATGTCGCGCTGCTGAATCCCGATGGTGCCTATGATGTCGCGATGGACCCCATCGACGGCTCGGGCAGCATCGGCATCGGCGCGCCCCTGGGCATGCTGTTCAGCATCCTGCCCGCCGCGCCCGAAGGCTTCCTGCGCCCCGGACGGGCGGCGGTCGCGGCTGGCTATGCGTCTTTCGGCCATTCCGTCGATATCGGCTTCTCACTGGGCCACGGCGTCAGCATCGCCACTTTCGACGCCGAGATCAGCGGCTTCCGCATCGCGCGAGAAAGCGTGACGCTGAAACCCTCCGCCCCTGTGCTGGCCTATAACGCCTCGAACGAGCGCAACTGGCCCGAGGGATTGCAGACATGGCTGCGCGATGTCCGGGCGGGGAAAGACGGCCCGCTGAGACGCGATTTCAACATGCGCTGGCTGGCCGCCGCCGTCGGCGAATTGCACCGCATCCTGCTGCAGGGTGGCGCCTTCCTCTATCCCGCCGATCGCCGCCCCGGCTATCAGGACGGCAGGCTGCGTCTGATCTATGAATGCACCCCCATCGCCTTCCTGATCGAACAGGCGGGCGGAACTGCCTCGGACGGGCAGGGCCCGGTCCTCGACCGCCTCCCCGACAGTCATCACGGCCTGAGCCCGCTGATCTTCGGCAGCCGCGAAGAGGTCGAAACCATCCTCTTCTATCTCTCACGCGAACCCGCGGAAAAAACCTGACCTTGTCCGCCTCCCTTCTTCTTCATGAAAATATCCCGGGGGTCGCCGGCAGGTCGCGCCACTGGTTCGAGAACCAGTCGGCGACGGGGCTGGACCCCGGTTCGGCCGCAGACCTGCCTTCGCTCGAAAGACCCCCCTTCATGTTTCAAGGATAAACCCAATGGCCATGATCACCCTCCGCCAGCTTCTCGATCACGCAGCCGAGCACGGCTACGCGGTTCCCGCCTTCAATATCAATAACATGGAACAGGGGCTGGCGGTGATGACCGCCGCTCAGGCCACCGACTCGCCGGTCATCCTGCAGGCCAGCCGGGGCGCGCGCGCCTATGCCAATGACCTGGTGTTGGCCGGTCTGATCGACGGTTTCGCCCGCGCTTTCCCCGATATCCCGGTCTGCATGCATCTGGATCACGGCAACAACCTGGCGACCTGCGCCACCGCGATCCAGAACGGCTTCACCAGCGTGATGATGGATGGCTCGCTGCGCGAGGATGGCTCGACCCCCGCCGATTACGCCTATAATTCCGGCATCACCGCCGAGGTGGTGCGGATGGCCCATGCCTGCGGCGTCTCGGTCGAGGGGGAACTGGGCGTGCTGGGCAGCCTGGAAACCGGCATGGGCGATCAGGAGGACGGCCATGGTGCCACCGAAAAGCTGGAAGAGGACCAGCTTCTCACCGATCCCGCCGAGGCAGAGCGTTTCGTGACCGATACCGGGGTCGATGCCTTGGCAGTGGCGATGGGCACCAGCCACGGTGCCTACAAGTTCACCCGCCAGCCCGATGGCGATATCCTCGCCATGCATGTGATCGAAGAGATCCATCGCCGCTTGCCGAACACGCATCTGGTCATGCATGGCTCATCCTCGGTCCCCGAGGATTTACAGCGCATCATCAATGATCATGGCGGCGATATCCGCCCGACATGGGGCGTCCCGGTCGAGGAAATCCAGCGCGGCATCAGGTCTGGCGTGCGCAAGGTGAATATCGACACCGATAACCGGCTGGCCATGACCGCCGCGATCCGCAAGACCTTGGCGACGGATCCCTCGGAATTCGACCCGCGCAAATATCTCAAACCGGCGATGGCGATGATGGCAGAGGTCTGCAAGGCCCGGTTCGAGGCCTTTGGCACAGCCGGTCACGCGTCACGCATCCGCCCCCTGCCTCTGGCGGCAATGGCGCGGCGGTATTGAGCTTTCCAGGACATTCTTGCGCCCCGCTCCGGCATCTCCGTTGCTGCAGGAAAAGTTTTACCGGCTCATCACGGTTTCCGCGCAACGCGTACAAGCTGTGTACGGCCTGTGTACAGGCTGTGCACGTTCTGTGTACGGTTTGTGCAGCGGAAAACCCGGCATTTTCAACGTTCTGCCGTGCCCCTGTTGCGGCGGGGCAGGGTGCGGCGTTCGGTGCCGTTGCACGTGCCCTTGACCTATCTTAGTCCAGCAGCGCGCGGGCGGTCATCTCATCCGTGATCAGCCCCGACAGGCGCCCGCTGTTCAGCACCGCCCGGATCGCCGGAACCTTGTCCGTTCCGCCCGCGATGGCGACGATCCGGCTGCCTTTCGGCCCCTCCAACCCGGCGGAAAGGGTACGCAGGCTCAGCGTGGTTTCCAGCACCCGGCCCTTCGCGTCAAAGAAATGTCCCATCATTTCGCCTACGGCGCCGACGGAATTTATCTCTTCGATTTCATGCTGTTCGATCATCCCGGAAGCCACGAGCTGAGCATCCGCATCCGTCGTCCCTATACCCGCGATCTTCAGCGCCGCGCCGTTGGACAGATCGAAGATCTCGCCTACGCCGGGCTGGGCCAGCAGGATCTCGCGGTCCTTCTCGGAATTGGCGAAAAACGGCACCGGAAGCACATGCGCCTGCGCACCGGTCTTGTAGGCGAGGCTATGCATCACGTCATGCGGATTGGCCGCGTAATGCCGGGTCAACCCGCCCAACAGGGACACGAAGCGTATCCCCACCGCACCGAAGCGCGGCAATTGATGCACCGCCGCCGCCAGGGTGCGCCCATGACCAAGCCCGATCACCTCGTTTCCGCCACGCTCGATCTCGCGCCGCAAGAAACCCGCCCCGGCCAGCCCTAGCGCTCGCAGCGGTAGCCCGGCTTCTCCCAAATCGGGTGCGACTTCGCAATAATCCAATTTGTATCTGTCACTTAGCTGGTTTTCCAACATGGCGCATTCGACGATCTCACCGTCGATCGAGACCTTCACCACCCCATCCGCCACGGCCCGTGTGATCAGCCGGTGCGTCTTGACCGAGGTCAGCCCTAGCCGCTTGGCCACTGCCGCCTGCGTCAATCCGCCGACATAATGCAGCCATGCAGCCCGTATCGCGATGCTTTCGTCGGGATCGGTCCCGCCTTGTTTTGGCATGGAGTAAGACTTTCTTTTTGTTATATTTTCAGCTTGTCGGCGCCGCTGTCCAGATGCGGCGTCCAGAAGGCCACGCTTTCGGCGATTTGCCCGATCACCTCGCGGTCATTCGGTTCGCGTTCCTTGAAACTCAGTTCAAGGCAAATCTCGTTATCCACCGCCCCGCCCTCGGCGAATGCCCGCAGCAGCGGTTCGGGCTGGATATTACCCTTGGCGTTGAATTCGGCGGTGAATGGGCGATGCCCGCCCTTGTCCATAAGAGATTGCTTTATATGGATGATCGGAGACACCGGCGGCACCGCCCGAGCCCAGGCATAGGGGTCGTGATCGTCGGGATTGTCGCTGGTGACATTGCCATGATCGATATCGGCCATCATCCACATGGGCACGGCCATCCCGGCGGCACTCAATCGATCCTGCAACTCCATGCTTGCGGCGATGGTCTCGCCGAATTCACGCCCGATGCTCATTGGCTCCCAGAAAACATAATCGAGACCCGCAGCCTTGGCATGTTCTGCCACCTCTGCCCAGCAATCGATGGCGATCCGGATCAGCTCCTCGCGCCGTGCCGGGTCGTCATAGTCGCGATAGGTGAAGATCGCGAATTGCGTGCCGACGGAATGCCCGCCAAGATCCGCGATGATATCGGCAAAACCCTTGAACCAATTCACGTAATAGCGCCGCACATCGCGGTCGGGATGCCCAAAGTGATTGAGCCGCCCATAGGGTCCGGTCATGCCGCTAGTCACGCGGACCCCGGTGCGGTCAAGCGCGCGGCCCATCTGGCGGGTCAGGCGGCGTGTCACCGGGGCGGGCCATGACGGGTTGATGAATTCGTGCGTCAGTTGCAGGTCGCGGATGCGAAGATCGCGGGCGACGGTGTCGATCAGATCATCCGATTCGGCAAAGCGATTGACCAGCGGGTTGGTGTTCAGCGACAGGGTCAGGGACACGGTGATCTCCTTATGCCGCCCGAGACAGGCCGGATTGTTCGAACCATTCGGTGAATGCCGCGCGTTCGGCCTTGCTCAGATGCAGGTAATGCTTGGTCCGCCGCCAGAGGATATCCTCGGCGGTCAGCGCCCATTCCTTGCGGACTAGGTAACGCGCCTCGGCCTCGTAAAGCAGACCGCCAAAGTGCCGGCCCAGATCCTCAACGCTCAGCGCCCCTGCGACCACCTCCTTGGTGCGCGCGCCGTAAAGCCTCCCGTAATGATGCACCAGTTTGCGTGGCATCCACGGGTGCAGTTCGCGTAACAGGTTGGCATAGCTTTCATAATCGGCATTGGCGATCTCGCCGCCCGGCAGCGGTGCGGTTTCGGTCCAGTTCGGTCCCATATCCGGGAAGACCTCTTTCAACCGATGCATGCCGCGCTCTGCCAGTTCGCGGAAGGTGGTGATCTTGCCGCCGAACACGTTCAGAAGCGGTGCGCCACCGTTCCGGTCAAGGTCAAAGACATAATCCCGCGTCACTGCCGAAGGGTTGCCCTGTCCATCGTCAAACAGGGGGCGAACCCCGGAAAATGTTTCCAGAACGTCCGAGCGGCGCAGCTTTTCCTTGAAATAGCGGTTCACGGCGGCCAACAGGTATTCGATCTCGGACTCGTCGGCCTGCACCTCCTCGGCCCGGCCATCATAGGCGATATCGGTGGTGCCGATCAGCGCCTTGTCGCCCTCGTAGGGGTTGATGAAGATCACCCGCCTGTCGTGGTTCTGGACGAGATAGGCGTTACTGCCCTGCCAGAATTTCGGCACGATGATATGGCTGCCCTTGACCAGCCGGACATTGCGGCTGGAATTCGCACCGGCCACGCGCCCGATGACGTCGCTGACCCAGGGGCCTGCGCAGTTCACCACGCAGCGGGCGCGGAAGCTGCGGGTTTCGCCGGTGATCTCGCTGCGGGTCTGCACCGTCCATGCGCCATCCTCGCGCCGGGCCGAGATGCAGGGGCTGCGGGTCAGGATCTCGGCCCCTTTCTCGGCTGCATCGACGGCGTTCAGCACCACAAGGCGGGCATCGTCCACCCAGCAATCGGAATATTCGAAGCCCTTGGCATATCGATCCAGCAGGGGGGCGCCCTCGGGGTCGCGGCGCAGATCCAGCGTGCGGGTGCCCGGCAGTTTCCTGCGCCCGCCCAGGTTGTCGTAAAGGAACAGGCCAAGCCGGACCAGCCATGCCGGGCGGTCCTGCGGGCTGTGGGGCAGCACGAAACGCATCGGCCAGATGATATGCGGGGCAGAGCGCATCAGCACCTCGCGCTCGATCAGGGCTTCGCGGACCAGCCGGAACTCGTAATATTCAAGATAGCGCAGCCCGCCATGCACCAACTTGCCCGAGCGGGACGATGTGCCCTCGGCCAAATCGCCCTTCTCGCACAGCACGACCGTCAGCCCTCGGCCGGCGGCGTCACGGGCCATGCCCGCGCCATTGATCCCGCCGCCGATCACGAAAAGGTCGATCATCTCGCTGTCGGTCGTCATATCAGTCTCCTTTCGGGGTCGTCTGTGCGGCGCGGGCGCTTGCAAGCGCATCCCATGCCGGGGGGAGCGCCTGTCGTGATGCGGTGAATGCGGGAAAGAGCCGCGCATAGGCGGTGACCAGCTCGGGGTCGGGTGGCTCGGCTTCGCCCAGAAGCGGGGTGACCCATTCGCTGATGCAGGCCTCCATGTCGGGGTATGCGCCGATCGCCACTGCGGCCATCATCGCCGCCCCGGCTGCACCCGCCTCGTCGCGATCAGAGACACGCACCGGCGCGTTCAGCGAGGCTGACAGGATGCCGCGCAACCCCGGAGAGCGTGTCGCGCCGCCCGTCAGGCGCAGTTCCGAGGGCAGGGAGCCCATCGCGGCGTAACAGTCGCGCATCGCCATCCCCAATCCTTCGGCCACGGCGCGCAGCAGGTCAGGATAACGGTGATGCTGCGCAAGCCCGACAAAGCTAGCCCGCGCATTGGCATTGACGAAGGGGCCGCGTTCTCCGGCATCAGAGATATAGGGATGATAGACGATCTGGCCGGGACGGCTTGCGGCCAGCCAGCCCTCGATATGATCGACAAGGTCGCGATGGCTGACGGATCGGCCCATATCCGACATGATTCCGGCAGCCATTCCCAATGCCCAATCAAGGTTCAGCGTCGCCGCCATATTGGTCTGGACCTGCGTCACGATTCCGGGGACCGGAAGGCAGATGACGTAACCGGTGCCCTCGACGTTCAGATGCACATCCGAGGCCGCTACCGCACGCAGATGCACGCCGGTCGAGCCGACGGTCGAACAGGCCACGTCACCCGCTCCGCCATGAACCCCGGCGCCGAGCGCGGTCATGACCATGTCGACATAGCCAAGGCTGACAGGCGTTCCGGCGCGCAGCCCGGTCCGGGCGGCGGCTTCTTTGGTCAGCGGATGGGTGATCTGGCTGCCATCCACGATCTCGGGCAACAGGTTGCGGCGGTGGGTCAGGCCAAGCGCGGCAATCACTGTGTCGTCATATCGGCGGTTGCGGAAATTGCCGAAGGTGAAGCTGGCCTCTGATGGGTCGGTCGCCCGGATGCCGGTCAGGTTCAGGTAAAGCCAGTCCTTGCAATGTAGCGCGACCTCGGCCCGGTCCAGCAATTCGGGCGCGTGGAGGTCCATATGCGCCATCTGGCTGCCCTGCTGGCAGGTGTTCAGCCCGGTTCCGGTCGCCTCGAATCGCGCGCGGTTGGCAGCGCTGCCCGCCAGTCGCTCGACTGTGGGCGCGGCACGGGCATCCAGCCAGATCCATGCGTCGCCCACCGGGCCGTCCCGGCCCACCAGCCATGTGCCATCCCCCTGCGCGGTAACCGACAATGCGGCGGTGCGGGCGGCGAGATTGTCGATCCGATCGCCAAGCTGTCGCAAGGCGGCGGCGCAATCCTCCCATGTCTGATCAAGATTCTGCGTGGCCGAGCCGTCCGCTCCCGTCACATAGCGATTCGGAACGGAGGTTGTCGCAAGTTGCCGTCCTTGCAAGTCGAAGCCCACGGCCTTGATGACCGAGGTGCCTGCGTCGATGCCGATCAGAATATCAGTGCCGGGCATGGGATTCCTCTGCCGTTTCCCTGGCTTTGCCATTCATTGCTCTTCCCCTCCGCTTGGGCGTCGCCGAGTTCTTGGCGGCCCGCTAGGCTTGCGGATATTTATATATCATAATTATCTCACAGTGAATGTATTATTTTGCAGACCTAGAAATTAATTTCAGGTAATCTCGTATCAAGGAGGGGTGTGGCGTGATTCGAGGGGAATGCCGCCTGCCCTGGAGGGATAAGGTGCTATGCAAAATTTACCGAATATTGCATTGTATGTGAGGGAGGGGCCGGTGGGTAGCGGTTCCGTGGTTGCCGGTTTTGCGATCGATGGCTGCTTCTCGAGTGCGGCCGATTTCTGGGGTATATTTATCTCTATTGACTGTGATTATATCATTGTTATAGCATGAATGCCGGTTCGCGTGCGCCGAGGAGGGTGCCGCATCCGGCTTGTAGGGAGGAGATCATGCGTATGCCCAGAATATCCCGTGCCAACCGGTTCTGCGCTTGCCGCGCCGTCTCCGCCCCCAATCATTCCGAGGCTGTATCATGACCCAGAGCACCGCCCCGACCTCGTCCACCCCGGCCCCGAAAGCTCCGGCGTCCTCGCGGCGCGGGTTGATCGTCAGCCTTGCGTTCGCCGCTGCTGTAGCCGTTGGCATCGTAGTCGACACAACTGTCGTACAGATCGGTTCCGAAGCCGATGCCCGTCAGCAGGCCTTCTCGCCCGATAGCTATGGAGAAGGGGAGTTCCCGCGCATTCAGGCTTTCGTACAGGAAAATGCCGTCGATGCCGCCACCTTGGCCCCTGCCGTGCTGGCCGACAAGAACGCGGCCGCCGAAGAATACGGCACCCCCGCCTCGACCGGGGCGATCTTGCCAGTCACGGTGACGGGCGTTGTGGGTGAGGGCAAGTCCGGGGTGTATACGCTGACCGCCGAAGGGGTGTCCGAAGAGATCACCGTCCGCGTCCAGACCGGCCCGGCCATCAACGGCACCGAGTTGCGCGACGCGCCGGGCGATATCGCCTTTGGCCAGTTCAAGAACCAGATCGAATACCAGGACGCGGGCTCTGCCATCAACCGCGCCATGAAAGCTGCCGTTCTGGACGGGATCGATACTGCCGGCCTGTCGGGTAAGACCATCACCGTCACCGGTGCATTCCGGTTGATCAACCCAAAGAACTGGATGATCACCCCCGTCGCGCTGGAGGTAAAATGAGCCCCGAAGCCCCCATCCCCGACGCGCGCCCCGACCTGCAGGAGGTCGTGCTTGCCGCCCGCAATGTCGCCAAGTCCTATGGCAATGTCCACGCGCTGAAAGGTGTGAACTTCGACATCCATCGCGGCCAGGTCACCACGCTGTTCGGTGAAAACGGTGCCGGTAAATCGACGCTGATGAAGGTCCTTTCAGGTGTGATCCAGCCGACTTCCGGCGAAATCATCCTTGATGGCCAGCCCGTAACTTTCGGCAATGCAGCCGGTGCCCGCGACCTCGGCATCTCGATCATCCACCAGGAACTGTCGCTGGCTCCGAACATGACGGTGCGCGACAATATCTTCATGGGGCGCGAGATCAGAACCACCACCGGCGTCGATTTCTCCGAGGAAGAACGGCAGACCCGAAAGCTGATGGAAGAGCTTGAAGAGGATATCGACCCGCTGACTCCGGTTGAGGAACTGCGCCTCGGTCAGCAGCAGATCGTCGAGATCGCCCGCGCCCTGTCGGTCAATAGCCGCATCCTGATCATGGACGAGCCGACCTCGGCGCTTTCGGCCAGCGAGGTCGAGGTGCTGTTCAAGGTGATCCGCGATCTGACCGCAAAGGGCGTGTCGATCGTCTATATCTCGCATCACCTGGAAGAAGCGCTGACCATCACCGATCACGCGGTGGTACTGCGCGACGGCAACATGACGGCCTATGCGCCGCGCGCCGAGATCGACCTGGAATGGATCGTTCGCAACATGGTGGGCGAGAATTACGATCTGGGTTCCCCGCCAGAAGGCTATGACAAGGGCGAGGTCGCATTGTCGATCCGCAACCTGTCGGTCCCGGACGCTTCTGGTGTCGATCTGGTGGACGGGATGTCCCTGGATGTCCGCGCGGGCGAGATCGTTTGCATCTATGGACTGATGGGGGCGGGGCGGACCGAATTGCTGGAGGCTGTCGCCGGGCGATTGAAGGCCACCAGCGGCGAGATCGTGCTGGAAGGCCGCGAAGTGTCGCATCTGTCCATCGGCGAGCGGATCGCGCGCGGTCTGGCACTGGTGCCCGAGGATCGCCAGCGCGACGGGCTCGTGCAGACCATGAGCGTCGGGCAGAACCTGTCGCTTGCCTCGATCCGCAGCTTCACCCGTGGGCTGTTCACGCAGACCCGCGCCGAGAAGGCGCTGATCGGCGACAGCATCCGCGAGGTGACCGTCAAGACCGATGGCCCTGACGCGTCTATAGGTTCGCTGTCGGGCGGCAACCAGCAGAAGGTGGTGATCGGCAAGATACTGGCCACGAAACCCCGCGTCATCATGCTGGACGAACCGTCGCGTGGCATCGACATCGGTGCCAAGGCCGAGGTGTTCAGACTGCTGGCCGAGGGGGCGAAACAAGGGCTTGCGGTGCTCTACTCGACCTCGGAGGTCGGCGAGTGCCTGTCGGTCGCGCATCGGATCATCGTCATGCACAAGGGCCATGTCTCGGCCGAATTCGATTCCACCGTCACCAAGGAAGAGATCATGGCCGCCTCGGGCGAGTCCGTGGCCGCCTGAAGAACGAGAGCGAGAGGGAATTACCCCATGTCGGATACCACAACGAACCGCGCCTCGGACGGACAGGCGAAGAAACTCGATATCGCCCGCCTGCTGCTGGAGGGGCGGGCCTTCTTCGCGCTGATCCTGATCATCGCGGTGTTTTCGCTGATGTCGCCGAATTACTTCACCATCGGCAACTTCCTGATCATGTCCAGCCATGTGGCGATCTATGGTCTGCTTGCCATCGGCATGCTTCTGGTCATCCTGAGCGGCGGCATCGACCTGTCCGTGGGCTCGATCCTCGCATTGGCGGGCGTCAGCGCCGGCGCGATGATGCAGGGGATCGAGTTGCAGGCTATGGGCGTGATCTTCTATCCGCCGGTCTGGGCCGTCGTCGTGCTGACCTGCGTGCTGGGGGCGCTGGTCGGGGCGGTCAACGGTGTGCTGGTCTCGATCTTCAAGGTCCCGGCCTTCGTCGCCACGCTTGGCGTCATGTATGTGGCCCGCGGCATCGCGCTGCTGATGACCAACGGCCTGACCTATAACAACCTGTCGGGGCGGCCAGAACTGGGTAATACAGGCTTCGACTGGCTCGGCTTCAACCGCATCGCGGGCATCCCGATTTCGGTGCTGGTGCTGGCGGCGATGGCGATCATCGCCGGGTTGATGCTGTCGCGGTCGTCCTTCGGGCGCTGGCTCTATGCCTCGGGCGGCAATGAACGCGCCGCCGAACTGTCGGGCGTGCCGACCCGCCGGGTCAAGATCACCGTCTATACGCTGTCGGGCGTCCTTTCGGCCATTGCCGGGCTGGTCCTGTCCTCGCAACTTACCTCGGCTGGACCCACTGCGGGCACCACCTATGAGCTGACGGCCATAGCCGCCGTGGTGATCGGGGGTGCGGCCCTGACCGGTGGCCGTGGCACCGTGCGCGGCACCATGCTGGGGGCTTTCGTGATCGGTTTCCTGTCGGACGGGCTCGTGATCATCGGCGTGTCCTCCTATTGGCAGACCGTCTTTACCGGCGCCGTGATCGTGCTGGCCGTGCTGATGAACTCGCTGCAATACGGGCGCGGCGGCCGCAAGAGCTGACGCTCCGGGAATCATCGCCCGGGCAATGGCAAGCCCGGGCGCCACCCCCTGTCCGGTAAAACGGCAGAACCACCAACCCGAAGGGAGAGAGACAATGATGAAGATGACGCGCCGCCTTATGCTGGCCGCCACCGCAAGCCTGCCGCTGATGGCAGGCTCGGCATGGGCCGAAGGACTGATGACGATTATCGTCAACGATCCGGCAAACCCCTATTGGTTCACCGAGGGCGAGGTCGCAAAGGCGACCGCCGAAGAACTGGGCTATGAGGCCAATGTCGCCGCGCATAAAGGCGATACCAATACCGAAAGCACCTTGATCGACACCGCGATCACCAACCAGTCGGCGGCGATCATCCTCGATCCGGCCAATGCCGATGGCTCGGTCGGTGCGGTCAAGAAGGCCGTCGATGCGGGCATCCCTGTCTTCCTCGTCAATGCCGAGATCAACCAGGAAGGTCTCGCCGAGGCGCAGCTTGTCTCGAACAATGCGCAGGGTGCGGCACTTGGCGCGCAGGCATGGGTCGAGGCTGTGGGTGACAGTGGCAGCTATGTCGAACTGTTCGGCGCGCCTTCGGACAACAACGCCGCGACTCGCTCGAACGGTTTCGAGACGGTGCTGACCCAGTATCCGGACCTGGAAAAGGCCGATCAGGAGGTCGCCAACTGGGATCGCACCCAGGGCTATCAGAAGATGCAATCCATGCTGCAGGCTAATCCCGACATCATCGGGGTGATCTCGGGCAATGACGAGATGGCGCTTGGCGCCATCGCCGCGCTGAAAGAGGCGGGCAAGCTGGATCAGGTCAAGGTCGGCGGTTTTGACGGCTCTCCCGATGCGGTCGAGGCGGTCAAGGCCGGCGAGATGCAATATACCGTCCTGCAGCCCGTTGCGGTCTTTTCCGAAGAGGCGGTCCGCCAGGCCGACAATTTCATCAAGAACGGTGAAACCGGCGTCGAGATGGAGAAGCAGCTTTTCGACTGTATCCTGATCACCGCAGACAATGTCGATCAGATGACTTCGCCCTTCGTGCTTGAACAGTGACGGGCAGGGGGCGCGGTTAGCTGCGCCCCTTTCCCTTCCGGCGGGTCAGGCTATCCTGTTATGGCATTGCCACCGGATGACGGGCAGGAGAAAGACGCATGACAGACAGCCCGGATCAGGCCCCGATAGAACGGCTTGTCACTGATGACCTGCCCAGTGACAGCCGCCAGGCCCGCCAGATCGCCCGTCGCCAGATGATCGCCGAGGCGGTCATGGCCGAGGGCACGATGCGGATCGAGGACCTGACCGAGCGTTTCGGCATCAGCCTGATGACCGCCCATCGCGACCTGGACGACCTCGCCAGCCGGGGGCTCTTGCGCAAGACGCGCGGCATCGTCTCTGCCGCCCCCACCAGCCTGATCGAGGCCAGCGACGCCTATCGCGACACGAGGCAGGCCGCCGAGAAATCCGCCATCGCCGCCGCCGCCGCCCGGATCATCGAGCCAGGGCAGGCGGTGTTCTTCGACGATTCCACCACCGTGTTCCGCATGGTCCCGCATCTGGCCGCCAAGGTGCCGCTGACTGCCATCACCAATTCCATCGCCCTGATGAACGCGCTCAAGGATATTCGTGATCTCACCTTGCTGGGGCTGGGCGGACAGTTCCATCATTGGTGCAACGCATTCATGGGGCCCGGCACCACTGCCGAGATCCGCCGCCTGCGGGCCGATCTGGTCTTCCTGTCGATGTCCGCGATTACCGATGGAATGGTTTTCCATCAAAGCCCGGACATGGTCGAAACCAAGCGCGCCATGTTTGACAGCGCCGCCAAGCGCGTGCTGCTGGCCGATCACACGAAATTCGAGCGCCGCGCCCTCCATGCCATGGAGCCGTTGGAAAAATTCGATCTGGTCATCGTGGACGACGGCACGCCCCCGGCGCTGATCGAACAGATGAAATCGCGGGATATCGATGTGATGCTGGCCAGCCCCGAACGCACCGGTTGACCCGGCGCGTTCGACAAGACCGCGTCAGGCGGTCCCCCGATGGGTCAGCGCCGCCTCGACCCCGCGCAGTTCGGCCAGCCCCTTGAGGCGCCCGATGGCCGGGTATCCCGGCTGCCCCCCGCGGCCGATATCGTCAAGAATGTCCTGCCCGTGATCTGGCCGCATCGGGATCGCCGCATCCGCGCGGCCGGTCTTGCGCCGCCGTTCCTCCTCGCGCAGAACCGAGGCGACCAGCGCCACCATGTCGGTCTGACCACCCAGATGTTCGTCCTCGAAGAAAGAGCCGCGGATCGCATCGCCATCGCGCCGGACATTGCGCAGATGCAGGAAATGCACCCGCGCGCCAAAGCGCTCCATCATGCCGGGAAGGTCGTTATCGGGACGCGCGCCCAGTGAACCCGAGCAGAGCGTGATCCCGTTCGCGGACAGATCGACGGCGGCAAGGCGCTCGGCGTAATCGGCCTCGGTGGACATGACGCGGGGCAGGCCGAGCAGGCCGAAGGGCGGATCGTCGGGATGACAGCACAGCCGCACGCCAATCTCTTGCGCGACGGGGGCGACCTGTTCGAGAAAATCATGGAAATTCCGGCGCAGCACCTCGTCGGTTACGGGCGCATAGCTGTCCAGAAGATCACGCACATCCTGCAGGCTGAAATTCTCCGCCGCTCCGGGTAGACCGAAGACCACATTCCCGGCCAATTGCTCGCGCCGCGCTTCGTCCATGGCAGCAAACCGGCGGGCAGCCTCGTCGCGGATATCCTCGGGGAAATCCTCGGCGGCGCCTGCGCGCTTGAGGATATGGATGTCGAAAGCCGCGAAATCGGTGAAATCGAAGCGCATGCAGGTCGCACCATTTGGCCGCCGCCATGCCAGGTCCGTGCGGGTCCAGTCCAGCACCGGCATGAAGTTGTAGCAGATCACCTCGATGCCCGCCGCCTTCAGGTTCCGCATCGAGGCGATCCAGTTCTCGACATGCGCGCGCCAGTCTCCGCTTTGCGTCTTGATCGCCTCGCTGACCGGCAGGCTCTCGACCACCTCCCATTTCAGGCCGGATGGCGTGCCATCCTTCATCGCGGCGATCTGCCCTTGCCGCATTGCGATTTCCTCGGGCGTCCAGAGCGCGCCGCTTTGAACATGATGCAGCGCGGTCACCACGCCCTGCACCCCGGTCTGCATCATGTCATCGATGGATACCCGATCATTCGGTCCGAACCACCGCCAAACATGTCTCATCTCATTCTCCTCAACGCAGCGGATCGCAGATGCCGGATCCGCTCTTCTTCTTTGCCCAAATACCTTCCGGGGTTGCCGTCAGGCGCGCCGCCGGTTCTAGAGAACCACCGGCGACGGGGGCAGACAGCCCCCGGCCGTTTTATGCCGCGAAATCCAGTTGCACCTTGACCGCCCGGGCCCGATCCCCGGCCAGGTCGAAGGCCCGCACAGCCTCGCGCGCGGGCAGTACCTTCGTCACCATCGGCGACAGGTCGATCCTACCCTTGGAGATCATATCGACGGCATCTGCAAATTCTCTGTCGAAACGATGGGTGCCGAAAAACCGCAGTTCCTTGCCGACGATCAGGTTGAGGGGCAGCGGAACCGTCCCGCCGACGCCGATTTGCACCACGCTGCCCTGCGGACGGGTAACGCCGATCGCCTGCGCGATGGCGTGCTGATTGGCGGAACATTCCAGAACCACGTCGATCCGGCCCTTGCCGGTTGCGTATTCGGCCAGCCCGTCGGGTTTCCGCGCCACGTTTACCACCCGGTGGGCTCCCATTTCTTCGGCAATCCCCAATGTGAAATCCTGCACATCGGTCACGATCACCTCTTCCGCCCCTTGCAGGCGGGCCAACGCGGTACAGATCGCCCCGATCGGTCCGGCACCGGTGATCAGCACGCGCTGCCCCTCCAGCGAAGGCGCCAGGGACAGCGCGTGCAGGCAGACCGCCAGAGGTTCCGCTCCTGCCGCGGCCTCTGCCTCGACGTGATCGGGCAAGGGCAGGCACTGCGCCACGGGATGGGCCAGCCGGGTGCGGAACAGTCCGTTTTCATGCGGCAGCCGCATGGCAGAGCCGTTAAACCGCATCTCGATGCAATGCCGCTCCTGTCCTGCCTGGCAGAATGCGCATTCTCCGCAAGGGCGCGAAGGCGACAGCGCGACCAACTGCCCCGGCTTGAGCGGCGAACCCGCAGGTGCAGCCTCGATCACCCCGGCGGCCTCGTGGCCCAGGATGATCGGTTCGCGGACCCGGACGGGGCCAAATCCACCATCGTGATAATAATGCAGGTCCGATCCGCAGATGCCTCCCCGAAGCACGCGGACCACCGCCATGTCGGGCGTGGCATCGGGTTCGGGCAGATCTTCAATGCGCAGATCATGGGCCGCATGCAGGCGGCAGGCGAGGTCGTTCATGTCATTTGTCCATCAGGGAAGGCAGCCAGGTGCTGATTGCCGGGATATAAGAGACCAGCAGCAGCACGAGGATATTGGTTATCAGATAGGGAACCAGCGCCCGGATCACCGGTGCCAGCGGCAGCCGTGCGATATTCGCGCAGACGAACATGCAGACCCCGACCGGAGGCGTGGTCAGCCCGATCATCAGGTTCAGCACCGCGAATACCGCGAAATGCAGCGGATCGACTCCGACAGCCTGCGCCAGTGTCATCAGCGGCACGAACAGGATGATGAGGGCGGCGATGGTCTCCATGAACATGCCGACGATCAGCAGCACGACATTGATCAGCAGGATCACGAGGAACCGGTTGTCTGTCACCGACAATACGCCGTTCGCGATCATCTGCGGAATCTGCTCGCTGACCAGGATCCAGCCAAACACATTGGCCGTGCCCACCAGCGCCAGGATTCCCGCCGAACTGATCGCGCTGTCGATCAGGATTCCCGGCACCCGGACCAGAGGCAATTCGCGATAGATGAAGGCACCCACGACGACGGCATAGATCGAGGCGACGACGGCGGTCTCGGTCGGCGTGACATAGCCCGACAGCATCCCGCCCACGATCAGCGCGGTCATTGCCAGTGCCCAGAAGGCGCCAAGGAAGGATATACCCAATTCTCGCCATCCCTGCCACGCCTGGCGCGGGAAATCGCGGCGCACCGCGATGATATAGGTGGTGATCATCATCGCGCCGCCCAGCATCAGGCCGGGCACCGCCCCGGCGATGAACATCTTGCCGACCGAGATCCCGGCCAGCGAGCCCACGATGATCATCGGCACCGATGGCGGAATGATCGGCCCGACGGTCGAGGATGCCGCCGTCACCGCAGCCGAGAAATCCGCCGGATAGCCCGCCTTCTTCATGCCGGGGATCATCATCCCCCCGATCGAGGCCGCATCCGCGACCGCCGTGCCGGAAATGCCCCCGAACAGCATCGACGAGGCGACATTGGTCTGCGCCAGCCCGCCGCGGATCCAGCCCACCAGCGCCTGTGCGAAACGGATGATCCGCCCGGTGATTCCGCCGCCATTCATCAGGTTGCCCGCAAGGATGAAGCCCGGAATGCACAGCAACACGAAGCTGTCCATCCCCGCATACATCTTTTGCGGGATCACCACCAAAGGCATGCCGTTCCACAACAGGTAAGCCGCCGAGGAAAGTCCAAGTGTGATCGCCACGGGCAGACCGATGACAAGTCCCAGAAGAAATGTCAGTCCAAGGATCGCGAGGCTCATTCGAACTCTCCCTTCAGGTTTTCAGGCCGCCCATCGCTCGCGCCGGTCAGCATCCCGACACCGCGCAGCAAGGCCGCCAGCGCCAGCACCGCCAAAAGCAAAAGCACGCTGCCATGCGCGTAATTCATCGGCATGCCCATGGCCGGAGAGGTCTGCATCGCGCCGATCCGGGTAAAATGCATCGCAGGACCGATCACGAGCAGGCAGAAGACCAGAACCAGTCCCGCCGAGATGAGCCGCGAAAGCCATGACAGACGCCCCGGCAAGCTCTCGCTGACCAGGTCGACATTGACCAGATCGCCGGTCAAAAGCGCCAGCCCGGTCCCGAAGCCCGCCAGATAGAGCAGGGCGAACCGCGTCAGTTCCTCGGTCCAGACCGGCGAGGCGCCGACAAAGCCGCGCCCGACCACCTGCACGGTGACGGCGGTGATCAGCACCATGAAGGAAACCCCGGTGCCCAATCGCAAAAAGGTCCGCATCCAGCGGATCAAGATGGTCATGCTTCCTCCATGGCAAATCTAGCCTTCGGATCGTCAAGCTTGAAAAAATCCGGGCGGCCGGCTCCGATACCGGCCGCCCGCAGGATCAGCTCTGGGCGGCGAACAGCTCTTCGACCACCGGCTTGATCTCGTCGCCGACATTGGCCAGCACGGCGTCCTTGGCCTGAGCCGCAAAAGCTGCCTTGTCGCTGTCGACGAAGGTCATGCCCTTGTCCTGCAAGCTCTTGGTCAGACGATCCTCGTCGGCCAGGAACAGCTCGCGCTCATATTGCTGCGCGGTCTCGGCGGCCTGCGTCACGGCCTCCTGGTCCTCGGCGGACAGGCGGCCCCATGTCATCTCCGAGATGGTCAGGTAGATCCATGACCGCACATGCTCGGTCTTGTTGACGAATTTCTGCACCTCGTTGAAATTCGCCGACTCGATCAGCGCCAGCGGGTTCTCCTGCGCGTCGATCGTGCCGTTCTGCAGCGAAGTGAAGACTTCGCTGAAGGCCATCGGCGTCGGCTGCGCGCCAAGCGCTTCCCATGTTTTCACGAAAAGCGGCACATTCGGCACGCGCAGCTTCAACCCGTTCAGATCCTCGGGCGTCATCACCTCGCGGTTCGAGGTCAGGTTGCGTGGCCCGCGCGCGAAATAGGCGATGGGACGGATCTGGGCCTTGGCAAGGATTTCTTCCTTGATCTGCGTGCCGATATCACCCGCCGCGACCTCGTCCATCTGCTCCAGCGTCAGATAGGCATAGGGAACCGCCAGCAGCGCCGCCATCGGCGCCCAGTTCTGCAGGCTCTCGCCGGTGATCGTCATGTCGGCGGTGCCAAGCTGCATGCCGTTGATCAAGTCGATCTCCTTGCCAAGCGATTCATTGGGGAAAACCTGGACCTCGACGCGGCCTTCGGTCAGCCTGGCGACTTCCTCGCCGAATTTCAGCGACGCCTTGTGCCAGCTGTTTTCCTCGTTCGCCAGGTGACCCAGCTTGATCGTCACATCGGCGGCATGGGCGCGGATCGCCGGCGTGGCCAGCAGGCTGGCCCCGGCCAGGGCGGTGAATTGACGGCGGTTCAGTTTCATGAGGACTCCTCCTGTTTCATTCCGTGAAGAATTCGGGTTTGGCGGCAGCGATCTCGGGCAGGTCGTTCAGCACTTCGCGCAGATGCAGGCGCATCGCCTGCTCCGCGGCATCCGTGTCGCCCTCGCGCAGCGCCTGCACGATGGCCCCGTGCTGCTCGATCAGCTTCTGGTGATCAAAGACCCGCGCGGTGATATAGCGCAACCGGTTCATCTGGGATTTCAGCCCTTCCAGGACATCCCAGACATCGCCATGCCCCGCCGCAACGGCGAGGCTGTGATGGAACCTGTCGTCCAGCGCGATGAAGGCTTCGACATCCTGTTTCTCGCTTGCGTCCCGCTGTGCGGCAAGCTGCTCGTCCAACTGGTCAAGCAGGGCATCGCCGGGATGGGCCGAGACCATGCGGATCAGGTCGCTCTCCACCGCCTCGCGGATCAATCGTGCCGAGAGCACGGCCTTGATCGAGATCCGGTCGATGAAGGTGCCACGCTGTGGGCGCACCTCGGCCAGCCCGGTGGCGGTCAGACGAATAAAGGCTTCGCGCACCGGCTGCCTGCTGACCCCCGCCTGATGCGCGATCTCGGTCTCGCTGAGGCGTGCGACGGGTTCCAGTTCGCCGCGAAGTATGCGGCCATGCAGCCAGGCATAGACCTGCTGCGCCGTCGAGTTCCCCGATGTGACGATGTTGATCTGATCCACGGTGGCCTCCCTGGTGAACATTATTATACCATACTTCCATACAAGTCAATCGGGAGCGATGGGATTGCGTCCCGCGATGGCCGGGGGGCTGTCTGCCCCCCGGCACCCCCCGAGGATATTTGCATGAAGAAGAGAGGGCGCGTCATTTTCATCGCAGTCCGATCTAGTATGTTTTTCGTACTGGATTTGGCGCGCCGGTTCTGGGTTCGGGTCGCCGAGGTCTCTTCTTTCGCGCGAATGCGGGTGAATCGCCGCGCAACGCGCGCTGCCGGTGTACGTTCTGTGTACGAACTGTGCACATTCGGTGTACGGGTTGTGCAGCCAGATTCCCAGCATTTGCTGGGTAAAACGCCTGCGTGTTGTGGGCTGTGCCGATGCAACGCGCGCAAGTGTTGCATCTGCTTCCTGTGGGAGATCACATTGTTCGGATTGTTGCCGGACTATGGCTGCAGTGCCAGTCGAAGCAGAGCCCAACGGGCGGCATCCGCGACCGCCTCATCGGGGTCGTTCACGAGTGGCCTTGCGGCCTCCGCCAATCTCGGCTCTTCGGAATTTCCTATTGCATAAAGGACGTTACGGACAAAGCGATCGCGCCCGATCCGCTTGATCGGACTGCCGGAAAACCGGGCCCGGAACCCGGCATCGTCCAGAAGGGCGAGTTCTTCCAGCGGCGGTGCCTCGACAATGCCGCGATATCGCATCTCGGTTCCGGCCTGCGCGAACTTGTTCCAGGGGCAGACGGCAAGGCAATCGTCGCAGCCATAGATCCGGTTGCCCATCAATTCCCGCAGCTCAAGGTCCACCGGCCCCTTGTGCTCGATCGTCAGGTAAGAGATGCACCTTCGCGCATCCAGTTGAAATGGCGCGGGAAATGCGTTTGTCGGGCAGATGTCCAGGCAGGCGCGGCACGACCCGCAATGCTCGGCTTCCGGCTCGTCCACGGGCAGTTCCAGCGTAGTGAAGATCGCCCCGAGGAAGAACCAGCTTCCCAGGTCCCGCGACAGCAGATTGGTATGCTTGCCCTGCCAACCCAACCCCGCCGCCTCGGCCAGGGGCTTCTCCATCACCGGGGCTGTATCGACGAAGACCTTGATTTCATGGCCTTGTTCTTGCTCCAGAAGCCATCTGCCCAAGCGTTTGAGCCGTTTCTTGACCAGGTCGTGATAGTCCTTGCCCTGCGCGTAGACACTGATCGCGGCCCGGTCCGGCTGCTCCAGGACTGCCAGCGGATCGTGATCCGGCGTGTAAAGCTCTGCCAGCATGATTACCGACCGCGCTTCGGGCCAAAGCGCCGCCGGATCGCCCCGCCAATGCGTGCGTTCGGCCATCCAGTTCATCTGCCCGTGCCTGCCAGCTTCAAGAAACGATTGTAATCGCTGAGCAATTTCCGGCACCGCATCTGGCGCTGTCACCCGCATCCTGGCAAAGCCGATTGCCTCGGCCTCGGCAGCGAGATCGGCCTTGATCTTCGTCTTTGTGGAAGTCACCGGAGGGTCGCCGGTTGGTGCGCTATCGGTCCGGGAACCGGCCGACGACCGGGGCTGCCCCCCGGCCGTCGCGGGGCGCGCCCCGCGTCCCTGGGGCTTATCCGAAGTCCAGCTCGGCATAATGCGGAGACGGATGTATTCCCGGAACTTGATCGGCCAGAACCGGGCGGAAGGCCGGGCGCGACTTGATCGTCGCATACCAGTCCCGCACCATCTCTGAGCGGTCCCAATCCACGTCCGAGATGTAATCCAGGCAGGAAAAATGCGCCGCCGCTGTGAAATCGGCAAGCGAGAGCGTGTTTCCGGCCAGCCAGCGACGCGCTTCCAGCAAGCTGGTCAGGTAATCGATATGCTCCTTGATGGCCCTGAGGCCATCCTTGACCACGCGACTGTCCGGATATCCCGACCGCATGATCTTCTTCCAGACGCGCTCCTCCATGATGGGGCGCGTCACCTCGGCGTTGAACTTGTCGTCGAACCAGGCGCAAAGCCTGCGCACCTCGTGCCGTTCCATCGGGGTCTGCGGCATCAGGGACGGGTTTGGCACCGTTTCGTCCAGGTATTCGATGATTGCCTGACTTTCGGCCAACATGTTGCCGCGATAGCGCAGGACGGGCAGCTTGCCTGCCGGGTTGCGGCGTTTCAGATCGGGGGGGCTTTCCCAATACCGCTCCTCTACCAGTTCCACCTCGATCTTCTTCTCTGCCAGAACCAGCCGCACCTTGCGGCAAAAGGGCGACAGCATCGAATGGTAAAGTCGCGTGGTCTGCGTATTGTTGTTCATTGGCTGCTCGAGACCTCTTTGTTGCGCAACGACATCTTGATAAGGCTGTGGCAGCGTTGTTTCAACCTGATGAGCGTCTAAAGGCAATCGGCGCGCCCGTCCCGGGCAATCGTGGCCGCGCCATCGGCAATCGACCGCGAACGGCGCGACGCCTGATGCGGGTTCCGGGATTTCGGGGCGGGCAGGATCGCGGACAGTCTTGCTGCCTGCACGGGGGTCAGCTTGTCCGGCGTCGTGCCGTAATACTCACGCGCCGCGGCCCCCACGCCGAAGATGCCCGGCCCGAATTCGGCGATGTTCAGATAGACTTCGAGAATCCGCTGCTTGGACCAGAGGGCCTCGATCAGCGGTGTAAAGGCGGTTTCCAGCAGTTTGCGTGCCCAGCTTCGATTTTGCCACAAGAATACGTTCTTGGCCGTCTGCTGGCTAATGGTCGAGGCTCCGCGTGAGCTGCCAGAGGCGACGACTTTGCGAATTTCGGTCATGTCGAAACCCCAATGCCGGCAGAAATTCGCGTCCTCGGCCGCGACGACCGAGCGCCGCATGACAGGCGCGATCTCCCCTATATCCGCCCAGTCACGGGGCTTGATCGGGTGGCTGCGGGACTCGGCCACGATGGTCCATGTGGTCGGCGGGTTCACCAGGCCATAGATCGCCACCAGCACTGCCATCAGCAGGAAAACGCGCAACAGAAACCAGCGAAGCCAGATGGCTAGCCGGCGCAGGGGGCGCCAGCGCGTGCGCTTGGCTCCCGTTTCGGCGGTTTCTGGCGCAGGGGTTTTGAACAGCAGGCGCAGGATCATGATCGGGCTTTGTCACGCTCTTTGCCGTGCAGTCAAGCATCGGGTTCCGGATTGAAGAATGCGGCCGGGAAGGCCGCATTCAGGATTTGCGTTATTTCCGCTATTTACTCTGCCGGAACAGCGTTTGCGTCATCGACCGCTTCGATCGGATGAGGCAGATGCGGAAGCATCTCTTTCGGGCAAACCTGCAGGAAATTCGCCTTTTCGCGATCCCAGTTCTGCAGGATATCCTCTGCCCGGCGAGACATCGTCTCCTGGTGATGACGCTCGATCAGGGCTTTCAGTTCGGCCTCCCAGTGATCCTGCGTGACCGGGCACATCACCAGAGTTTCCGGGTTGATATAATCGCGCGCCAGGCCTTCGGGATCATAGAGATAGGCCATGCCGCCCGTCATGCCCGCCCCGAAATTCGCACCGATCCGGCCAAGAATCACCGCGATGCCGCCGGTCATGTATTCGCAGCCATTGCTGCCGCAACCCTCGATCACCACGCGCGCGCCGCTGTTGCGGACGGCGAAACGCTCTCCGGCGCGGCCGGCGGCGAACAGGTAGCCGTCGGTGGCGCCGTAAAGGACCGTGTTGCCGATGATGGTGTTGTCGGCGGCGGTCAGCGGCGAAGCCATGGGAGGGCGCACCGTGATAGTGCCGCCCGACAGGCCCTTACCGACATAGTCGTTGGCATCGCCCGAGACTTCCAGCTTCAATCCCGGAGCGGCGAATGCGCCCAGGGATTGTCCGGCGCTGCCGGTCAGGCGAACGGTCAGATGATCGGGTTGCAGATTGTTCCGCATCCCGAATTTCTGCACGATCATGCTGGATGTCCGTGTGCCAATCGTCCGCAGCGTGTTCCGCACCGCATAGGAGAGCTGCATCTTCTCGCCATCGGAGAAGAACCGCTCGGCATCGCGGATGATTTCGGCATCCAGCGTGTCCATTACCGCGTTGCGGGGCTTGGACCGGTCATAGACGATCTTGTCCCAGCCATCGACGGTGATCAGCAGCGGGTTGAGGTCGAGATCGTCCAGATGCGCGGCACCACGGCTGACCTGCGTCAGCAGATCGGCGCGGCCGATCACCTCGTCGAGGCTGCGCGCCCCGATGGAGGCCAGGATCTCGCGCACTTCCTGCGCATAGAAGGTGATCAGGTTCACCACCTTGTCGGCGCTGCCAGTGAACATGGCGCGCAGTTTCTCGTCCTGCGTACAGACGCCGACGGGGCAGGTGTTCGACTGGCACTGGCGCACCATGATGCAGCCCATGGCGATCAGGGCGGCGGTGCCGATGCCGTATTCCTCGGCCCCCATCATCGCGGCCATGACGATGTCCCGCCCGGTGCGCAACCCACCATCGGTGCGCAGCGTCACACGTTCGCGCAGCCGGTTCATGGCGAGAACCTGATGCGCCTCGGTTAGGCCCATCTCCCATGGCAGGCCGGCGAATTTCACCGAGGTTGCCGGGCTGGCACCCGTGCCGCCATTATGGCCCGAGATCAGGATGACATCGGCCTTGGCCTTGGCCACGCCCGCCGCGATGGTGCCGACTCCGCTGGACGCCACCAGCTTGACGGTGATCTTGGCGCGCGGGTTGATCTGCTTCAGGTCATAGATAAGCTGCGCCAGATCCTCGATCGAATAGATGTCGTGATGCGGCGGCGGCGAGATCAGCGTCACGCCGGGGGTCGAATGCCGAAGCTTGGCGATAAGCTTGGTCACCTTCATGCCGGGAAGCTGACCGCCTTCGCCGGGTTTGGCACCCTGCGCGACCTTGATTTCCAGCTCTTCGCAGGCGTTCAGGTATTCGGCGGTGACACCGAAACGGCCCGAGGCGACCTGCTTGACCTTGGCACAGGGATTGTCGCCATTCGGCAGCGGATGACTATGCGCTGGATCCTCGCCCCCCTCGCCGGAATCGGATTTCGCGCCGATCCGGTTCATGGCGATGTTCAGCGTCATATGTGCCTCGGGAGACAGGGCGCCCAGGGACATGCCTGGCGTCACGAAGCGCTTGCGGATCGAGGTGATCGATTCGACCTCTTCGATGGGCACCGGCTTGCCGAGCGGCTTCATGTCCAGAAGGTCGCGGATATGGATCGGCGGGTTCGCCCGCATCGCCGCGCTGAACTGTTTCCAGATGTCGTAGGAGGCCTTTTCGCAGGCCATCTGCAACATCTTCATCGTATTGGCTTCCCAGGCATGTTTCTCGCCCGTGCGGCGCAGCTTGTAGAAGCCGCCCACCGGCAGCAATTCGACATTGTCGGCATGCCAGCCCTTGTGGTGGATATCCTCCAGCTTGTCTTGCAGCCCGTGCAGGCCGATACCGCTGATCCGGCTTTGCATGCCAGGGAAATACTCGGCCACCATGGCGCGGGACAGACCCACGGCCTCGAAATTAAGCCCGCCACGATAGGAGGACAGCACCGAGATCCCCATCTTGGCCATGATCTTGAGCAGACCGGCATCTATGGCGTCGCGGTAACGGCGCATGTTGTCGATCAGGCTGCCTTCCAGCAAACCACGCTCGATCCGGTCATTGATCGAATCCTGCGCGAGATAGGGGTTCACCGTTGTCGCCCCGGCACTGATCAGTACCGCGAAATAATGCGGATCGATGCATTCGGCGGAGCGGACATTGATCGAACAGAAGGTGCGCAGGCCCTTGCGCGTCAGCCATGAATGCACCGCGCTTGTGGCAAGGATCATCGGCATGCCGATCCGATCCGAGCCCTGATGCTCATCCGTCAGAACCAGATGGCCGGCACCCGAGCGCACGGCATCCTCGGCCTCGGCCCTGATCCGGGCCAGTCCCTCTCCAAGAGCGTCCTGCCCGGCACCATCGGCGAAGCTGCAGTCGATATAGGTGACGGCATCGCCGAACATCTTGCACAGCTCGGCATATTCGCCATTGGCGATGAACGGGCTTTCGAGGATCAGGATCTCGGTTTGGGACGAGCTTTCGTCAAGCACGTTCTTGAGATTGCCGAACCGGGTCTTGAGGCTCATCACCCGCGTTTCGCGCAGGCTGTCGATGGGCGGGTTCGTCACCTGGCTGAAATTCTGCCGGAAGAAATGGCTCATCGGCCGATATTGTTTGGACAGAACGGCGGGCGGGGTGTCATCGCCCATCGAGGCGATTGCCTCCTTGCCATCCTCGGCCATGGGCGCGAGCACATGCTCCAGCTCTTCCATCGTGTAACCGGCGGCGACCTGGCGGCGGCGCAACTCGTCTCCGGAGTAACGGTGCTCCTCGGGAAGTTCGCGCATGATGTCGTTCAGATCTTCGACCTTTTCGAGCCATTCGCCGAAAGGCTGGCTTGCGGCCAGGCGATCCTTGATCTCGGTATCATGGTAAAGCTTGCCGTCCCACATATCGACGGCGATCATTTGTCCCGGCCCGAGCGCACCCTTTTCGCGAACACTGCCCTCGTTGATCGGCACCATGCCGACCTCGGAGCCCGCAATCAGCAGGTTGTCACCGGTCACGACATAGCGCATCGGCCGCAGCCCGTTGCGATCCAGCCCGCCGCAGACCCAACGGCCATCGGTCATCGCCAGAGCGGCAGGGCCGTCCCACGGTTCCATCACCGAGTTGCAATAGGCATACATGTCGGCCCATGGCTTGGGCATGTCGGTCGTCGCCTTGGACCAGCTTTCCGGGACCAGCATTGTCTTGGTCATCGGCGCGGAACGGCCAGAACGCACCATCACCTCGAACACGGCATCCAGGGCCGCTGAGTCCGACGATCCCGCCGGCACGATCGGCTTGATATCCTCGGCCATCTCGCCGAAGGCAGACGAGGCCATGCGGATTTCATGGCTGCGCAGCCAATTGACATTGCCTTTCAGCGTATTGATCTCGCCATTATGGGCGAGCATGCGGAAAGGCTGCGCCAGCCACCATTGCGGGAAGGTATTGGTCGAATAGCGCTGGTGATAGATCGCGAACGAGGACTCGAAGCGCTCGTCCTTGAGATCGGGATAGAACTCCGCGACCTGCTCGGCCAGCATCATGCCCTTGTAGATGATCGAGCGGCAGGAGAGCGAGCAGAAATAGAGCTGTGGCACCTGCGCCGCGATCGCGGCCTTCTCGATCCGGCGGCGGATGATGTAGAGTTCGCGTTCGAACTGGACGTGATCGATATCCTTTTCGCAGCGGATCAGGATCTGTTCGATCTCGGGGCGGGTGGCATTGGCCTTGTCGCCAAGCACCGCAGTATTTACCGGGACATGCCGCCAGCCATAGATATAGTGGCCCATCCGCAGAACCTCGGATTCCACGATGGTCCGGCAGGATTCCTGGGCGGCGAAATTCGTGCGCGGCAGAAAGACCTGGCCGACGGCGATCAGCTTGTCGTTGTCGGGCTCGTGTCCGGTGCGTCGGATCTGGTCATAGAAGAACGGCACCGGGATCTGCACATGGATGCCTGCGCCGTCACCGGTCTTGCCATCAGCGTCCACTGCGCCGCGATGCCAGATCGCTTTCAATGCGTCGATGCCGTTCTGCACGACCTGGCGGCTTGGCTTGCCGTCGAGATCAACCACGAAACCCACGCCGCAAGAGGAATGCTCGTCTTCCTGCCGGTAAAGGCTGTTCTCGGCCATCCAGTCGCGGCGGGCCTGTTCATCTGCTTGCCAATCCTTGCTCATAGCTGGGCCCTTTCATGATTGATCTGCGCCAATATCTGGCCGCAGTCGAATTGTGGGGTGGTTTCGCCGAAACCTTTCTCCCCCGGGAAACTGAAGAGGGCGGGGCTGTCATTCGTTTCCTGCCGCTGCCCGGTCCAGTCGCTTTGTGTCTCTATGCCGCCGAAAAAGCGGCCCATCGCGCGATTGATGAATTGCTGGCCCGACCGTTCGATCAGCACCTCGCCATTGGCGTCGGTGGTGGTCAATTCGAACCGGGTCTTTTCCAGCTTGATCCCATCGACGGTAACCGTCTCGCCGGTCAGTTCGTCATGGCCGACATGATGCAACCGTTCCCCGGTATTGGATTCTGTCCAGAAGTCGAAATCATCATGGCCAGTCTCGATCAGGGTGCTGAAGCTGGCGTGATCCTTGGCCTCGTCGACCAGCCGGTCTTCGATGCCGGAATCCGGATCGCGGCTTTCGATCCAGCGTGTTTCGGAATCGATCCGCGAGATATGGGTCGGCCCGTCCTCGTTGAAGATCGCGCTGCGCTGATGCCCATCCGGGTCCGCTTCGCAGCGATAGATCTGGCTGACCGTGCAGCCGCGATTTTGCACAGTCACCTCGAGTTTGCAGCCTTGGGGCGGCGTGAAGGTGCCGGCATGGCCGGGCAGGGCACCCAAAGGCAATGCCGCGGCCAATGTCAGAAGGGACAGTATAAGCACCCCTTTCTGGGGCCGCCGCGAGTCTTGTGCGATATCGGCGCAGGCTTTGTGTTCCATGGTCACAGCCTCATTCAGCGGCGACGCGTGCGTCGCCGATCAGGAAGTTGGAAATCGATTCAGCGGCCTCTCGCCCGTCCCGGATCGCCCAGACCACGAGGCTGGCGCCGCGAACGATATCCCCGACCGCATAGACGCCGGGGATAGAGGTGCGATGAGTCTGGAAATCGGCCTTGATCGTGCCCCAACGTGTCACCTCCAGCCCGTCGACGCCCCAGAGGCGCGGCAGCTCCTCGGGTTCGAAGCCAAGAGCCTTGATGACCAGTTCGGCGGGCTCGTCGTAATCGGCGCCCTCGATCAGTTCCGGTGATTGACGGCCGGTGACATCGGGCGCGCCAAGCCGCATCTTCTGCACCCGAACGCCTCCGACTTGGGCGGCACCATCGACATCGCGTTCCTGCGCGGTGGCGGCCTCGCCGGTGACATGACCGGTAAAAGCGCCGGGGGCAGAGAGCCATACGAATTCGACGCCTTCCTCTTCGGCGTTCTGAACTTCGCGCTGAGAACCCGGCATGTTCGAGCGGTCGCGGCGATAGAGGCATTTGACTGATTGCGCGCCCTGCCGGATGGCGGTGCGGACGCAATCCATCGCGGTATCGCCGCCGCCGATGACGACGACGCGTTTGCCCTTGGCGTCCAGCTCGCCATCGTCGAAGTCAGGCACGTCATCGCCGAAATCGACCCTGTTCGATGCGGTCAGGTAGTCGATGGCACGGACCACGCCGCCGGCCTCTGCGTTGTCGATATCCAGATCGCGGGTCTTGTAGACGCCGGTGGCGATCAGCACTGCGTCATGCTTGCCCCGGATCGCGTCGAAGCTGATATCCTCGCCGACATTGCAGTTCAGCACGAATTCGACGCCGCCATCCTCAAGCAGCTTGTTGCGGCGCATGACGATGTCTTTTTCCAGCTTGAAGCCGGGGATGCCATAGGTCATCAGCCCGCCCGCGCGGTCATAACGGTCATAGACGGTGACCTGGAAACCCATCCGGCGCAGCGCGTCCGCCGCCGCCAGACCTCCCGGTCCGGCACCGATGATCCCGACGCTTTCGGCACGTTCCTGACGGGGCGAGACCGGTTGGACCCAACCGTTTTCCCATGCGCTGTCGGTGATGTATTTCTCGACCGCGCCGATGGTGACGGTGCCGTGGCCGGATTGTTCGATGACGCAATTGCCTTCGCATAACCGGTCCTGCGGGCAGATCCGGCCGCAGATTTCCGGGAATGTATTGGTCGATTGGCTGACCTCGTAGGCTTCCTTCAGGCGCCCTTCGGCGGTCAGATGCAGCCAGTCCGGAATGTTGTTGTGCAAAGGACAATGCGTCTGGCAGTAGGGCACGCCGCATTGGCTGCAACGACCAGCCTGTTCTGCCGCCTTTTGCCCGGCGTATTCCCGGTAAATCTCGTGGAAGTCCTCGCTGCGCTCAGCGGCACTGCGCTTCTCCGGCATCTCGCGCGGGGTGGATACGAATTTAAGCATTTTCTGCGTGGCCATGGCTGCGCAACCTTCCGAATGTCAGGAACTCCCGCAATTCGGATAAGCCAAGGCGCTACAAATGAAAAGTCAGCAGTGCTGACCTAAATAGAGATTTTTCAATGCGGCGAAGAAAAAAATTGCCAATTAAGTCCTAAATTAGGTCACTAGTGCTTACATACCTGCTGCGAGAGCCAACAAAACAAGGCTTCCGGCAATGATTCGCCACCAGCCAAACAGCGCGTAGCCCTGCTTCGAGACATATCCCAACAGCCAGCGCACCACGAACACCGCCGTGATCATGGCACAAACAAAGCCGATCGCTATGTTTCCCAGTGCCGCGACGTCCAGAACGTCGCGATTCTTGTACAGGTCATAGGTGAAGGCGCCGAGCATCGTCGGGATTGACAGGAAAAACGAGAACTCCGCCGCCGATCGCTTGTCGGAACCTAGCAGCAATGCCCCGACAATCGTGGCGCCAGATCGGGATACCCCGGGTATCATTGCAAGGCATTGGATGACGCCGATCTTGAAGGCCATTGCGAGGGGAAAATCCTCGGCCCGGTGGTAGACTGGATTCTTCGCCCATCGATCCACATACAGGATGACGATTCCCCCCAGGATCAGCATGACCGCTATCAGCACGGGCGTCTCGAACAGGACCGTCTTGATGATGTCATGGGCCAACACGCCGAGCACGACCGCGGGCATGAAGGCCAGCAATACCGTCATGATAAAGCGTCGTGATTGCGGATCATGGGGGGCGGTGGAAAAAATATGCCACAATCGTTCGGCATAGACTGCCAGGATTGCCAGCACCGCGCCAAGCTGGATGACAACCTCGAATGCCCGGCCGGGCGAGATGAAGCCCATGAAATGACCGGCCAACAGGACATGGCCAGTAGAAGAGACCGGGATGAATTCGGTCAGGCCCTCGAGAATGCCGAGGACAGCGGCGACAATCGTGTTGGTTTCCATCAGGGAGTGCGCAGGTTCTTGGCCGAATTCTTGATGTCGTCATACTGCCCCGATGGGCGGAAGCGCCAGAGATAGTCCTCGATGACGGCCTCGGCCGCGCTCGGATGAATCCCGAATGCCGCAAATCCTTGGGCATCTTCGCTGACGACATTGTCCTGGCGCAGTAGCGCGAGTTGATCGCTGCTCAGGATCTTGTTGGTGAACAATCCGCCCGTCAGGTATTGGGCAGTGTCCAATATCCCTGCGCCGATACTGGCCATCCAGAATGGCATGTTGAGTGCCAGTCGGCGGCGGTAGGTCACCTTCAGCACCTGTCCCACGATTTCCCGCACTGTCAGTACGTCGGGTCCGCCCAGTTCATAGATGCCGGGCGTGACCTGCCCCTCTGCAGCCAGAACGGCGGCCAGCGCCACGTCATCCACATGAACCGGCTGCAACCGGGTGCGACCACCAATGACCGGCATGATAGGGCCGAATCGCGCCAGGCTTGCGAAACGGTTATAGAAGGTGTCGCCTGTCCCGAAGAGCACCGAGGGCCGCAGGACGATCGCGTCGGGACGGTTCTCCAACATCGCGGTTTCGCCCCGCGCTTTAGCGGCGATATACTTGCTGGATGAAGCGGCATCGACGCCGAGACCCGAGATATGCACGACTTGCGGGATGCCCATCTCTTGCGACAGCTGCGCAATATTGCGTGCGCCATCCTCGAAAACCGTCTTGAACGTACTTTTCCCCTGCTTTGTCAGGATATTTACACAATTCACGACGGCATCGGCTTCGGACATGGCCGCCCGAACCGATTCCTCGTCACGGACATTGCAGAGCACCGGAACGACCTGTCCCACAGCGCCATAGGTGCGCGTGAAAAGCGCCTCGTTCGGACGGCGGACAGCGATCCGCACCCTCCAGCCGCGCTTGGCCATCAGCCGTGCCACCTGACGCCCCAGGAATCCCGAGCCGCCAAAGATCGTGACCAGTTTTGCCATGGGCTCTTCGCCTCCTTCGTGCCGCGTCATAGCCTCAATACTCAAGGCGAGGTCGCGCGACAAGCCGCCCCGCCGGGGTCAAACGTCGCAGCGCTGCAATTTTCAGGTAAAATTTGTGCAAATACGGCCGCACATTCGTCGCACCCACGGGCTTTTATTCCGGGAACGAATTTTTTGCAGACATCCCATTGACGCCCCCATCGACTGGTTATAGTTACCCCGCTCACACCACCTGCCCAGGTGGCGGAATTGGTAGACGCGCACGGTTCAGGTCCGTGTGCCGCAAGGCGTGGAGGTTCGAGTCCTCTCCTGGGCACCAAATAGACTCGAAAAGCTGCGCAATTTCGGTAAATTGCGCAGCTTTCGTTTTTTCTGCCCTCGCTATTGCCCCACCCACGCTTTCCGCAACGCGTGGTTGGGAAGGTGACGCGTAGCTTGATCGCTTGCTTCACGCCGCGCATGGCCGACTATACCACTACCACTACCACCACCCTCTGGGCCATCCTCGAAGGTCATCCCGAGATCCGCATAGAGGACCTCAATCCCTGGCGCCTCCTTTCATCCACGCGAATGGATCGCTCCATCTGATCATGGGATCAAGCACCTGGAAGCGCCATGATGAATAAGAGCCGACGAGCAGATCGGGTGGCGGATGCCACCGGTTTTTCCGGAAATCCTCCAGGGAAGCCTGCTCAAAAACTGAAGCCAAGCCGCAGGCCGAGAGACGTGATGTCTGGCACCGAGGAGTCATCACCGAAATCATATTTCACCATTTCAATGCCCGAACTGAGGCGGGGCGTGTACTTGAATTCGATGCCGGCGCCATAGGTGATGCCGGAACGCGCGTTCTCCTCATCGTGCTTCGCAGACCCTGCGAAGACATAAGGGCGGAGGCGTTCCTCGAATTGAAACCCGGCCATGGCCCGCAGGCTGGTGACATCGAAACCCGTGAGTCTTTCACCGCCATTCTTGTGCTTGAGCTGCGCACGGCCGAGTTCCACGCCAATATTTGGGACAACCATCTCGCCACCCAGGGCGTTGAGGTTTTTGACATATCCGAGATAGGCGCCATTGATTTTGTAGCTGCCATGGCCGGTGTCACGGTTCTGATCGTCGCTGATATTCGATCCGAGTCCCCAGCCCACCCCCGCATAGATACCATCCCGAGTGATAGTGCCAGCGGAGGCGAGCTGTGGCGCGACAGCTATCAGCGCTGCGGCGAGAAGAAAGGGTTTTACGTTCATATCAATAAGACCTTGTTGATGTACCAGCAGGTTGAGTGGTCGGAACTTGAGAACCCGAATTTGAACCATCCGAGTTAAGAAGTTCTTGAGATCACCCTGCAGGGGAGGCGGTTCTTCTGCCGAGTGATATCCGCCTTTCTTCGCTGCAATGCGGTCCGCGAGCGCCGTGGTGGCCAAAAGGTCCAAACTGGTCAGCGCCTCGGCTCATTCCTCGCCTTCCGAGGCAATCACCGGAATATCCGCCGGGGCGGCAGCGAGTCGATCCAGGTGGCCGCCACCCGAGTTGTGGCCGCATTGGCAGGTATCTTGCGCTTTTCCGGGGCACGGGGGCGGATACCGCATTGATTGAGGACATGGCGCAGTCAATTGGCATCCCTCCCATGCGTTACCATTTTCACTTGGACCAGTGGCGTTCCAATGGAGACACGCCCAGGGTTCGCTTGGCGGTTAGCAAGTACCGCGGAAACACGAGTACGCCCGATCGCTTGTGGAGAAACCTCCGTCAGGAAAACGATTCCACGGGAACTGTTTTTCCCAACGAATGGCTGAATGCGCCGCATCTGCCGGACACACAGCCGGAAAAATCGCTGGTCTCTGTTGCCCATGGCTAGCATGGATGACTCAACACGCTGCGATTCAATGGAAATTTTAGGACAGGCTCAAAGCTTCTCGCTGCACAAACTGGCGGCCGCATCGGTGTTGCAGTTCATGCCACGCATTGGTCTGGTATCAACGCCGCCGGTTTGATTTGAAACGTTATGCCTCGACCACCTGCAGCTCACCGCCTCCGGCCTGCCATGCGTTCACGAAGCCGGAATCCGGTGAGCAGTCGGTATAGATGGTCCGATCGGGTGCGGGTCCTGCAACGTGATCGAGGTCGTTCCGACCGAGCTTGCTGTGGTCGATCAGGAATACCGTCCGCGTCGCCTGCGCCATCATGGCGCGCTTTACTTCGGCAAATCCGGGCACCGCTTCGCTGATCCCCTGCTCGCTCGCGGCGGAGGCGCCAAGAAAACAGCAATCAACATTGTGCCGGGCGATATATGCCAATGTGTCCGGGCCGGTCACGGCTGCCTCGGGCGCAAGCATGTCACCTGGGCAGAGCCGCAGATACACCTTTGGTACGGGGCCGAGAATCATCGCCACTGGCAGGCTATTGGTGACGACCTTCAGCTTCAGATCCGCGACGGCGAGCCTGAGGGCGAGCGCAATGGTGGATGCGCCCGCGTCGATCATCAGCGAAGTGCCATCGGCGATGCGGCTGGCAGCGAAACGGGCAATGCGCTCGCGTTCTTCGACCTGTGATCTCTGCCGTTCGTCGAGGCTGGGCTGGCTGCCCGGCATGCGGGCCGAGGCACCGCCATGGGCGCGGTCGAGTTCCCGCGCTTCGTTCATCGCATGCAAATCGCGACGGATAGTCTCGGTCGAGACGCCGAATTGTTCGGCCAGTTCCGCGACGCGCACATGCGGCTTCCAGCGCAACTCCATCAGGATCTGCGCCCTGCGCTCCGATTTGCGTATGCGATCAGGCGCTGAAGTCATCCGGTGAGTCCCACTATTGGTGTTTTGTAGCTTGTTTCCAGATTTATGTGACAATTTTGTTGCAATAGCCACATATTCATGTTGGAAATTCCAATAAGAGGCTGTGCAACTCTGGCTTTGCCAGCCCGAGGAGGAGGTTTCATCATGTCCAATCCCGACAAATATTTTGGCGCCGTGATTGCCGTTGCCCTGACTTTCGGCTCTGCGGCGCATGCGCAGGATTGCCCCGATCGCGGCGCCCTGGACCCGAACTATTGCGATGCCAATGGCGATCTGGTGGCTGACGCCCCGGCAGATGCGGGCGAACTGGTCGATCCGGACACGTTGGTCTTCGCCTATACACCGGTCGAGGACCCGGCGGTCTACGAGGATATCTGGGAACCTTTCATCGCCCATCTGTCCGATGTGACCGGCAAGGATGTGCAGTTCTTCGCCGTGCAATCCAATTCGGCGGAGGTGGAGGCAATGCGCTCGGGGCGCCTGCATATCGCGGGCTTTTCCACTGGTCCGACACCCTTTGCCGTCAATCTTGCCGGCGCTGTGCCTTTTGCACTGATGGGCTCGGATGACGGCCGTTTCGGCTACACCTTGCAGGTCTATACACAGGCTGACAGCGAGATCCAGGAGATGCCTGATCTGGCAGGAAAACGCATCGCCCACACGTCGCCAACCTCGAATTCCGGCAATCAGGCACCTCGGGCGCTGTTCCCTGCACTCGGTGTCGTGCCGGACGAGGATTATGAAGTGACCTATTCCGGTTCGCATGACCAGTCCATGCTTGGCGTCGTGGCGGGCGATTATGATGCCGCGCCCGTGGCGTCGGAAGTCGTGGACCGGATGGCCGAGCGCGGACTTTACGAACCCGCCGATGTCCGCATTGTCTGGGAAAGTGAACCGTTCCCGACCACCTCCTATACCTATGCTCACAACTTGGCGCCCGAGTTGAAGGAGAAGATCGAAGAGGCGTTCTTCAGCTTCGATTTCACCGGCACCGCCCTGGGCGAGGAATTCGACGGGGTCAGCAAGTTCATCCCCATCACCTACAAGGACCAATGGGCGGTGATCCGCGAGATTCAGCAGGCCAATGGCGTTTCCTACACGCCCGAGGGGCTCGCGGCGGAATAAGCCCTTTCGTCGGATTTTTCCCCTGTCCGGCCGATTGCCGGGCCTTTCCGGAGGGCTGCCATGCTCAAGATCACCGATCTGGTCAAACGTTACGCAGGCGGTGACCCGGTTCTCAGGAATCTCGACCTGATGGTGGAAGGCGAGAGCGTCGTTTCCATCATCGGCTCGTCCGGGGCCGGCAAAAGCACGCTTTTGCGCTGCATCAATAAGCTGGTCGAGCCAAGCTCGGGCAGCATCGTCCTGAATGGCATGGAACTGACTGCCCTTAAGGGACGCAAATTGCGCGAGGCTCGCCGCAAGATCGGCATGGTGTTTCAGGGCTTCAACCTCGTCGACCGGCTGACGGTGATGGAGAATGTGCAATCCGGGCGGCTTGGCTATATCTCGACCTGGGCGGCGATCACGCGACGATATCCCAAAGAGGATATCCGTCGCGCTTATGAGCTGATGGAACGGGTTGGCATTGCCCACTATGCCGACAAGCGGGCCGACGAACTTTCAGGGGGAGAGCGCCAGCGCGTCGGTGTGGTGCGTGCGTTGATGCAGCAGCCCGAGATCCTGCTGGCCGATGAGCCTACCGCCTCGCTCGATCCCAAGACCTCGGAACAGATCATGCAGTTGCTGCGCGCTCTGGCGCGGGAACTGTCGCTGCCGGTGCTTATCAACATTCATAACGTGACGGAAGCGAGACAGTATACGGATCGCATCGTCGGCATGCGCTATGGCCGGATCATCTTCGACGGCCTCCCCTCGGATCTGGACGAAGAGGCCATGGAGCGGATCTATTCGGGCAGCCCGGCTGCGGACAGGGCCGTTGCCGTTGGAGAGCCGGAGAGCGTCGCATGAGTGACGTGCGGGATAGCTGGCGCAAGCCTCCGATGATTGCCAATCCGGTCCTGCGTTGGGTCACGATCCTGGGGATCGCAGCTTATATCGTCTGGTCCGTCGCAACCCTTCCCATCGACTGGCAACGGGTTGCCGAGGGGCTGGTGCGGGCTCAACGGATTTTCAACGGTGCGATCCCGCCCAGCTTCGAGCGGAGCGGACTGCTGATCGACGGTTTCCTTGAAAGCCTGAAGATCGCCATTCTCGCGACATTCGGCGGTGTATTGCTGTCTATTCCGATTGCCTTCATGGCGGCGGGAAATATCGCCCCGCGCCCGATCTTCTATCTCGGTCGGGCGATCATCATCATCGCCCGTAGTTTCCACCCGGTGATCGTCGCCATCATCTTCGTCAAGGCCGTCGGTTTCGGTCCGCTGGCCGGTGTTCTGACCCTGATCGTCTATTCCATCGGCTTTGTCGCGAAGATGTTGGCCGAACGGATCGAGGAGATCGATTTCGGGCAGGTGGAGGCGATGCGCGCCGCCGGAGCGTCGTTTCTGCCGACATTGTGGTATGCCATCTTTCCGCAGATCCTGCCGCGTCAGATCGGGCTGACAATCTATCAGCTCGACAGCAATCTGCGTGCCTCGGCCGTTGTCGGCATCGTCGGGGCCGGGGGGATCGGCGCAACGTTGGCCAATGCTTTCGGGCGCTATGATTACGATTTCGCACTGGCTATCACCATGGTTATCATCGGCGTGATCCTGGTCAGCGAGGCCGTCAGCGGCCAGATCAGGAAGCGGATATGAATATGCCGGACATGGACCGCGACGACTGGAGTCGATTTACGCCGCGCCAGCGGCTGGCGCGCTATGGCAGCCTGATCGTCACCTTGCTGGTCATTGCATGGTCGGTTACCAGCATCGATGTCATCTGGGCCTGGGTATGGGGCGCGCCGAGTCAGATGGGGGATCTTCTGGCGCGGATGTTTCCGCCCGATCCCTCCAACCTGCCAAGTATCCTCGAGGTCTTGTGGGAAACCGTCAATATCGCCACCATCGCGACCTTCTTCGCGGTGCTGATCTCGCTCCCCGTTGCGTATCTGGCAGCGCAGAACACCACGCCCAACCGGGCCACGCTGTGGTTGGGCCGGTTCATTCTGGTATCGTCCCGGTCGATCAACACCATCATTTGGGCGCTGCTGTTTGTGGCCATTTTCGGTCCCGGCGTAGTGGCGGGCATCGTGGCGATCATGTTCCGTTCGGTCGGCTTCATCGGCAAGCTTCTGGGCGAGGCGATCGAGGAAATCGACCGCCGCCCGGTCGAAGCACTGGAGGCCACGGGCGCGTCGCGCCTCAAGATCATCGTCTATGCTATCGTGCCGCAGATCATGCCGACCTTCTGGGCGGTGAGCATCTTGCGTTGGGACATCAATTTACGCGAGTCCACCGTGCTCGGGCTGGTCGGGGCTGGTGGTATCGGTATCATCCTGCAAGGCGCCATCGATACTTTCAACTGGCCCGAGGCGGCCATGGTCTTGCTGGCCATCCTTGCCCTTGTCATCCTAGGCGAGATCGTTTCGGCCATGTTACGGCGACGTATCCTGTAACTGTCCGCCCACCATTTACTGCTGGCGACGATCTTCCGTATCGGAGACGTATATTTGCCGAACCGTGCGCCGCATGATCAGCTTTGGCTCCAGGAGCACTTCCTCCGCCTCGTTCTTTTGTTCACCCGATATCAGCCAATCCACGCTTTTTGCTGCGATCTCCTCGATAGGTTGGGAAAAGGTAGTCAGGGCATATCCTTCCCATCCTGCCTGTGCGATATCGTCGAAGCCGATCAGTGACAGATCATCCGGGATCGCGATACCGAACCGCCAGCGTGCGACATCGATAATCCCGCAAGCCATCAGGTCCGTCGTACAGAAGATGCCATCGGGCCGGTTGGGCTGCGTGAGCAATGCCATGCCCAGCTCCTGCCCGGTTTCATAGGATGTCGGGCCACGCCGTTCTTCGATGAACTCGGCCCCTGCCGCCGTGGCAGCCTCGCGGAACCCGCGTTCGCGTTCGGTCAGGCTGGGCGTATCGGCGGCGGAACTGGCCAGCCCCAGCCTCTTGCATCCCGCAGCCAGCAACAACGCCACCGCGCGCCGTCCGGCCTCGGCGTCGTCCAGTCGCAGCCTGAGAGAGCCGGGACGTTCCTCGTCACGGTTGATCAATACCAGCCGCATGCCATTGCGCAGGCAAGTCTCGGCCAGGGATCGCGCAGGCATTCCGGACAGGAAGATCGCCGCATCGGTGCGATAACTGATCGCGTGGCGCAATGCCTGTTCGACACTGTCATCCGAGCGGTCTGTATTGATCATCAGCGCCACTTTGCCAGCCTGCTGCAACCTTTCGGTAAGGGCCGACAGCAAATGCGAACGATAAGGCGTCGAGATCTCGGCGGCGATCAGGGCAACGATGCCGGTCTCGTTGCGGATCAATCCGCTGGCCAGGCGGTTGACCTGATAGCCAAGCTGATCGGCCGCCTGCAAGATCCGTTCTCGTGTCTTGGGTGAAAGACTGGCTCCCGGTGTGAAACAGCGCGAAACCGCCGCCCGTGAAACCCCGGCAAGCTCTGCTACATCCTTGGCGCTGGCGGCTTTCCTGGCCAATACTTACCTCATATTGCACAGCCTCTCAAACTGCTTAGCATTATATTATTCAGTGAAAAATAGAAAATATTCTGCTTTCTATTGACAGGTTTCCGATTCGGATCAAGATTTATTGCACAGCTTTGCAAAAGCTATCCCTATGGGGGAATTGGGAGGAGAAGAGATGAATATCAGAACCGCAGCCATTGCGGCTGGCGCTGTCGTGACACTCCCGGCCTGGTCCGCCAGCGCCGCCGAGCTGAACCTGATCTGTTCCGCCGATGTGGTGATCTGTGAACGGCTCGTATCGGAATTCGAGGCATCGCATTCCGATATAGGTGTGAACATGGTCCGCCTGTCGTCCGGCGAGGCTTACGCCAAGGTCCGGGCCGAGGGACGTAACCCGCAGACCGACCTGTGGTGGGGCGGCACCGGCGATCCGCATTTGCAGGCCGCCGCGGATGGGCTGACAGCGGAATACGAATCGCCCATGCTGGCGGAGTTACGGGATTGGGCCGTCAGGCAGGCTGAAATCTCGGAATACCGCACCGTTGGGGTCTATAGCGGCGCGCTTGGCTGGGGTTACAACACCCAGCTTTTCGAGGAGAAGGGATTGGAGGAACCGGCTTGCTGGGCCGATCTGCTGGATCCGGGCCTGAAAGGCGAGATCCAGATCGCCGATCCCAACTCGTCCGGTACGGCCTACACGACGCTGGCCACGCTGGTGCAGCTGATGGGCGAGGATGAGGCGTTCGAATACCTGAAGAAGCTGGATGCCAATGTCTCGCAATACACGAAATCCGGCTCGGCCCCGGTCAAGTCGGCTGCGCGGGGAGAAACGGGGCTGGGTATCGTCTTCATGCATGACGCGGTATCGCAAAGTGTTGAAGGTTTCCCCATCAAGACCATCGCACCCTGCGAGGGCACCGGCTATGAGGTCGGCTCGATGTCCCTGATCGAGGGCGCGATGAACCCCGACGAGGCCAAGATCTTCTACGATTGGGTGCTTGGCGTGGATGTGCAGAACATGATGCCCGATGCGGGTTCCTATCAGATCCCGTCGAACAAGGAGGCGGTGGCGTCGGAACATTCCCCGGACCTGTCGCAGATCAAGCTGATCGATTACGATTTTGCCGAGTTCGGTTCGTCCGAGCGTCGCAAGGCGCTGCTGGCTCGGTGGGATGCCGAAATCGGTGGGCAAGCTTCCGAGTAGAAAAGGGCCGGGATGGCGTATGCCGTCCCGGCGACTTTACGACAGGTGAATGGATGACCTCGGATGAATGCTGACGACAGGCGGCTGGACCGGACCCTTGCGATGGCGTTTCTGTCGTTGCTGGTTCTGCCCTGGTACAAGATCCGAGGCGGTTTCTTCGGTTTCGACTGGCTTGGCGATATCTTCACCAAGCCCGACCTGTGGCCCGGCGCCTATCAGGCCGCCACGGGTCGCTGGCAGCTTTGGCCCGTCCTGTTGCTGGTCGTGGTGGCGGCAGCGTTGCGCTTTTCGATGCCCTCAGGGCCGCATCGAGGGCGCTGGCTGATCCGAATAGGTGTGATCGGCCTGATCTGGCTGAGTGCCGAGGGTCTCGCCTCCGGCATGCGGGGCTGGAACTGGGGCCTGCTAGAGGGGCTCTTTGGCGAGATTGCCGGTCAGCCCGCTTTCGGCGCGGGTGCGGTTGTTCTGGGGCTTGTTTTCACCTGCCTGATCTCGTTTGGAGCCGCCGAGCGGGGCGTGTTGAAGGGCGACGCATTCGTGCTGACCTCGATCGCCGTTCTGATCCTGCTGGTCACGGTCTTCGTCTTTTACCCGATCCTGTCGATCTTCACCGGCGCCTTCCAGGATTTCGACGGCTCTTTCACGACCGAGGGCGTGCTACGCAATATCGATGATCCGAAGATCTGGAGCCTCTCCTGCCTGACCGGCGGGCGATGCGGAGTTGCGTGGCGGACGCTTTTCCTGGCGATCTGTACGGCCAGCGCCACGACCTTGCTGGGGCTGGCCTTCGCATTGGTGGCGACGCGCACCCGCTTTCCTTTCAAGAAAAGTCTCCGCCTGCTGACGATCCTGCCGATCATCACGCCTCCTTTCGTGGTCGGCCTTGCGCTGACCATGCTGTTGGGCCGGTCGGGTACGCTGACGCAGTTGATCGAAGCGGCGACCGGATGGGAGCTGGGCCGGTGGCTCTACGGCCTCGCGGGGATCTGGCTGGCCCAGGTTCTCAGCTTTACGCCGATCTCCTTCCTTGTCCTGATCGGAGTGGTCGAGGGGGTGAGCCCTTCGATGGAGGAAGCCTCGCAAACCCTGCGAGCCGGACGCTGGCGGACATTCCGCAAGGTCTCACTGCCCCTGATGGCACCGGGACTGGCCAATGCCTTTCTGATCGGTTTCATCGAAAGCATGGCCGATTTCGGCAACCCGCTGGTGTTGGGCGGTTCGGGTGGCGTGCTGTCGACCGAGATCTTCTTCTCGGTGGTCGGTGCCCAGAACGATCCGTCTCGTGCCGCCGTGCTGGCCGCGGTCCTGCTGTTCTTCACATTGTCGGCCTTTCTGGCGCAGCGGCTTTGGCTGAGCGGTCGCAACTTCGCGACCGTCGGCGGGAAAGGCGATGGCGGCGCACATGCGCTCTTGCCGGCGCGCGTCGCCTTTCCGGTGATCGGCATCGTGGCGCTCTGGAGCCTGTTTACCGTGATCGTCTACGCGATGATCCTGTTTGGCGGTTTCTTCAAGCTGTGGGGGCTGGATCACACGCTGACGCTGGATCACTACATCCGCGCCTTCGGGGTCAGTTTCGAAGGTGGTTTCCGCTGGTCGGGCGTGGCATGGAACAGCTTCTGGACCACCATGCTGATCGCATTGATCGCGGCACCGCTGACGGCAATAGTCGGGCTGTTGACAGGCTGGCTGATCTCGCGCCAGCGCTTTCCCGGCAAGGCCGTTTTCGAGTTCGTCCTGATGATGAGCTTCGCCATTCCCGGCACGGTTATCGGGATCAGCTATATCATGGCCTTCAACTTGCCGCCGATCCAGATGACCGGCACCGCGCTGATCCTGGTTGCCTGTTTCGTGTTCCGCAACATGCCGGTCGGCGTGCGTGGCAGCGTTGCCGCGATGGCCCAGCTTGACGGGAGTCTAGACGAGGCCTCGCTGATCCTTGGCGCGAATTCCGGTCGCACGCTGAGACGGGTGATCTTGCCGCTTCTGCGCCCGGCGATCATGGCGGCACTTGTCTACAGCTTCGTGCGCGCCATCACCTCGATCTCGGCGGTGATCTTCCTTGTCTCGGCCAAGTACAACATGGCGACCGCCTATATCGTCGGGCTGGTCGAGAATGGCCAATACGGGGTGGCCATCGCCTATTCCTCGGTCCTGATCCTGGTGATGATCACCGTGATCGGCGGCTTTCAACTTCTGGTCGGAGATCGCCGCCTGCGCCGCAGGCCGAGTCTCCCCGTCTCCAAGGAGGCAGCAGCGTGAACAATCCCGAAAGAGGTGCGGTCGAGTTCCGGTCCGTGCGCAAGGATTACGGCGGCTTTACCGCCATCCCCGAACTCGATCTGCGGATCGAGCCCGGCGAACTCGTGACACTTCTTGGTCCGTCCGGCTGCGGTAAGACCACGACCCTGCGAATGCTCGCTGGACTGGAGACGCCGACGAAGGGTTCGGTTCTGATCGGCGGGCAGGATGTGACGCGCATGCCGCCCAATCGCCGTGATGTCACGATGGTGTTCCAAAGCTATGCGCTGTTTCCGCATATGACCGTGGCCGAGAATATCGCCTATGGGCTGGAATCGGGCGGGATGAAACCTGCCGAGGCGCACGATGCGGGAAATGCCGGGCTGGACCTGGTCGGTCTCACCGGTCTTGGCGACCGACTGCCCTCGGAGCTTTCCGGTGGACAACAACAGCGGGTTGCTGTGGCCCGCGCACTGGTTCTGGAACCGCAAGTTCTTTTGCTGGACGAGCCGCTGTCCAATCTGGACGCCCGGCTGCGCCGCCGCGTTCGCACGGAGATCCGCGAGCTTCAGCAAAGATTGGGTTTTACAGCGGTTTACGTCACCCATGATCAGGACGAAGCGCTTGCCGTCTCGGATCGCATCGTAGTCATGAAGGACGGAGAAATTGCCCAGTCAGGCAGTCCGCGGGAACTTTACGAGGCCCCGGCTTCGGAATTCATCGCGGATTTCATCGGCGAGGCGAATGTCATCGATTGCGAGGTTCGGGATCTGGCCGAAGGGCAGGCACGTATCTGGGTGGGCGACGAAGAGTTGACCCTTCCCGCCCGCGGTATCCTCCCTGGCCCCGCCCGGCTGGCCGTCCGCCCCAATGCCTTTACCGTCAATCTCGGCGGCTCGGGCATTGAGGGCCGCGTCGTCAGCGCCGCCTATCTGGGCGATCATATCGAATACGAGATCGAGGGCCCTGCTGGTCGTCTTTTCGTCATCGATGGCAGCAGCACCGACGCGTTTTCACCCGGCACATCGGTGCGGCTACGATTCCATGGCAGCGGAGCGGCGCTGATCGCATGAAGCTGGAAGAGGACACCGCAAGATGACGACCGACATTGATCTGACAGCCCGGTTGGCGCAAACCGAAACCATTGCGCGGCTGGCAGGGGCTCGCGCATGCGACCATTTCCGCAGTCGCGACAGCCTTGCCATCGAAACCAAGCGCAGCCTGACCGACATGGTCTCGATCGCCGATCGCGAGGTCGAAACCCTGATCCGCGAAGAACTGCAATCCGCCTTTCCCGCTGACGCGATGCTGGGGGAGGAATATGGCCACCTAACCGGAGAGAGCGGGCTGACATGGGTGGTCGATCCCATCGACGGAACTGCTCCCTTCCTGAATGGCCTGCCGGGCTGGTGCGTTTCCATTGGTCTGATGGATGATAAAGGGCCACTGCTTGGTGCCATCTTCGCCCCGGTCCTTGGCGAGATGTTCCTCGGCGCGCGTGGAAATGGCGCATCGCTGAACGGACAGCCGATCCAGGTTACGCGACGTTTCGACTTGTCCTCGGGTCTTCTCGGCCTGGGCGGCAACGACCGGGTGCCGCCTGCTCGTCTCGGGCAGCTTCACGGTGAATTGGCCGCCGAGGGGATAGCCTGGGTGCGGTACGGCTCTGGTGCGCTGATGCTGGCTTATGTCGCCGCAGGTCGGCTGGTCGGCTATTGCGAACCCCGGATGAGCCTTTGGGATTGCCTCGCCGCCTATGCTCTGATCGAGGCTGCAGGCGGCAAGGTGCTGCCCATCCCGCCTATGGCACTGCAGGGGGCGCCCTTCGGCGTCATGGGCACGACGGTTGCGGATTACCAGCGGCTCGCGGCACTGACCCGCTTCGAGGCGCGGGATTGGGAAAACCAGGACTGCCTCTGAAGGACGTATCGCTCATTGATTGTAGGTCCGGCCAAGTGGATTTTTTAACTCCATGAGGTGAGGTCGAACTCGAAAGTAAGTGTCAGGCAAGCAGCTCCTTGCGTTTCCATCGCATACCAGGCGACGAAAGCATTTGCCTTCAACCTGCGACATATCGAGCAGTCTTGAAGTAATTCCGGCATTGTTGCGACGAGAACATGTCGCAAACTTCGGAGATGGCATCGAAGACCTGGGTAGAGCTGTCCACGCCGCCCCGACATTACGGTGGGCGGCAAGGTTGTCGAGCATGACAACGGTGCGGGGCGCGAGTTCCGGCACCAGCACGTTGCGGATGCAGGCGGCGAAAGCATCGCCATTCGTGCTCCCGAAAGAATGAAAGCATGAAACCCCTCGTTCGGGAATCCCCCGATTCAGGTTTCGAGGATAGCGCTTTAGCTGTGTTCCTCAGCGGCGGTTTCGGCCAATGCCTGGTTCAGCGCGCGCAGGGCGTCAATATGATACACGACGCCGATGATCTCGGGATCGGGGAGATCGCTTGCCTCTTCCTCGGTTTCCGAAGGTTCCGGAGGGCGGATTACCGGCAGGAATGCGGCACCGGTTCGATCGAATTCGCGCAGCGCCTCGTCGAGCCGGGTTCCCTCGGTCAGGGCCTGACCGGCAGCCAGCAGGTTGCGGACCAAGTCGGGCGAAGGGGCGTTCTCGGCGTCCAACGGGCGCCGGATGGCGGTGATCCGCATCTTGTGCGGCAGCCAGACTTGCGGCCCCTCGGCAACATGGACACCGCGATTTTCAAGCTGTGTCAGGAAGAAGGACCGGTGAACCAGCCGTGACGCCAATGCGGAACTGAGCGAGACGGCGGTCATCACGGCAATGCCTGTCTGCCAGTCTCCGGTCATTTCGAACACGATCAGGGCAGTCGAGATTGGCGCCCCCAGGACTGCGGCTCCGACCGCGCCCATGCCTGCGAAGGCATAGAGATTGACCGATCCGGAGATGTCAGGCAGCAGCGATGTCGCGATGATGCCGAAAGCCAGGCCCGTCAGCGATCCCATGACCAGCGCAGGTGAGAATATGCCGCCGCCCATGCGACCGCCGAAGGTGATTGCCACGGCAATGGCCTTGACCACGGCGAAACTGATCGCGGCCAGCAATCCGATATGCCCGGCTAGCGCCGCCGCGGTCGTTTCATAGCCGACCCCGATGATATGGGGGAACGGGATGGCGATCAGACCCAGTAACAATCCGGCGATGGCCGGGCGTGACCAGCGGGGCCAGCCGATCCGGCCCATGACCCGGTCTCCGATCTTCTCGGCCCGGAAGATTGCCTTCATCATCGCTGCCGCCACCAGTGCCGAGACAAGCCCCAGCAACATGAATGCGGGCAGTTCGACATAGAAGGCAAGGTCGATCTCTTGCTGGAGGTCGAATTCGGTCAGTCCGCCGAATTGCAGGCGGTTGATCACGGTTCCCGCCACGGCGGATATGGCGATGGGGGCAAAGGCGTGCAAGGCGAAATGACGCAGCACGACCTCATGCGCGAAGAGCGCCCCGGCGATGGGGGCGTTGAAGCTGGCGGCGACCGCGCCCGCGACCGCGCAGCCGAGCAGATCGCGCCCGGTCATTGGGCTCGCCTTGATGCGGCGGGCGACCGCGGTCGAGACGACCCCTGCCAGATGCACGACCGGTCCTTCGCGGCCCGAACTTCCGCCCGTTCCGAGGGTGATCAAGGAGGCCGCCGCCGAGGCAAGCCCCTCGCGCGTTTCGACCCGCCCCCCTTCCAGCGCCGCGCCTTCGATGACATCGGCCACGGCGCGGACGCGCCCGTCGGGGGTAAAGCGGTCCAGTATCAGCCCGACGATCAACCCGCCGATGACCGGCACGATCAGCACCCAGTACCAGGGGAGCCGCTCGGCCATGGTCGCCAGGGTCAGATCGTCGGCGCCATAGATCCGCCGTTGCAGCGCGCCGATCCCAAGTCGGAAACCCAAGGCGGCAAACCCCGCGCCGATGCCGATCAGCAGTGCCAGAAGCCAGAATTGCACCTGGCTTGGGCCGCGTTCGCGCATGATTCGGGTGGCCCGGCTGCAGCGGCCATGAAAATAGCGCCAATTCAGTTTCCACCACGCCGGGCGACGCCGTTTCTCGCTGCCGTTTCTGTCGGAAGGCCCGTTATCCATTGCTGTTTAGCCGATCTGCCCCTGTCGGGACAGCGAATCACAAATGCGGGGCCGGGTCCAGCATTGCGGGCAGACTGGCGCGGAGCATGCCGATGCCTCCGGGACGCCAGCCTATCGCGGCAAGCCTGTCGCATCGCATCACTCGCAGCGCGTTGGCATCCGCTCGAGGGGGCAGGGGAGAGTCGCTGCCGGTCAGGCGCTGGACCTCGGCCAGCAGATCATGACGGTCGAGTATCAGGTCACTGGCATTCACGCTTGGTGGTGGCGCGTCCTGATCCAGCAAGAGCAGCATTGCGTGAGCGAGATCGTCGCCATGCAGCTCTGTGCTGACGCGTGGGGCGATTGTCTTTCCGGTCAGGTAATCCGTGAACAGTTCGCGCCATTTATGCGCGGGACCAGGACCATAGATGCCGGTTGCACGGATGGCCGTACCGTGCAGATCGAGGCTGTGCATATGATCTTCGGCCCGCGCCTTGACCTCACCATAGAGATTCGCCGGAGATGCGGGCAGGTCATCGGTCAACTCGATATCCGGGGGATGGCCGTCATAAACGGCGCGGGAGGACAGGAACAGGATGCGCTTTACACCCGAATCCGCGGCCGCATCGAATAACCGGATCGAGCCTTCCAGATTCGTCCGGCGAAAACCTTCGGGATCGTCGCCTTCGCCGCCGCGATAGCGACCGGGCTGATGCGAGAAGGCGCAATGGATCAGGGCATGATGCCCCGACAGGTCGGGCGTATCGCCAAGGGTATAGCCGTTGCGACGGTCCAGAATGGTGACATCATGCCCGGCAGCACGCGCGGCGTGCAATGCGAAGCCGCCGACTACTCCGCTTGCTCCGGTCAGCACGATCCGCATCAGGCGGCAGGGCGGGCCTGGGCGGAAAGATCCGGCATAGGCTGGCCAGAGGCGATTGCGCGCCACAGATCGATCAGGGGACGCAGCAAATGCACTTTGTCGTGATCCTGCCACGGCTTTTCATATTGGAAATGGAGGATGCGAATATCGTCCCAGCTCCACAGCTCGGGCATGTTGAACCAGACATATTGCAGCATGTTGTGATGAATCGACAGCCCGTGCCAGTCGGGGAAGTAGTCCTGCAGGAAAGTCTGGTCGGTCCTGCGCCAGAAGACTCCGGGCTGGTCCAGCCGCGCCAGCATGTCACGATAGGAGCGGATATCCGGATGGGCGGTGAACACGCCGGAATTCATCCTGTGAAACCCGTCCAGTCCGTCATAGACATTGGGTGCGGCGCAGAACTCCGGCAGTTCGAAGAGCTTGTCCACCGGGCGAAGGACCACGGCGTCGGCATCAATGAAGACGCAACGCTCGTAATCAAGCTGCCACAGGCGCAGCTTGACGAAATTGTCCAGCGGGGTGTGAAAATCGGGCTTGCCGCCACGGGTGAAGGCGGCACGCTTGTGCAGGGCATCGCGGGCATGCGTGGCATCGAAGCTGTGGGATGTCGGCAGCAATTCGGCGGCGATCAGCCGTGCCCCATGAACCCTCAGCCGCGCCAGATGCGCTGGGGAAAGGCCACGATGCATTACCACCAGATCGGCCTTTGTTCCGGTCAGCCGCAGGGATCGCAGCAAGGCCTCGGCTCCCGGCAGGTAATCGGGATTGCTGACCAATGTCACATAGGCATGATCGGATTGCCGTGGCGTCTCTGCAACCAGGCCCTCGGGCAGTGTCCGGCTTGCATTTTGCAGGCTGGTCGGGCGAAAAGAAGAGATGCGGGTGGTATCCATGTAGAACTGCGTCCTGCCTTTGATCCTGCAAATGCGAGCGCCATGCTATGGCAATTCCATGACCAGTAGATGACAGAACATATGGGGGTTTGCCAAGTTTCATCATAAGGCTAACCTCCCGGCGACAAGCGGAGGATTGCCGATGACATTACCACCTGACCTCGTCCAGAAGCTGGAATCGCTCTTGGGCTCGCGCCTGTCGCAGGGCGCCGCCGATCGCGATCACCACGCGGAATCGGCGAGCTTCCATCGCGCGCCACCTCCCGATGCGGTCGTCTGGCCTGAGAGCGCGGAAGAAGTGTCCCAAATCGTCCGGGGCTGCGCGGATGCGGGCGTACCGGTGGTCCCGTGGGGCATGGGGACGTCTCTGGAAGGGCACGCGCTGGCGACGCGCGGCGGTGTCACGATCGACCTGACCCGGATGGACAATGTCGTCGAGACGCGGGCCGAGGATATGCAGGTCAGCGTCCAACCCGGTGTCACGCGCGAGGCGCTGAATACCGAATTGCGGGCGACGGGCCTGTTCTTTCCGGTCGATCCGGGTGCCAATGCCAGCCTTGGCGGCATGGCGGCGACCCGTGCCAGCGGCACGACTGCAGTGCGCTATGGAACCATGCGGGACAATGTGCTGGGGTTGCAGGTCGTGCTGGCGGATGGGCGCATCATCCGGACCGGAACAAGGGCGGCAAAATCCAGCGCGGGATATGACCTGACCGGGCTGTTCGTGGGCTCGGAAGGAACCCTTGGCATCATCACCGAACTGACCCTGCGCCTGCATGGCCAGCCCGAGGACGTGGCCGCGGCAGTCTGCGCCTTCGATAGCCTGGAACATGCGGTCGAATGCGTCAGTGCGACGATCCAGTCGGGAATTCCGATGGCGCGGATCGAGTTCGTGGATGCCGCCGCTGCCCGGGCCTTCAATCTTTACGCTGGCACAACTCTGCCCGAGACCCCGCATCTGATGGTGGAGTTCCACGGCTCGCCCTCGTCCGTGCGCGAAGATGCCGAGCGTTTCGGCGAACTGGCCCGCGAATTCGGAGCGCAGGGCTTTGACTGGGCCACCTCGCCCGAGGACCGCACCCGGTTATGGCGTATGCGGCACGGGGCATATCACGCCTGCCTGGCCCTGCGGCCCGGTGCAACCGGCGTTGTCACCGATGTCTGTGTGCCGATGTCGCATCTGCCCGCCGCAGTCAGTGCCGCAGCCGAGGATATCCGCGAGGCCGGGTTGATCGGGCCGATTGTCGGCCATGTCGGGGATGGTAATTTCCATTCGCAACTGCTGGTCGAGCCGGGCAATGAGGTGGAGCTTGCCGCAGCCAAGCGCATCGCCACCCGCATGGCCGAGCGCGCATTGGCAGTCGGGGGCACGATCACCGGCGAGCATGGTATCGGCATCGGCAAGCGCCCGCTTATGGCGGCTGAACATGGCGAGGGCTGGCAGGTGATGGGAGCAATCAAGACAGCGCTCGATCCTGATAACATTCTGAATCCCGGGAAACTGGTCCCGGATCGTAACTGACGCTTTCGTGACCGTCACGGCCCGGTGACTTTATCTCACGGGTTTGCGATAACAGGCAAAAGTCGCGGCAAACGCGGCGTGGTAACAGAGGCAGGAGCGAGGGCAGCAATGCGCCATTTTACCAAGGTACTTTTAGGTCTCATGCTGGTATTGGCAGTGGCCTGTTCGCGGTCGCCGTCAGGTGGCGGATATGGCGCGCGGGGGCCGGGGGCCAATCCGCAGCTGGGTGACAGCGCGCCGCATGACTGGGGTAGCGGACATCCTTACAATCATCAGGTGCATGGCATCGACATCTCCCGCTGGCAGGGTGATATCGACTGGCGGCGCGTGCGTGGCGCGGGGATCAGCTTTGCCTTCATCAAATCGACCGAAGGCGGCGACCATCTCGATCCCAATTTCAACCGTTATTGGCGCGAGGCCGCCGGTGCGAGGATTCCACGCGGCGCCTATCACTATTATTATTTCTGCCGCAGCGGGGCTGAACAAGCGCGCTGGTTCATCCGCAATGTCCCGCGAGAGCGTGGTTCGCTGCCGCCGGTGCTGGATATCGAATGGACCCACTCCAAGACCTGCCCGCGCCGTCCCCCGGCATCCGAGGTCAAGCGCGAGGCGTCGATCTTCCTGGATATCGTCGGGCGTCACTATGGGCAGCGGCCGATCGTCTACACCACCGTCGACTTTTACCGAGATAATAATCTGGGCGATTTGAGGGCCGAATTCTGGTTGCGTTCGGTCGCCGATCATCCGCGCAATATCTATCGGGGCCAGCGTTGGGCTTTCTGGCAGTATACTGGTACGGGAATCGTTCCCGGAATTGACGGGAATGTGGATCTGAACGCCTTTGCAGGCTCTGCTTCGGATTGGTCACGATGGTTGCAGACACGTCTGACGCGGTAAGACCGCGCCTACGGCTGATGGCCGAATTTGCGGCGCTCTATATCGGGGCGCCGCTGGCGATTGCGCTGTTCCTGCCTCCACAGCGGATGTTTACCGCCCTGTTCGTCTTCAGCGTCGCAGGGATGCTTTTGCTCTGGAGGACGGGCGGCTTTCGCTGGCGCAATCTTGCACGCGGTCGGCGTATCCCGTGGTGGGAGGTTCTGGGCATTGCCCTTGCAACCGCGATCTCAGGCATCGCGATCCTGTCACTGGCCCGCCCCGAGGCATTGTTCGCAATCTTGCGGACGAACCCGGAATTCCTGATCGTGATCTGGTGTTTCTACCCGATCCTCTCGGCGCTGCCGCAAGAACTAATCTTTCGCCCGCTGTTCTTTCATCGCTACGGCTCGCTATTGCCCGAGGGTAAGGGCGCAATCGCGATCAATGCACTCATATTTTCCTTTGCGCACCTGATGTACTGGTCCTGGGTGGTGGCTGCGATGACATTCATCGGCGGTTGGGTATTTGCCCGCGCCTATCTCCGTCATGGCTTTCCCGCAGCCTGGATATTGCATGCGGTGGCCGGAAATATCCTCTTCGCGGTCGGAATGGGCTATTATTTCTGGTCCGGCAACGTGGTCCGGCCCTTCTGAACGGTTGACTTCCCCGCCGCCAAAAGGTTCATGCGGGTGCTGAACAACCTGAGGACCGATCATGCACGCCTATCGCAGCCATAACTGCGGCGATCTGACTGCCGCCAATGCCGGGGAAACCGTCCGCCTGTCGGGTTGGGTGCACCGCGTTCGCGATCATGGGGGTGTCCTCTTCGTCGATCTGCGCGACCATTACGGTATGACACAGGTGCTGGCCGACAGTGACAGCCCCGCCTTCGCCGCGATGGAGCGGTTGCGGTCCGAAACCGTCATCCGCATCGATGGCAAGGTGAAGCTGCGTGACGCGTCACTGGTCAACCCCAAGCTGCCCACTGGCGAGATCGAAGTTTATGCGGCGGAACTCGAGGTACTAGGTCCTGCCGAGGAATTGCCGCTGCCGGTCTTCGGCGATCAGGATTATCCAGAGGAAACCCGCCTCGCCTATCGGTTCCTGGACCTGCGCCGCGACAGCTTGCATGAGAATATCATGCTGCGCTCAAAGGTGATCCGCAGCTTGCGCAATCGCATGTGGGACCAGGATTTCAATGAATTCCAGACCCCGATCATCACCGCGTCCAGTCCTGAAGGCGCGCGGGACTTCCTGGTGCCCTCGCGTCTGCATCCGGGCAGGTTCTATGCGCTGCCGCAGGCTCCGCAGCAGTTCAAGCAGCTGATCATGGTTGCCGGCTTCGACAAGTATTTCCAGATCGCCCCCTGTTTCCGCGACGAAGATCCGCGCGCCGACCGTTCGCCGACCGACTTCTACCAGCTCGACCTCGAGATGTCCTTCGTCGAGCAAGAGGATGTCTTCGCCGCCATTCAGCCGGTCATTCAGGGTCTGTTCGAAGAATTCGGCAACGGTCGCCCGGTCGATGCCGACTGGCCGCGCATTCCCTTTGCCGAGGCGATGCTGAAATATGGCAGCGACAAGCCCGACCTGCGCAACCCGATCGAGATGCAGGTGGTGAGTGACCATTTCCGCGGTTCGGGATTTGCGATTTTCGCCAAACTGCTGGAGCAGAACGGCACCGAGGTCCGCGCCATTCCTGCACCGGGTGGCGGCAGCCGTAAATTCGCCGACCGCATGAATGCCTTCGCGCAGCGAGAGGGTCTGCCGGGCATGGGTTATATCTTCTGGCGCAAGGGAGAGGATGGTCAGACCGAGGCCGCCGGCCCGATTGCGAAAAATATCGGTCCCGAACGTACCGAGGCAATCCGGCAGCAGCTTGGATTGGCCGAAGGTGATGCGGCGTTCTTCCTCGGCGGCAAGCCCGATTCCTTCGAGGCGGTGGCGGGCCGGGCCCGGAACGAGATTGGCCGTGAATTGGGGCTGACCGACGAGAACCAGTTCAAATTCGCATGGATCGTCGATTTTCCGATGTATGAGAAGACCGACGAGGGCAAGATCGACTTCAGCCACAACCCGTTCAGCATGCCGCAGGGCGGGATGGAGGCGCTGGAAGGCGATCCTCTGCAGGTCAAGGGCTATCAATATGACCTTGCCTGCAATGGCTACGAACTGGTTTCCGGGGCGATCCGAAACCACAAGCCCGAGATCATGTTCAAGGCGTTTGAACTGGCTGGCTATCCGGCCTCTGAGGTCGAGAACCGTTTCGGCGGCATGGTCAAGGCTTTCCGCTATGGTGCGCCTCCGCATGGCGGCTGCGCGGCAGGGATCGACCGGATCGTGATGTTGCTGGCGGATGAGCAGAATATCCGTGAGGTCATCATGTTCCCGATGAACCAGCGCGCCGAGGACCTGATGATGGGCGCGCCGAGCGAGCCGACGAATGAGCAGTTGCGCGAATTGCGCCTTCGGGTGCTTCCAAGCGAGTGAATAAGAGGGATGGCATGAGCGGCGCAGGAAAGACGATTTCGGGTTTCACGCCGCGGCCCGCGCCGGGCAACCCGGAAATCGATGCGGTCTGGGCGCGGCTTGAACGGCTTGATCCCGGCCGTCATGCCGAGCCGATTTTCGAGGCGGTCCAGGGTGCCGATCATGTCTGGGACTATCTGGCTATCGGTCCGTTTCCCGATCTTGACGCCTATCGTGAGTGGCAGGCGCAGATGGCTGCAGCCTCTGATCCATGCTTCTACGCCGTTGTCGATCCTCGGACGGGGTTGGCGATGGGCGTGGCGTCTTTCATGCGCATAGATCCTGCCAATGGTGTGATCGAGATCGGCAATATCATGTTGAGCCCCGCTCTGCAGCGCAACCGGATCGGCAGCGCTGCCCTGATGGCGATGATCCGGTGGGCATTCGAAGCGGGGTATCGCCGGGTCGAATGGAAATGCAACGCCCTGAACGCCCCGTCACGCCGAGCAGCGCTGCGGTTCGGGTTCCGTTTCGAGGGTGTGTTCCGCCAGCATATGATCGTGAAGGACTGTAACCGGGATACGGCGTGGTTCTCGATCATTGACGGCGAATGGCCTGCCCTGGACGCCGCTTACCGGCAGTGGTTGGCACCGGGTAATTTCGATGCCGAAGGATTGCAGCGTCAAAGCCTGTCCTCGCTGACCGCTCAGGCGTTACCCGGCCGCAGCGGTGACTGAAGCAAACTGGCGGGCGGTTGGTTCCGATATTATGCGGTTCGGGTGAGCCTGTCCTGCACCATGGCGCTTAGTCGCGCCAGTTCGGTCGCAACTGCCCGCCCCGCCCGATGATCTTTGGCCAGTGCGTTGGCTGCCTCCTCCAGGGTTTGGTCATGCGCCGAGCGGGCCACGCCTCCCAGAAAGCGGGCGATATAGTCGATGCGAGACGTGTCGCTGACGGTGGAGAGGATATCTGCTACATGGGTCAGATCTTCACGCAAGGATGTGCCGTCGGGCATGATCAGGTCATTGGGGACTGGGGTCGGGCTCCAGTGTCGCAGGTTCGCGGGCAGGGCCGACATGATCGCCTGCTGAAACATCGCGAGGTTTTCCACAGGTTTTGACAGGAAACCATCCGCCCCGGCCGCGATTGCCTCGTCGCGTAGTTCCGGATCGCCGGAGATGCCGAGAATCACCGGAAGCCGGGGGGTGGCGTTGGCCAGGTTGCGGATCAATCCCGTCCCGTCGCCATCAGGCAGGCCGAGATCGATGATCGCTACGTCCGGACGATAGCTCTGCAAATGCCGGATGGCCGAACGAAGACAGTCCGCCCGCCGGATACGCGCGCCTGATCGCATACAGAGAAGCCGCATGGCCTCGCTCGAATAGCGCGAATCCTCGACCGCAAACACCGTCAATCCGGCGAGAGGGCGTCCAGGCTGCGCCATTATCCGCATCGGTAAAGGAGCGACCGGATCCATCGTGACTTCTGACAACATTTCTTTTACCCCGCGATTCTCTGACGATAGGAAGAGTTTGCTTCCGGGATGCTAACGCCGGGTTAATCACAACGGGTTTTGCTTTTACTCAGGCCGTACAAGGCCTAGAAATACGTGCAAACGGAGGTTGATATGATCGGACGCCTGAACCATGTTGCCATCGCCGTGCCCGACCTGCAGGCGGCGGCGGCCCAATATCGAGACACGCTCGGAGCGAATGTCCGCCCTCCGCAGGACGAGCCCGATCACGGTGTGACCGTCGTTTTCATCGAGCTTCCGAATACCAAGGTCGAGCTGCTTTATCCCTTGGGCGATGACAGTCCGATCCAGGGATTTCTCGAGAAGAATCCATCGGGCGGCATTCATCACATGTGTTACGAGGTTGAGGATATTCTTGCCGCGCGTGACAAACTCAAGGCCGAGGGGGCGCGGGTTCTTGGCAATGGCGAACCAAAGATCGGCGCGCATGGCAAGCCGGTGCTGTTCCTGCACCCCAAGGATTTCAACGGTTGCCTGATCGAGTTGGAGCAAATCTGATGAATCTGACCGGTGGGATCGTTCTATATACCGTGCTGTGGTTTCTGACATTGTTCATCGTCGTGCTGTTCGGTCAGAGGTCGCAAGCCGATGCCGGAGAGATCGTTCCCGGCACGCCAGCGGGCGCCCCCGCGAATTTCGTGATCGGGCGCAAGCTGATCTGGACGACGGTGATCGCGGCGGTGATCTGGGCTCCCATTGCCTGGGTGATCCTCAGCGGCGTGATCAGCCGCGAGGAACTGGAGAGCTTTGACCAGTTCTTCCGCGGATAAGATGGAAGAGGTGGGTAAAGGCCGCAGCCGCCAGAAGCGGGCCTATTATATTCACCACCGGTACCGTCAAAAGCACCGCAATCAGCGCACCTGCCACCGTGATCTTGCCACTGTTTTCTTTGCGCAATGCGGTGGCTTGCAGCCCATGCAGATGCCGTCTTGCGGCCATCTGAAAGAATTCCCTGCCCAGTGACCAGCCGTTCAATCCATAAAACAGGATCGGTGCGAGGGGGCCCAGAAAGGGTGTCAGCGCCAGCGACAGGATTGCTACGCCGATAATGGCAGCCATCAGGACCATCGTTTCCAGTAACCCGTCCAGGAAATCCATGGGCTGGCCCGTGGCCGAGGGATAGTGGATGCGTTCGACCGCCTCTGACACGCGCTCGGCAAAGAGGCCGCAGAAACCCGCGGCAACGGGGGCCATCAGGAAAAAGCCCATCAAGGGAAACAGCGCCAGCGAACTCCATGACAGCGCGTTGCCGATATCGATCGCACCGATCCAGGGCAGGGTGAAGCTACCAGGGGTGAATAGCCGGATCAGCCAGAACGCCCCTGCCTGCAAGGCGACGAACAGCAGGATCGTCAGTCCGATCCCTGCCAGCACCAGCGAGAGGATTCGCGGTCGCAGCAAATCGCTCCAGGCGCGAAACAATGCCTTTGCGACAATCATTCCAGCCAGCTCGCCTTCTTGGTGATGTCAGGGCGGGGACGTTCAGGCGGCGTATTGCCGCGCGTGCCAATATGAACCAGCCCGGCCACCTGTTCATTGTCCTTCAGGCCCAGATGGGTTCGCGCAAACTTTTCGTTGATCGCCGCAAAACCCGTCAGCCACGCCGCTCCCCAGCCCGAGGCAAGCGCGGCATTCACCAGACCCAGGCAGACCGCGCCGGCGGACAGAACCTGCTCCCATCGCGGGATCTTGTCGCTCTCCACGGGCGAGGAAATGACTGCAACGATCACGGGGGAAGCGAAGGTAGAAGCGGCTTTTTCTGCCGCCGCCACATCCTGTCCTTCCGCCAGAACCTCCTGCCGCAGAATCGGCTGCAACCGGTCAAGTGTCGCGCGGCCAAGCACGACGAATCGCCAGGGCTCGAGCTTGCCGTGATCGGGTGCCCGGGCGGCCAATGTCAGCAAATCCGACAACTGATCGCGATCAGGCGCGGGGTGGGTCAGCAACTTTGGTGGATGCGAGCGGCGGGTTGCCAGAAATTCCAGCACCGCTTCGTTGCGATATTCCATGCAGATCTCCTTTGGCCGACCACAGATAGGGCAGCGCAGGTGGTTTTCCCAGAGCCCGTGCGGCTGCGCAAGCGGCAAGGGATTGCAGGCGGACGGTTTGGACGGCATTTTGAGCGGCATGACCGATCTTAGCCATCTTGCCCGTGAGGGTGCTGAAATTCGCTTGCGTGTGACGCCCAAGGCGCGGCGCAATGCGATCAGCCTTGATGACGGTGCGATCCGTGTGCATGTGACAGCCCCGCCCGAGGACGGAAAGGCGAATGCCGCAGTTGTCAAACTGCTTGCGAAATCGATGGGAGTGGCAAAATCACGGTTGACGCTTTTGCGGGGTACAGCTTCGCGCGATAAGGTTTTTCGGCTGGATTAATCCTCTTTTTCTATTCGGTAGTTCCCCTCCGGCAGGTTCAGCGCCAAGCGTAATTCGGCGAGCTGATGCATCGTGAAGGTAACTCGGGCGACCTCTTCGCCATCGGGGTTCATCTGTTCGACAACCACCCGGTCATCGAAAGTCAGGATCACCACATCCTCGTTCAGCGGGCGGGTATGCGGCTTTGTCTCGTCTATGAGGGTTATGACCGTGGCGTCGAAATCATGCTCGATGGTGAACATCTTGGCCTCCTTGGTTCACCCGACAATCGCGTGAAACGATGGGGTGAACAAGGGTCGGGGCTTGCACGGGCGTAGCGTCGGGATAAAGTGGCAATCAAGCGGTGGGGCAACCGCGTCAAATGAGACGAGGGAATACGTAGGGATGAGCAGAGGCTTGGGAAAACCGCAGATTGTTACAGTGGTTCTGGCAGGGCTGATCGCCCTGTCTGCCTGTGCGCCGCTGCCGCCCGAAGTGCAGGAGCCTCCCCGGCCAACCGCGACGCAGCCGCAGTCCGCCCCGGCGACGAACACCAACTCTCCCGATGCGGCTGCCCGAACCTTCGTCGGTGTGATGCGCCGGATGGAACCGGCGGTCGAGCGTGAATGCCTGCAGCGGCGCACTCAGCCGATCAACTGCGATTTCCAGTTTGTCGTCGATGATCGTCCGGGGTTAGAGCCGAATGCTTTCCAGACCATTGATGACAATGGACGCCCGATCATCGGTTTCACCCTTTCCCTGATTGCCGCGACCCGCAACGCGGATGAGATCGCCTTTGTCGTCGGGCATGAAGCCAGCCATCACATCCTGAACCATCTGGATCGCAAGGCTGGGGCGGCAACAGCTGGTGCAGTGATCTTGGGAAGCATTGCCTCGATTTATGGCAGCAACGAATCGGCTATTGCGACGGCGCAGGAAATCGGGGCCTCGGTTGGGGCGAACTACTATTCCAAGGATTGGGAACTTCAGGCGGATTATCTGGGCGCGATCATAACACTGAACGCGGGCTTTGATCCGAGGAACGGTGCCCGATTCTTCGAACGCCTACCCGATCCGGGGAACCGAGTGCTTGGGAGCCACCCGCCCAGAGCAGCGAGGCTCGCGCAGGTTGAGCGGGCGATCTCGGATGTACGTAGCGGAAAGACGCGCTGAACAAGCCTCCTTGCGTGTTGCCACCCTTTGCGATCGCATTGTCGAGTAGGGGTATTTTTAAGGTGAAAAAATCCGAAGCAGCTCATCTTTGGGTTGTGCCGGCGGGATTCACCCCCTATGTGCTGCGATCAGTACGAGGAGCGTGCGACTGTGGTGTTGTTCGATTTCCGTTCAGAACTATTTCAGACCCGGAATGCTATCGTGATCACGAGAAGTGCCCCAGCAGCCCCACATGTCAGGGCTGCAAACGCAGAAAAGAAGGAATGCCAATGATCGGCGTGGTCATCTGGGACAGGGAAGAGAGTGAACGCGCCGTGATCTGGTGCGAAGAACAGGCGTCCCTTGCCTATCTCCAAGGGCGTGGGCAGTTGCGAGATCCGTCCTATTGGCCCAAACTCGGGGATCTGGTCGAGCTCGAGGATGAGCTTGTTGGATCCTTGCGCCATGCCCGACGCGTGTCACATGTTCCGCAGGAGAAAAGCACAACGATCCCGCAAGAGCTGAGATGCCCATACAATCCCAATTGCACGAGCCTTGCATTTCCAGTGTGTGACTACACCTGCCCGCCCTGCAAGACACGCTGCGGATAAAACCCGGCGCTTTCAGCGGCAGCGGGAAACGCCATCGCTGAAATGGCCTCAGATTCCCCGCGCCAATGCCGCGACCCCGGTCCGAGCCAGGTCGGATAATCCAAGCGGACGCATCAAATCGGCAAAGGCGTCGAGTTTCGAGGGCATTCCCACGAGTTCGAAGACAAAGCTTTCGAGTGTCGAATCGACGACATTGGCCCGAAAGATCTCGGCAATGCGCAAGGCTTCGACCCGCTTGTCGCCCTGACCATGGACCTTGAACAGGCCCAACTCACGCTCGACCGACGGCCCTTCGACCGTCAGGTCATGCACGTCATGCACCGGCACGATCCGTCCAAGCTGGGCCTTGATCTGCTCGATCACTTCCGGTGTCCCGCTGGTGACCAGGGTGATCCGCGATTGGTGGCCGGTATGATCGACCTCGGCCACGGTCAGGCTGTCGATATTATAGCCGCGCCCCGAAAAAAGCCCGATCACGCGCGCCAGTACGCCCGGCTCGTTTTCGACCAGCACTGCAAGGGTGTGGCTTTCCTCGACCTGTACATTCGGATCGCGCAGATCATAGGCCGAATGACTCGACGCGCCCTTCTGGATGTTCAACGCATTCATGATTCGCCCCTGTTCTTCTTCATGCAAATATCCCGGGGGTGCGGGGGCTGGCCCCCGCCCGCAACTGGTCAGACCAAGGCCGCTCCGGCACCTTGAATCGCCCCTTGAGTCTCGGCTTCGCCCAACAGCATCTCGTTATGCGGCTTGCCCGAGGGGATCATCGGGAAACAATTTTCATGTTTCTCGACCAATACATCAAGGATGAAGGGTCCGTCATAATCGATCATCTGTTGGATCGCGTCATCCAGATCCTTCGGGTCCCGAACCTGTGCGCCCTTGCAGCCAAAGGCCTCAGCCAGCTTGATGAAATCGGGCAGGCTGTCCGACCAGCTTTGGCTATATCGCTCGCCATGTAGCAATTGTTGCCATTGCCGGACCATGCCAAGCCGCTCGTTGTTCAGGATGAACTGCTTGACCGGCAGACGGAACTGCACTGCGGTCCCCATTTCCTGCATGTTCATCAGCCAGCTCGCATCGCCGGCGACATTGACGACCAGAGCATCCGGATGGGCCATCTGCACGCCGATGGAGGCGGGCAGGCCATAGCCCATCGTCCCGAGCCCGCCCGAGGTCATCCAGCGGTTCGGCTCGTCAAAATGCAGGAATTGGGCGGCCCACATCTGGTGTTGACCGACCTCGGTGGTGACATAGCGGTCGCGCCCCTTGGTCAGCGCCTCCAGCCGTTCCAGGGCGAATTGCGGTTTGATGATCGTGTCGCTGCCGCGATAGAACAGGCAGTTCTTGCTTTTCCAGCCCTCGATCCGTTCCCACCATTTGCCAAGCGCGGCGCTATTCACTTTGCGGCCCCGCGATTTCCAGATCTTCAGCAGATCCTCGAGCACATGACCGACATCGCCGATGATGGGGATGTCAACAGGGATCACCTTGTTGACGCTGGAAGGATCGATATCGATATGCGCCTTGACCGAGCCGGGGCTGAACTCGGCGATCCGGCCTGTGATCCGGTCGTCGAATCGTGCGCCGATATTGATCATCAGGTCGCAGCCATGCATCGCCAGGTTGGCCTCGTAGAGACCATGCATTCCCAGCATCCCGATCCAGTTCTTGCCCGAGGCCGGATAGGCGCCCAGTCCCATCAGAGTCGAGGTGACCGGAATGCCCGTCGCATCGGCCAGCTCGCGCAGCAACTGGCTCGCGCCGGGACCAGAGTTGATGACCCCGCCACCGGTATAAAGAATTGGTCGTTCGGCCTGTTCGATCAACTCGACAAGCCGGGTGATTGCCGTGACATCGCCCTTGCGCACGGGTTGATAGCGCGGTGGATCGATCTGCTTCGGCCCTTGATACGCGTCCTCGGCAAACTGGACATCCTTGGGGATGTCGATCAACACCGGCCCCGGACGACCCGAGGTGGCGACATGAAATGCCTTGTGGATGGTTTCCGACAGCTTGGCCGTGTCCTTCACCAGCCAGTTGTGCTTGGTGCAGGGACGGGTAATGCCGACCGTGTCGGCCTCCTGGAAACCATCGGTGCCGATCAGGAAGGTCGGCACCTGCCCCGACAGGACGACCAGCGGGATCGAATCCATCAGCGCATCGGTCAGTCCGGTGACGGCATTGGTCGCGCCTGGCCCCGATGTGACCAGGACCACCCCCGGCTTGCCGGTCGAGCGGGCATAACCCTCGGCCATATGCACCGCGCCCTGTTCGTGACGGACCAGGACGTGGGTAATGTCGTTCTGTTGGAAAAGCTCGTCGTAAATGGGTAGTACCGCCCCGCCCGGATAGCCGAATACGGTATCGACGCCCTGATCGCGCAGCGCTTCGATGACCATTCTCGCACCCGTCATGATTCGGGACATCTTCTCTACTCCATCTGACAAAATCCCGCGGCGCACGAGCAGGGCCCGCCGCCGCGTCGGCGCAAATTATGGTCGCGGCCGGGAAGGGTCAATGGGATTCGACGGTTAAAATGACGCTATTTGGCCCAAAATTGAAATTTTCTTTCGCGAGTCGCGTAGCTGTTCAGCGATTGAACTGCGGTAAGGAGATACGCGCAACCTGCTCGACGATGGGATCGATGGACAGGGGATGCGCCTCGTTGGAGTGATCCTCTGCCCGTCCGAGCGTTTGCCAGACACCGCCCTTGTAGATCTCGAGCGCCGAAAAGCGGGCCTTGTAATCCATCTTGCGGCTGCCTGGCACCCAGTAACCCAGATAGACATAGGGGAGCCCGCTCGCGCGCGCGATCTCGACATGATCGAGAATGATATAGGTGCCAAGGCTCGCCGATTGCAGCGCGGGATCGTAGAAGCTGTAGACAAGGCTCAGCCCGTCATCCAGCACATCGGTCAGGCAAACCGCCGCCAGATGATCGTCGCCTTTTGCGAGCTTCTCGGGTTCGGCCCCATCGCAGCGATATTCGATGATACGGGTCTGAACCGGTGTTTCCTCGATCATTGCTGCGAATTCGAACACATCCATATCCGCCATGCCGCCATCGGCGTGGCGGCAATCCAGATAGCTGCGGAACAGCTCATATTGCTCTTCGGTCGCCCAAGGGGTCATGTTCACGCGGCTCAAACCGGCGTTGCGCCGCAACAGCCGCCGTTGCGTTCGGGAAGGTTTGAAATCAGCGACCCGTATCCGCGCCGACATGCAGGCCATGCAGCTTTCACAGCTCGGCCGGTAAAGGACATTCTGCGAACGCCGGAAACCCTGCCGCGACAACGCATTGTTCAGTTCAGCCGCGTTTTCGCCCTGAAGAGCGGTGAACAGCTTCCGTTCTGCCCGGCCATGCAGATAGGGGCAGGGCTGCGGAGCAGTCACATAGAACTGGGGTGCATGTGGCAAACTGTGGCGCATCAAGCCTGTCCGATATGGTGAATTTGGGTGTAGGTGCCAATCATGCGCGTGTGGACCGAAAAAAAACGTCAGGATACTGTTACAGGACAAAGCCTAACAACCTTTCCCGGACAGGCCAAGCGCCGAAAGGCATGATCGACGCGATGTTTGCGCGTTGACGAGGCGAGGGCTTTGGATAGTGTGACCGACATGGATTTCGCAGCCCGTATCACTCGCAAGCCATTGCCTCTGGATCGGAACCGCGCAAAGTCGGTGCGTGGATTGTTCCCTGATCTGCCGCGTTCCGTGCAGGAACTGATCGAAGGCGTGGCGGGCACCAGCCCCTATCTTGCCGGCCTGCTGGAACGCGAGGCCGAATGGCTGCCCGAGGCCTTGCAGCATGAAGACGTGGTGGTGCGGGAAACCGACGGGTTTGAGGCGCTCGATGCCGGCGAATTGGCGGCCGCGCTACGCCGCGCGAAGCGCAGGGTCGCGCTATTTGCCGCGCTGGCCGATCTGGGCGGGGTTTGGACGCTGGAGCAGGTCACCGGCGCATTGTCCGATTTGGCTGATTGCGCCGTTGATCTGGCGCTGCGGGTGCATGTCGCCCATGAAATCCGACGCGGCAAGCTGCCCGAGACACAGGCGGATGTGGGGGGCGTTTTTGCCCTGGCCATGGGCAAGGGCGGCGCGCGAGAGCTGAATTACAGTTCGGATATCGACCTGATCGTCTTGTATGACGATGCGGCCTATGCCGATGACGACCAGCACGAGGCCCGCGCCGCACTGATCCGCGCTACCCGCAAGATGGCGGCTACATTGTCGGATGTGAACGAGCACGGCTATGTCTTTCGCACCGATCTGCGGCTGCGTCCGGATGCGTCGGTGACGCCGGTCTGCATTTCGGCCTCTGCCGCGCTGGCATATTACGAGGCGGAGGGACGCACATGGGAGCGTGCCGCCTTCATCAAGGCCCGGTCCGCAGCGGGCGATATCGCGGCAGGCGAGCGCTTCCTGCAAGAGCTGCGACCTTTCGTCTGGCGCAAGCATCTGGACTTCGCTGCCATTCAGGACGCCCATGACATGCGGCTGCGCATCCGCGATCACAAGGGACTGGGCGGACGGCTGGACGTTCCCGGCCACAACATGAAACTGGGGCAGGGCGGGATCCGCGAGATCGAGTTCTTCACCCAGACCCGTCAGTTGATTGCGGGTGGTCGCGATCCCGATCTGCGATCGCGCGATACGGTGGGCGGGTTGGCGGCCTTGGCGGCGAAAGGCTGGATTCCGGAAGATGCTGCGCAGGAACTGACCGAGCATTACCGTGAACATCGCGATATCGAGCATCGTATCCAGATGGTGAATGACGCACAGACCCACAGCCTGCCCAAGGATCGCGACGGGCTGGCGATCGTCGCGGCAATGATGGGCGAGAGCGACGTGGAGGGGTGGATCGCCCGGCTGAAATCACGGCTAGAGCGGGTGCATGAGCTGACCGAATCCTTCTTTGCGCCGGGTGACAGCCGCGAGCGGCCCGAGCTGTCCGAAGAGGCGCAGGCGATCATCGCGCGATGGCCGAGCTATCCCGCGATACGCTCGAACCGTGCGCGCGAGATTTTCAAACGTGTCGAGCCCGAATTACTGTCGCGCATGGCTCGCTCGGGCCATATGGACGAGGCCCTGGTGCGGTTCGACAGCTTTCTCGCCGGGCTGCCTGCCGGGGTGCAGTTATTCTCGTTATTCGATGCCAATCCGCAACTGATCGAGCTGATCGTCGATATCTGTGGTACGGCACCGGGATTGGCCAACTATCTGGCACGTCATTCTGCGGTTCTGGACGCGGTTCTCGGGGGAAGCTTCTTTGCGCCATGGCCGGGGGCGCAGGCCTTGCGCGAAGAGCTGACACAGGCGCTACAGGTGGCGCTGGCCTCTCCGGACGGTGGCTACGAGCGAGCGCTGGATGCGGCCCGGCGATGGGCGCATGAATGGCATTTCCGTATCGGCGTGCATCACCTGCGCGGACTGATCGATGCGGATGAGGCCGGGGGGCAATATGCCGATCTGGCGGATGCCTGCATCGCGGCCATGATGCCGGTGACGGCTGCGGATTTCGCCAGCCGTCATGGCCCACCGCCGGGACGGGGCGCGGTGGTTCTGGGCATGGGCTCATTGGGTGCGCGGCAATTGCATGCGAGTTCGGATCTCGATCTGATCGTGATCTACGACGCTGACGGCGTCGACGGTTCCGACGGTCCGCGCCCGTTGGCGCCCCGACCCTATTATTCGCGACTGACACAGGCGATGATCACCGCGATCTCGGCCCCCACCGCCGAGGGGCGCCTTTACGAGGTAGATATGCGGTTGCGCCCCTCGGGGCGACAGGGCCCGGTGGCGACATCGGTACAGAGTTTCGAGAATTACCAGATGACCGAGGCCTGGACATGGGAGCATCTGGCACTGACCCGTGCCCGGATCGTCGGAATGGCCGGTGAGCAAGCTTCGGGGTTGGCCGAGCAGGTCGAGGCGCTGCGTCTCTCGGTTCTGCGGGAACGTGGACAGGAGCCACGCGTCATGCCCGATCTTGCGACGATGAGGGAAAGGATTTTCGCTGCCAAATCCTCGGGCGGGGCATGGGAGACGAAAATCGGCCCCGGGCGGTTGCAGGATATCGACCTGATCGCGCAATCCTGCGCGTTGCGGGCAGGAGATCCGGCGCGCGGCACCGTCGCCCAGTTGCGGGCAGGCCGTCGCTCGGGGGTAATGGCAAGCGAGTCTGCCGATCAGCTGTCATCGGTCCATCGTTTCTTGTGGCGCCTGCATGCCTCCGTGCGTTTGCTGACCGAGAAAACGATGAATTTCGACGAGATCGGCCAGGGCGGGCAGGAATTCCTGTTGCGGGAATGTGATTGCGCCGATCCGGAAGAACTCACCGCGCGATTGAAGGATGTCACATCCCGGGCCGCCAGCACGATCACGGATGAACTGCCGAATGACGCGGGATCAGACAGTTGATATGCAGGCTACCCGGCGCGTGACATGGGGGGTGGGCGGTTGACTGCCGCACCGGTTCGATCCTCGATCTTGGCCGAGGCAGCCGCTTCCACCGATGTTTCCTTGCCGATATGCCCCAGAACCGGAAGCGTGACCGTCTCTGACGATTCCTCCGCTGCGATCTCCGAATTGGTGGCGGCAAAGATGCCATGCGCGGTCTTGTCCCAATAGAACGGCCGCCTGAGCATTTCGTGGATCGCCTTCCAGCTCGCGATCCACGCCAACGGGAAATATACCTGCATCGTCAGCACCCATGGCCGCAGGTGGCGATGTTTCCGCTTGCGAACCGCGAACATCCCGACAGCGATGTTGAGCATTTCCGAACCGAGCAGCAGCCCGAGAAACAAAGGTATCGCGGCGGCTCCGAACATGGCCTCCAGCGGTTCCCGAAGCGGATAGGATAATCCGATACACAAGAGCCAGAAGCCCCAGACTGCCGGGGCAAGCAGATATTGGGTCAACATGAGCAGGAACTGGACCTGAAACCCGACGAAACGCCACGTTCCGAGATCATGCCACAATTGTCTCGGAAATCGCATATGGACCGCCCATGTCATGGCAAAGCCCTTGAACCAGCGGGACCGCTGCCTGATCCAGGGCAGGGGGCGGCAATTGGCCTCTTCATCGGTGGTGGTATCGATAATTTCCGTCCGCCAGCCGCGCCGGGCAAGGCGCACCCCCAGATCCGCGTCCTCGGTGACATTCCAGGCGTCCCAGGCATCGACATCTTCGAGTGCCTCGCGGCGGAAGAAACAGGTCGTGCCGCCCAAGGGCAGCACGAGGCCCAGGCGTCCGATCGCAGGCAGAAGAACACGGAACCACGCGGCGTATTCAATGGTGAAGCAGCGAGCCAGCCAATTGCTGCGAGGGTTGTAGTAGTCCAGTGCCCCCTGAAGGCAGCCGACCTCTTGAGGCGCGATATGGAAATGCCGCGCGATATGGTGCAGTTGATCGGAATCGGGACGATCTTCGGCGTCCCAGATGCCGATAATGCTTCCTTTGCAAAAATTCAGCGCATAGTTGAGCGCGCGGGGTTTGGTTCGGATGGGCCCGTCCGGCACCTCGATCACCCGGATCCAGCGGGGCAGATGGGCCGCGGCCAAGGCATCCCTGGTGACCTTGTCGTTGCTTTCGACGACCATCAGGATATCCATGAGCTCTCGCGGATATCGGATGCGCGATAAACGCTCGACCAGGGATCTGGCCACGTCGCTTTCCTGAAACAGCGGCACCAGAACCGATATGATCGGCAAGGGCAGGGCCTGATCCCGATGCCGGGCTTCATGCTTGGCAGGTAATTCAAGCTGTCGTCGCTCATGCCGGGCGGCTTGCAATGCGTTTACGAAGCATATCAGCTTAAGCCCGGTCTGTGCGATCAGCCCGAATGTGCAGATGGCCGTCAATGCCAACAGCGTGGACCAGGGGGTTTGCCAGATACCCAGTGCCAATGCCGCCATGACCGCAGTAAAGACCCATCCAAACATCCGGTGATTTCGTGTCCGGCAGCTTTCCCCGGCGGGAACACGGGCTTCGGCCCTGCGGATCAATTCGGTTCGGCGAAGCGAGAGTATGGCGGTCTGTATCTGGTCTTCACGGCATAACAGCATGCGTATCTTGCCGAGTTCCGGGGGCAATTCGGCGATCACCTTCTCGAAACGCTCGGGCTCGCAGGTGGCGATCCACGTCATGTTGCCCATGCGACGCAACGGCAGAATGTTATGGGCAAGGCAATACCCGGCCCCGGCGATGTCGATCAGGCGTGGATCAGGGGGTGTGTCATCCGGATCGACCACATCCACGCGCCACTGCCGGGATTGCGCCCGGGCCAGCGCTTCGGCTGTGACCCAGCCATTGATCAGCAGGATGCGCTCAAGCGACGCATGCTGTCGATGGCGCATCACCGCGGCTTTCATCAGGTGGGCCGGATCAACCGCGCCGTCATTGATGAGGCATTGCCCGAGAGAAATCGCTGGGGTCGGAAAACTTTGCGGTTCTGCCGAGGATATATCCTTCGGGACGGATGAGTCGGCTAACGGGGGCGTATGATGAAGACTGGCCATGAGACGAGATGTCCTTTCGGGAACATCCCGTCGTCGCACGGCTTCAGCTAAGATCGGGTTAAGCCGCTCGTAGCCGCAGATCAGGTTCTGCGGCTACGCATCGAATCGATGAAGCGGCGGAACAGGTACATGCTGTCCTGCGGCCCCGGAGCGGCTTCCGGATGATACTGGACCGAGAAGACCGGCTTGTTGGCGACGCGGACCCCGCAATTGCTGCCGTCGAACAGGCTGACATGGGTTTCGATAACGTTCTTGGGCAGAGTCTGCGAATCGACGGCGAAGCCGTGATTCATCGAGGTAATCTCGACCTTGCCGGTCTCGTTGTCGCGGACCGGATGGTTGGCACCGTGATGGCCATGGCCCATCTTGACCGTCTGCGCGCCCAGCGCCAGTGCCAGCATCTGGTGGCCCAGGCAAATGCCGAAGATCGGCATGTCGCGGTTCAGCAACTCTTGTATCATGGGCACGGCATAGCTGCCGGTGGCGGCAGGATCCCCCGGGCCGTTCGACAGGAAGACCCCCTCGGGCTCATGCGCCAGCACCTCTTCGGCGGTGGCGGTCGCGGGCAAGACCGTGACATCCGCTCCATGCGTGACCAGAGAGCGCAGGATGTTCCGCTTGGCGCCGTAATCCAGTGCCACGACCTTGAAGGGCTTGTCCTCGGGGCTGGTGCCGAAGCCCTCGCCCCATTCCCAGCTGCCTTCATTCCAGTGATAGCTTTGCGCGCAAGTGACATCCTTGGCCAGATCGAGCCCCACCAGTCCCTTCCAGGCGCGGGCCTTGGCGATCATCGCCTCGAGATCGAAATCGCCTTCGGGATCGTGGGCAAGCACCACATGCGGCGCACCCTGCTGCCGGATCGCGCGGGTCAGACGCCTCGTGTCCACGCCGCCAATGCCGATCCGGCCGCGCCGCTCCATCCAGTTCCACAACTCACCGGCCGAACGCCAGTTCGAGGGTGTCGTCGGATCCCAGTGCACGACGATACCGCTTGCGACCGGATCCTGCGCCTCGTCATCCTCGGGCGTGATCCCGGTATTGCCGATATGGGGAAAGGTGAAGGTGACTATCTGACTAGCATAGGACGGATCGGTCATGATCTCCTGATAGCCGGTCATCGCCGTGTTGAAGACGAGTTCTGCCACGACCTCGCCGGTGGCCCCGAAGCCTCGACCGTAGAAAACGGTCCCGTCGGCAAGCACAAGGCAGGCGGTGGGTTTTGTGGCCATGTCGGCACCTCTGTCATGAATCAGCCGGTGAATAGGGGGGGCAGCGCCCGAGGTCAAGCGCTGGCGTCCCTTTTGACGGCGATGACAGCTTGAATTTTGCGCACTCTTTGCCTAGATCGCCATCTTTCCGCCTGCCCCGGCCAGGGGCCAAGGCCTATGGGTTTATCCCGGGAGACGATCATGGACCTGCGAGCCAAATTGCAAGCTGCCACCAAAGAAGCGATGAAGTCCAAGGACAATGCACGGCTGTCGACGCTGCGCCTGATTTCCGCCGCCATCAAGGACAGGGAGATTGCCGCACGCGGAGAAGGCGGCGACGAGGCCGGGTTGAGCGATGCCGATCTGATCGCGATCCTGTCGAAGATGGTCAAGCAAAGCCAGGAATCGGCCAAGGCCTATGAAGAGGGGGGGCGTCTGGAGCTTGCGCAGAAAGAGGAAGACGAGATCAAGGTCGTGCAGGAATTCCTGCCGCGTCAATTGGACGATGCGGAAATCGCGCAGGCCGTGGATGCCGTGGTATCGGACCTGGGCGCATCCAGCATCCGCGACATGGGCCGCGTGATGGCTGAATTGCGTGCGCGCCATGCCGGGCAGATGGACTTCGGAGCGGTCGGCGCAATGGTCAAGAAACGCCTGCTGCATTGATGCCGGAACGGCGCCACCCTGTCTGTGGCCGGATTTTGCGTCCCGCTATGGCTGGGGGTTTCACACCCCGTCGCCGGCAGATCTCTCGAACCAGTGGCGCGACCCGCCGGCGATCCCGTGGGATATTTTCAGGAAGAAGAAGGGCCTAACCCGCCTTGAAGTGGTCTTTGGAGAGGCGAGTACTGCTTCTATGGCATCCGATGCCGTCGGGCTTGGAATGAACGCTACCGGTTAGGGTAGTTCCAGCGGAGTGCGATGCACTTCTCGACGAGACATTCGATGACAATCGATAGATGCGTTCGGGGGCCGATGAACAATCGAGGCGTTGCAAGTCATTCTGGAAAAAAGCAGGCGGCTCGGTCTGCGACTACCCCGAGTTCGGGCCTCTCCTTGCGGCAGCGTTCTTGTGCTTTCCAGCAGCGCGGTGCGAATGCACAGCCCGAGGGAAGGTTCAAAGGCGAAGGCAATTCGCCTTCCAGCTTGATCCGATCGGGTTTTCCCTGAGGATCCGCGACGGGCGTGGCCGAAAGCAGCGCCTTGGTATATGGGTGGCGGGGATGTGCGAATATGGCGTCCTTGCTGCCCATTTCGACTGGCCGGCCCAGATACATCACGATGATGTCGTCGGCCATGTGCTTGACCACCGACAGGTCGTGACTGATGAACAGATAGGCAAGGCCGAGCCGCTCCTGCAGATCTACCAGCAGGTTCAGGATCTGGCTCTGTATCGACAGGTCCAGCGCCGAGACAGGTTCGTCCAGCACCAGCACCTTGGGTTCCAGCATCAGCGCACGGGCAACCGCGATGCGCTGCCGCTGCCCGCCCGAGAACATATGCGGATAGCGGTCGTAATGCTCGGGCCGCAACCCCACCAGCGCTAGCATCTCGCGTGCACGGCGAGAGCGTTCCTCGGCCGTGATGTCGGGGCGGTTTATCTTGAGCGGCTCTGTCAGGACGGCGCCGATCCTCTGGCGTGGGTTCAGCGAGCCATAGGGATTCTGGAACACGATCTGCACATCGGTGCGCAACTGCTTGAGGTTGGCCGGGTTGGCATCGATTCCGCCGATCGTGAAGTTGCCCGAGGTCGGTTCCTCGATCATCGTGATCAACCGGGCGAGGGTGGATTTACCGCAGCCGGATTCCCCGACCACTGCCAGCGTCTTTCCCGGCTGCAATTCGAAGCTCGTGTCCGAAACCGCACGCAAGATCCGCGGACCGGAGAAAAGCCCACCCTTGACCTCGTAATGGCGCGACAGGTTATCCGCCTTGACCACAGGGGCATTCATGCCGAAACCTCCGTCTTGGTATTGAGGGGATAGTGACAGCGGGCAAGGCCGAGTTCGGGCCCCATGGGTGCCGGAGGCTCGATCCTGCAACGTTCATCGGCAAATTTGCAGCGAGGGCTGAACAGGCAGCCTTTCGGCCGGTCGAATTGTCCCGGCACGACGCCCGGAATGGTCGGTAGATGGCGCGAGGTGGCGCGTTCTGGCAGGGCAGCCAGCAGGGCGGCGGTATAGGGGTGATGCGGTGTCTCGAACAGGTCGATGACCTTCTGTTCCTCGACTTTCTGGCCGGCATATTGCACCGATACCCGCTCGGCCGTTTCGGCCACCACGCCCATGTCATGGGTGATCAGGATCAGGGCCATGTCGCTATCGCGTCTCAATCCGGTCAGAAGATCGAGGATTTGTGCCTGGATCGTCACGTCCAGCGCCGTCGTCGGCTCATCCGCGATCAGCAGTTTGGGGCCGCAGGCAATGGCCATGGCGATCATGACCCGCTGGTTCATCCCGCCCGACATCTGGTGCGGGAAGACCTTCAGCCGCTCTTCGGGTGCGGGGATGCCGACCATCTCGAACAGCTCAACCGCGCGCCGGTGGCGGGCCTTGCGATCAAGGCCGAGATGCAGGCGCAGCGCCTCCTTGAGCTGGAAGCCGGTGGTGAAGCAGGGATTGAGCGATGACATTGGCTCCTGGAAGATCATCGCCATGTCCTTGCCGATGATCCGGCGCCGCTGCCGCGGGCTGAGTGCGTGCAGGTCATGGCCGTCGAAGCGCATGACATCGGCGGTGATCGTCGCCGTCCATGGCAGCAGGCCCATCATCGCCAGCATCGACACGGATTTGCCCGAGCCGCTTTCACCGACGATGGCAAGCAACTCGCCATTATCGACAGACACATCGACTCCGTCCACTGCCCGGAACTGCCCCGAGGAAGTGACGAAATCGACCGAGAGGTTGCGGATTTCAAGCAGGGGCATGGATCAGCTCCGCTTCAGTTTCGGATCGAGTGCATCGCGTAGCCCGTCACCCATCAGGTTGATGGCCAGCACCGTGAACAGGATGGCAAGGCCGGGGAAGGTCACCACCCACCATGCGCGCAGGATGAATTCGCGTGCTTCGGCCAGCATGGTGCCCCATTCGGGCGTCGGCGGCTGCGCGCCCATGCCCAGAAAGCCCAGGGCCGCCGCATCCAGGATGGCGGTCGAGAAGGACAGCGCCGCCTGCACGATGATCGGCGACAGGCAATTGGGCAGCACGGTAAGGAACATCAGCCGCAGCCTGCCCGCACCCGCCACGCGGGCAGCGGTCACGTAGTCCTTGGTGCGTTCGGACAGCACACTGGCGCGGGTCAGGCGGACGTAATGGGGCTGCAGGACGATGGCGATGGCGATCATGGCATTGGTCAGGGAGGGACCGAGGATTGCCACTAGCACCAGTGCCAGCAGAAGTGACGGAAAGGCAAGGATGATATCCATGATCCGCATGATGATCGTATCGAGCCAGCGCGGCGCGAAACCGGCGATCAGCCCGATCACGATTCCGCCCGAGGCCGCCACCGTGACCACCACGATTCCGACATAAAAGGAGTAACGCGCCCCATGCAGCAATCTCGACAGCATATCCCGCCCAAGCGCATCCGTTCCCAGGGGGAAGGCGATACTGCCGCCTTCTTGCCAGAAGGGTGGTTGCAGCAGGTTCTGGCGGAACTGCGAGGTCGGATCGTATGGCGCGATCAGATCCGCGAACAGGGCGACGAGGATGAAGCCGACAAAGACCCAGAGGCCCATGACCGCCCCCCGGTTCTCGCGGAAGTAATGCCAGAACTCGCGGAGCGGCCCCGGACGGTCGGTGGCTTGGGATGCTGTATCGCTCGTTTCGGTCATCAGCGTTTCCGGATCTTGGGGTTGATGAAACCGTAGAGCATATCCACGATCAGGTTCACGATCATCACCATCACGGCGATCAACAGCAGGCCTCCCTGCACGACCGGGTAATCCCGGCGGAAGATCGAATCGACCATCCATTTGCCGATGCCGGGCCAGGAAAAGATCGTCTCGGTCAGGATTGCCCCGGCCAGCAGGGTGCCGACCGACAGGCCGATGACCGTGATCACCGGGATCAGCGCGTTGCGCAGGGCGTGCAGCCCGTTCACCCGCAGCGGTGCAAGCCCCTTGGCGCGGGCGGTGCGGATGTAATCCTCGGACAGCACTTCGAGCATGGCCGAGCGGGTTTGCCTCGCGATCACCGCCAGCGGGATGGTGCTGAGGACGATGGTTGGAAGGATGAGGTGGTGAACCGCCGACCAGAAGGCGCCGTCCTGCCCAGACCTGAGCGAGTCGATCAGCATGAAGCCGGTGCCGCCGTCGAAATAATACATCAGGCTGATACGCCCCGAGACCGGAGTCCAGCCAAGCCAGCCGGAAAAGGCGATGATCAACAGAAGCGCCCACCAGAAGATTGGCATCGAATAGCCGACCAGCGCCGTGGACATCAGCAGCCGGTCAAAGAACTTGCCCCTGTTCACCGCCGCGATCACGCCTGCGGGCAGACCCAGGGCTACGGCAAGGATGATCGCGCAGACCGACAGTTCCAGCGTGGCGGGAAACAGCGTGAAGAACTCGTCCCAGACCGGTTTCTTGGTGACCAGGCTCTGCCCGAGATCGCCCTGCATCACGCCCTTGAGGTACTCCCAGTACTGAAGCAGGATCGGTTGGTCGAAGCCGAATTCCTTCATCAACTCGGCATGGCGCTCGGCCGAGATGCCGCGTTCGCCCGCCAGAACGGTGATCGGGTCGCCGGGCAAAAGGCGGATGAAGGCGAATGAGATCAGCGTTACCCCGAAAAAGGTAGGCAGGAAGGTCAGCAGCCGCGAAAGGATGAATTTCAGCATCAGCCTACGATCCTGATATCTCGGGGGAATGTCGTCAGGGAGCGGTTGCCGGAATCGGTGATCAGCACATCGTCCTCGATACGGATACCGAAGCCCCCGGTCTGGTAGAGGCCCGGTTCATTGGTAAAGACCACGCCCGGTTCCAGCCGCTGATGATTGCCGCGCATGACATAAGGTGCCTCGTGGACATCGCGGCCCAGCCCGTGCCCGGTCTTGGTTCGGATCCGGTCGGCATAGGGGGATGCCTCCAGCACCGAAATCACCGCGTCATCGACCTCATGCGCGGTCACGCCCGGCGCGGCGATCTCGTGTCCGCGCCGATTGGCCGCCAGCACGGTTTCATAGACCGAAGCCGCCTCGTCGGTGACATGCCCGACAAAGGCGGTGCGGGTGATATCGGCGCAAAGCCCGCCCCAACGCGCGCCGAAATCGATCAGCAGCGGATCGCCTGCCCGTAGCGCGTAATCGTCGCGCGCATGGGCATGAGAGGCCGCGCTATGCGCCCCGGCGGCGACCAGCGCCCCGAAAGCCTGCTCTTCCGCGCCATGGGCGAACAACGCCTGGATCAGGATCCGCTCGACATGTTTTTCGGTTTGCCCGATGCGCACCTGGTCCAGAGTCTCGCCCAATGCCGCCTCGGATATGGCGATGGCGCGCTCCATCGCGGCGATCTCGTCCGGGGTCTTGCGATATCTGAGGCCGGTGATCCGGGCCTCGCCGTCCACGATGCCAAGGCCGGGCCAGGCGTTGCGCAACGCGAGTTCGATGAACACGCGCATGGATTGCCCCTCTACTGCGACCGAGCGCAAGGGCAGGCGTGCGGCCAGTGCAGCGAAGGCTTCGTCATAGCCCGTCTGATCGCGCCAGTCGAAAACCTCGCCCTCGAAATCAAGGGCGGCAAAACTGGACAGTTCCAGGTTTGGCACGATGGCAGCGGGATCGCCCTCGACGGGGATCACCACCACCAATGGACGTTCGTTGCTCATGAACACATGCCCGTAGAGGCGTGTGAAATTAGCGCCGGGAACCAAAGCGACCGCATCAGTTCCCAGTTCGGCCGCGATGCGGCGGAAATCTGTGTATCTATCTGGCATGATCAGGCACCTGATCATGAGAGGCGCATGAAGGCGCGCCCCTCATGACCAAAGCTTACTCGGCGATATCGACGCCGTAGAAGATATGGGTGCCGAGCGGATGAACCTTGAATCCGGTCACTTCCTTGCGCACCGGTTTGTAGACCACCGAATGAGCTATCGTGGCCCATGGCGCCTGTTCCTTGAAGACGGTTTGGGCGTCTTCGTAAAGCCTGGTGCGCTCGTCCTGATCGGAAGAAACCTTGGCCTTCTGGATCAGCTCTTCGAAGGGCTCATGACACCATTGCGCACGGTTCGCACCGCCAACTGCGTCACAGCCCAGCAAGGTGGCCAGGAAATTGTCCGGATCGCCATTATCGCCGGTCCAGCCCAGAAGCACGGCACCGTCGCGATCCGTCTCTTTCGAACGTTCAAGATACTCGCCCCATTCATACGAGACGATCTCGACATCAACGCCCACTTCGCCGAAATCGGCCTGGATCAGTTCTGCCATGCGGCGGGCATTGGGATTGTAGGGACGCTGCACCGGCATCGCCCAGATCTTCATCGACAGATCGGTGACCCCGGCCTCGTCCAGCATGGCCTTGGCGGCCTCGGGGTCATAGCTGTCGTCCTCGACCGCATCGTTATAGGACCACATGGTCGGCGGAACCGGGTTCTTGGCCGCGGTGCCGGCGCCCTGGAAGACCACGTCGATGATGGCTTCCTTGTTGATCGCCATGTTCAGCGCCTTGCGGACCTTGGGATCGTCGAAGGGCTCCATCTGCGTGTTATAGGCCAGGTAACCGACATTCAGCCCTTCCTGTTCGAGCATGTCGATATCGGCATCGGCCTTCATCGCCTCGATATCGGCAGGATTCGGGTAGGGCATGACATGGCATTCCCCGGCCTTCAGCTTCTGGTAGCGGACCGAGGCGTCGGGGGTGATGGCAAAGATCAGATCGTCGATGGCGGCCTTGCCGCGCCAGTAATCGGGGTTGGCCTTGTAGCGGATGACCGCATCCTTCTGATAGGCGACGAACTGGAACGGCCCTGTGCCGACAGGGGCCTGGTTCAGCATTTCCGGCGTGCCGGCCTCCATCATCTGGTCGGCATATTCCTTCGACTGGATCGAGGCGAAATCCATGGCGAGATTCGCGACCATCGGCGCCTCGGGGCGGTTCAGCACGAATTTCACGGTATAATCGTCAACCTTCACGATCTCCTTGATCAGGTCGGGCATCGACATGCCGTTGAAATATTCCCAGGTGCCCCCCGAGACTTGGTGATAAGGATGATCCTCCAGCCGCTGGCGGTCGAAGGTGAAGATTACGTCATCCGCATTGAAGTCGCGCGACGGGGTGAAACTGTCATTGGAGTGGAACTCGACGCCTTCACGCAGATGGAAGGTATATTCCAGCCCGTCTTCCGACACCTCCCAGCTTTCGGCCAGGCCGGGAATGACCTTGGTGGTGCCGGTCTCGAACTCGACAAGGCGGCTGTAGACAGGCTGCGACGAGGCATCAAAGGTGGTGCCCGCCGTGAACAAGGCCGGATCGAACCCTTCGGGCGAGCCTTCCGAACAATAGACCAGTGTCTTGGCCGAGGCGGCGGTCCCGCAAAGCAATAGTGCGGTGGCGCTGATGGCGATCTTCTTTTGCAACGACATTTCTAACTCCTTGTTGGCTGGCAGTTCCGATGCTCTGCTCGCTTTGCGACGGCCATTTCGATGCTGGCCTGTCCGGGTGAACTGGGTTCAGTTCATGGTGACGGTGGCTCTTTGCATGAGGCGCAAGATGCGGGGACGGGGATGGATGTGGAGATCATAGCATTATCCGGGAGCCGTCCCAATAACGCGGGCAGCAAGTGCATATCGGACATGCTGCCGCGCGGCGCGAATGCGCGGACCAATTGCCATGAAGATGCGGCTTGCTGGACGACGCGTCATTCCCACCCTGTCGACGACTGATTACCAAAGGCTTTCTGCCCTGTTGCGGACATTACAGAGAGAAAAACCTTTGTGGTCAAGGAAAATTTTTATTAATTTCAATTGGTAAGATGGGACTTAAAGATGCGTGGAAATTGGGCATCCGGTTGTTTTGTTGCGAGCAGGCTGACGGGTACGATGCGCAATCCGATGGATGGGTGATTGCATCCGTCCTCGCAACCGTTAGCTTTGCCGTCGACATAACTGGGGAGAGGCAAGGGATGGCGCGGAGGGGCGGAAACTTGTTGCGCAAGGCATTGGCACGCGGTTCCGGACGGGCCATCGCCTTGTTTGCCCGCCTTGTCACGGCTGTTCAGCCGCTTTGGCAGGGTATCGATCCGCTCGACCGGCGTCAGCGCATCTATTTTGCTAATCACGCAAGTCACGGCGATTTCATTCTTGTCTGGTCCGTCCTGCCAGAGCCGTTGCGGCAGGGGGCCCGGCCTGTCGCGGGGGTGGATTATTGGGGCGGTACCGGATTGCGCAGCTTTGTCGGCAAGGATGTCTTCAACGCCGTGCTGATCGACCGGCAGCGCAGCGAGGAGAGCGCCGATCCCGTGTCGGTCATGGCCGGAACGCTTGACGATGGCACATCGCTGATCCTGTTTCCCGAAGGAACGCGCAACCTGACTGACGCGGAACTGCTGCCTTTCAAGAGCGGGCTTTTTCATCTTGCCAAGGCACGCCCCGATATCGATCTGGTTCCGGTCTGGATAGACAATTTGAACAGGGTGTTGCCGAAAGGGAGTTTTATTCCCGTACCATTGATGTGCAAGGTGATTTTCGGAGAGGCCCTGCGCATCAAGCCGGCTGAGGAGAAAGATGCGTTTCTTGCCCGTAGCCGCGATGCCCTGCTGAACCTGCGCCCAAGAAAGGATGGCAACTGATGCTGCAAGCGCGCGACGATCTGTTGACCGTTTTCATGGGTGTAGGAGGCGTTCTGGTTCTGGCCTCGCTGATCGGTTGGACCCTGCGGCTGCGCTTTTCGCCAGAGGGTGGGAATGCCGCGATCGATAATCTGAACGACCGGATTCGCGCTTGGTGGATCATGGTCATCGCATTGGCATTGGCGTTTCTGGGCGGGCGCATGGGGGTCATGTTGCTGTTCGCCCTGTGCTCATTCGCGGCCTTGCGGGAATTCATGACGCTGACAAATGCCACGCGAGCCGATCACTGGTCCCTGGTCGGCGTCTTCTTTATCGTGCTGCCGGGCCAGTACTATCTTGTCTGGGCAGAGCTATACGGCATCTTTGCGGTATTCATCCCGGTCTATGTCTTCCTGCTCTTGCCGATCATGTCGGCCTTGCGGGGAGAGAGCCGCAACTTCCTTATCCGTGTCGCCGAGATGCAATGGGCACTGATGATCTGTGTCTTCTGCGCTTCGCATGTGCCGGCTCTGCTGAACCTGACGATACCGGGCTACGAGGGGCGGAACCTGCTGCTGATCGCCTTCCTGGTGATCGTCGTGCAGATGAGTGATGTGCTGCAATATATTTGGGGCAAGCTGATCGGGCGGCACAAGATCGCGCCCTCCCTGTCGCCCTCGAAAACCATCGAGGGGTTTCTGGGTGGAGCCGGGTCTGCCACGTTGTTGGCCGCCGGGCTGTGGTGGATGACCCCATTCAATCCGTGGCAAGCGGGGCTGATGGGGGCGATCATCACGCTGTTCGGTTTTCTCGGGGGGCTGGTCATGTCGGCAATCAAGCGCGATCGCGGTGTCAAGGATTGGGGGCACGCCATCGCGGGACATGGCGGCTTTATCGACCGGCTGGATTCGGTGGTGTTCTCGGCCCCGATATTTTTCCATCTGACACGCTATTTCTGGTCTTTGACGTGACGATCCCCGTATCCGGGCACCGGAGGTATTCGATATGACCGAACCCGATCAACGCAGGCCCTTGGCCAGCCGACAAACCGCATGGGCGGCGGCGCTTACACGCAGGTTGACCGCGACATCGGTGACTCCCAACCAGATTTCCGGGGCTGGGATGGTCGTGGCCCTGCTTTCCGGAATTTGCTTTGGCCTTGCGGGATCGGCCGAGGGGTGGGGGCGTGTCCTGCTGCTGTTGCTGGCGGCTGGGTTCTGCCAGAGCCGGCTGTTATGCAACCTGCTGGACGGGATGGTGGCGGTCGAGGCGGGCAGGCGCGCGCCCGATGGCCCGTTCTGGAACGAATTCCCGGATCGGGTCTCGGACATGTTCATCCTGGTCGGGGCGGGTATTGGCGCTGCCGTGCCCGGCCTTGGGTGGATTGCGGTCAGCATGGCGTTCCTTACCGCCTATACCCGCGAACTGGGCTCGAACTGTGGCGCAAAAGCGGATTTTTCGGGGCCGATGGCCAAGCCGCACCGGATGGCGCTGATCACGGGTGCCGCATTGCTTTCCCTGTTCGAACCTCTCTGGAACAGCAGCGGCCAAATTCTTGCCGCCGCACTTGCCGTCATCGCGATCGGGGCGGGTATGACCGCCTTGCGTCGGGCTGTCAGGTTGGTGCGGTTTCTGAAGGGGGTGGGCATGTGATGCGACGAGGCGTGGTTATCGCAATCTCGCCAACTGTCGATTGATCTCGTTACAAAGCTCTCGCCGCTCTTCCGGGGTCAGGAAGGCACCCAGCTCGATTTCCCGCCGGCCGTCGGTCAGGGTCAGGTATTCCTCTACGGGACCGTCATCCCATAGCGATACCCGGACCCAATAGGGATTGGTCTGCCATTGGCGATCAGCCCGGCCCGGATCATGCCGCCACAGTTCCAACATGTCGCGGTTCAACCGCAACTCCTCCCGGATTTCACCGCTACGATAACTGCGCTGCAAGGCGGTCCAGATGGCCCAGATCGCGACAAGGGCGAAGGGCAGCAGACCCCATAATGCGGATGTTCCAAGCAATGCGGCCAGCGGTAGCGCCATCAATGCGGCGGTGGCTCCGATGAACCACACGAAGCCTCGGCGGGGCAGGGACCGATATGGCCAGAGGACCAGCCGATGTGAAACGGCCCCGGAATCCTCCGGGGCCGTGTCTTGCCATTCATAAGGCATCAGTGGGCGTGGCCGTGATCCCAATCCGAACGCTTGGGCAGCTGCTCGAACGTATGTTCGGGCGGTGGCGAGGACAGTGTCCATTCCAGAGTATCGGCATGCTCGTTCCAGTAGTTCGGCACGTTTACCCGCTGCCCGTAGCGCAGCGTGTAGAACATGATGCCGAAGAAGAACAGGAAAGAGGCGAAGGACAGATAGGCCCCGAGCGAGCTGATATTGTTCCAGTACGCAAATTCGACCGGATAGTCGATATAGCGGCGCGGCATGCCCTGACGGCCCAGGAAGTGCTGCGGGAAGAAGGTAATGTTCGCGCCGATGAACATCATCCAGAAGTGCAGCTTGCCTGCCCATTCGGGGTATTGCCGGCCCGACATCTTGCCGATCCAGTAATAGATCCCGGCAAAGATCGCAAAGACCGCGCCAAGCGACATCACATAGTGGAAATGCGCCACCACGTAATAAGTGTCGTGATAGACACGATCCAGCGGCGCTTGCGACAGCACCACGCCGGTCACGCCGCCGACGGTGAACAGGAACAGGAAGCCGAAGGCCCAGAGCATCGGCGTCTTGAACTCGACCGAGCCGCCCCACATCGTCGCGATCCACGAAAAGACCTTGATGCCGGTGGGCACCGCGATGGTCATGGTTGCCAGCATGAAGTAGCTTTGCTGGGTCAGCGACATGCCGACCGTATACATGTGGTGCGCCCAGACCACGAAGCCCAGAACACCGATTGCGGCCATGGCCAGGACCATCGGGAGGTAGCCGAAAACCGGCTTTTTCGAGAAGGTCGCGATGACATGGCTGATGATGCCGAAGCCGGGCACAACAATGATATAAACCTCGGGATGACCGAAGAACCATAGGATATGCTGGTACAGGATCGGGTCACCGCCGCCGGCGGGATCGAAGAACGCCGTGCCGAAATTGCGGTCCATCAGCAGCATGGTAATGGCCCCGGCCAGAACCGGCAGCGCCAGCAGGATCAGCCATGCGGTGATGAAGACCGACCAGGCGAAGAGCGGCACCTTGAACAGTGTCATTCCGGGCGCGCGCATGTTCAGGAAGGTGGTGATGATGTTGATCGCGCCAAGGATCGAGGATGCGCCCGAGACGTGGACGGCGAAGATCGCCAGGTCCATCGAATAGCCGCCCTCGGTCGTGGACAGCGGCGGATACAGCACCCAACCCACGCCGGAACCCGGTTGCTGGTTGCCGCCCGGTGCCAGAAGCGAGGCGATGCCGAGACAGACGCCCACGACATACATCCAGTAGGAGAGGTTGTTCAGCCGCGGAAAGCTCATGTCCGGGGCGCCAATATGCAGCGGCATGAAATAGTTGCCGAAACCGCCGAACAGCGCCGGAATCACCACGAAGAACATCATCAGCACCCCGTGATAGGTGATCATGACGTTCCACAGATGACCGTTGGGCGTGCATTCCGCCGTCGAATCGGCGATGAACCGCGCGCCTTCCTGGCACATGTACTGCACACCGGGGTGCTGCAGTTCCATCCGCATGTAGACGGTGAAACAGACCGAAATCAGGCCAACCACCGCGGCCGTCAGAAGGTAAAGGATGCCAATGTCCTTGTGGTTGGTGGACATGAACCAGCGGGTGAAGAACCCGCGCTGGTCGTGATGGTCTTCGTGGCCGTGAGCGGCTGCGTCTGCCATACCCGAACTCCCTCAGATATCGTCGAGCCGGTCTGGCCGACCGGCGGTGTCTCGCGTTCTTCTAGACCAGCCTTCGGCACCGGGCAATGCGTTACGCTGACCAAAAATTGAATACCCCCACAAGAATATCACATTCCGCGGGGGCGAGGCCTTCCTGTCATGCGACTGATTGCCGCAGGAACCCGTGCCGTCCTACTCCGCCGCCGGAGCATCGGGGGAGACGCTGGCCAGGTAGGCCGCGATATCGGCCTGCCCCTTGCGAAGCTTGAAGGTCATCTTTGTCCTGGCGCTGGAGTCGCCGGTCTTTTCCTGAACGAAGGCGTTCGGGTCGGTGACATACGCGGCCAAATCCTCTTCGGTCCAGACCTCGCCGCTATCCTTCAGGGCCAGCAGCGCGTCGGAATACTTGAAATCCTCCTGGCTGCCGGCGGGGCGGCCGACGATGTTCCAGAGATTCGGGCCGGTCTTGCCGCCTTTCACGATGTCCTCGCCATCGGCGCTCTGGATCATGTGGCAGGCCTTGCATTTGCGGAATTCCTTTTCCCCCGCGGCGACATCGCCCTCTTCCTGGGCGAAGGCGGGCAGGGCAAGGACGACGCTCAGAACGCCGCCGATCATTGCAAGTTTCATTTGGCTCTCCTCACTCACACTAGCTGGGTGTCCAGCAAAGCTTATAGGAAACCGGAGCCTTCAAGACTACCCGGCATAAGGTCGCAGAGCAGAATCGTGCAAACGAGGGTCGCGGCTGGATGCAACAGCGGCGTGCGTTGCGTCCGTGCGGGGCGCGCTACGGTCGGCGGAACTTGACCAGCAAATGCTGGGAATCCGACTGCACAACCCGTACACCGAACGTGCACAGCATGTACACAGACCGTACACAGGCAGCGCGCGTTGCGCGGTTGTTCTCACGTTTTCGCGATCCTGGTGGCGCGATTCGCGCGTTCAGCCCGCGTTCGCCCGCGCAGCCGCGCCGAATTGCGAGAGGAAATCGCCGAAACGCTCTCCCTGGATCAGGATATGGGCTCGCTGCACGGCCTCTGCCACTGCTTCGTCCCCGGCTTCGATGGCGGTGACGACCTGCGTATGCTCGGCCAGCGACTGCCGCAACCGGCGCGGCACGCGGAGTTGCTGGCGGCGAAAGGGCGTCAGGCGCAGATGCAGGGATTCGGCCTGTTCCGCAAGGAACCCGTTGCCCGAACCGCGATAGATGGTGTGATGAAACTGGCGGTTAGCCTCGTAATAGGCCGAGACATCCTGCGCCGCCGCCGTGGTTTCGCAAGACATCAGCCATGCCCGCAACTTCTCGATCAACTCAGGTTCCGCGCGGCGGGCGCAAAGACGTGCGCAGACGGCCTCCAGTTCCGCCATGACCTCGAACATCTCGACGATGCGCCCGATCGAAGGGTTCAGGACCTGCGTGCCCCGGCGCGGTTTCAACTCGACCAGGCCCGAGGCCGACAGCCGCTGCAATGCCTCTCGCACCGGGGTGCGGGAGACGCCGAAACGTTCGGCCAGCGCGGGCTCTTCCAGCCGCGTGCCGGGAGGTAGCAGGCCTTCGACGATCTCGGTCTCTAGCGCCTCGCTGATATCATCGGCGACACTGGTCATCCTGCACTCCCATCAATCTGCATGCATGATTATCGCTTGTGTATACACAAAAGTCGAGACAGTATGCATGCGGGAGTATGAGATTCGGTGCGATGCGCCGCAAGGGAGGAAATATCATGACCAGAATAATGACCGCCGCAGCAGCGACAGCAGTGATCGCTGCCACCATGCCGCTGGCCGCCGGGGCCGAAGTGCTGAAGGCCAGCCACCAGTTTCCGGGCGGCAAGGGCGATGCCCGGGACGAAATGGTGCAGATGATCGCCAAGGAAGTCGCGGATGCCGATGTGGATCTGGAGATTCGCGTCTATCCGGGCGAATCGCTTTACAAGGCCCGCGAACAATGGAGCGCCGTAACCAGCGGACAGTTGGACATGACGTCCTTCCCGCTGGATTATGCCGCAGGCCGGGTGCCGCAATTCAGTGTCACGCTGATGCCGGGGCTGGTGCGCAACCATGAACGCGCCCAACGCCTGAACGATTCGCCTTTCATGGAAGAGATCAACCGGCTGATCGAGGAAAGTGGCGCGCTGGTCCTGTCGGATGCGTGGCTGGCTGGCGGGTTCGTCAGCAAGAA